>NZ_JAENXS010000001.1:0-330625 GCF_016612535.1 Bradyrhizobium diazoefficiens
TATTTCCGAATTTCGGTAAAGTGAAATATTTTTGTGCGGCGGGATTGACAGACAGGCGACACAGGCACGCCCCGATCCCGTAGCCCGGATGGAGCGGCTTGTCCGCCGTAGCTCGAAGAGCGACGGCGGAAGCGCAATCCGGGTCTTGCCACAAGCTCCAGCGGTCCCGGATTTCGCTTCGCTCCATCCGGGCTACGGCAACATCAATACGGATCGTAGTAGTAGCGCGGACCGCCATAGTAGCCATAGCCGGGACCATAATAGCGCGGGCCGCCATGGTAATAATTGTCGTAGTACTCCTGGCGCCGGCTTTCGGCGATCGCGCCCCCGATCAAACCGGCCGCGGCACCCATAAAGGCAAGGCCCGCAGCGCTCGGTCCGCGCCGATAATGGCGATGACGTCGCGCGGCGCTGAAATCGGTCGCATTTGATGAGGCCACCGCGGCCGGCGCCTTGGCGGGCGTCGCGGAAGCGGCGGCCGAAGGCGAGATGGAAGCTGCAACCAGGACGACACTAGCCAACGCGGCCAGCGTAGTGCTTCGGACAATTCTCGAATTCACGGACCTGTCACTCATCTTAACGTCCTCGTTTCTCGCTCAAGACAGAGAATATGGAGACAACGCACAATGCGCAAAGCACCGAAATGGTTTCATGATCGCGGCAATCTGCCGCGCTTCGAACCATTGTAAACCGAACTGCCAAGTCTAGGCGCGGTAACTCCAGTATCTCCGGAGCGCATCGCCTGCGGCCTGGAGGTCGAAGCGCTGGTCGGGTGCGAGTTGCTGTGCGATCAGGTTGAACATGTCGTTCAGGATCGAGCGCTTTTCGCCGAAATAGGAATGGCGCAAGCCGACCAGACTGGTGTCGACCAGCGACGCATCGATCGTATCGACGCCATCGACCACCAGCAGTGCCTCGCCGGCCTCACCCGCCCGGGGATAGCCGTGCACGAATTTCGAGGCCAGCAGCGCGACGTCGCGGGACGAGGCATAGAGCGTGACGCGCGCGGCGCAGCCCCTGAATTTTGCGGCGAGCTGGACGAAGCGGTCGCGATCGATGTCGGGCGCGGCAAAGATGATTTGACCGAGCTTCGCGGCGCCGGCCGGCAGCTGCCAGGACGTGGCGCGTTCGAGCGAGTTGATCACTGCACGGTTGCCCATGCTGTGGGCGATGATGTGAACCTTGCCGGCATCGATCTCGCCGAGCGCAAGCTGGAGAAACGCCTCGAAATGATCGCGCGACCAGTCGATCGTACTCTCATCGACCGTGTATTTCTTGGTGTCCGCCGCCGACGCCCAGCTATACAGCAGCGTCCTGCCTGCGAATTTCAGATCCACCGCAAGCTGCCCGGCCCGCCGCGCCGCATCCTCGAACCTCACGTTGTAGCCGTGCACGAAGATCAGGACGTCGTGTTCGCCTGCCGCCGCAACCGAGTCCTTCAGGCTCGTGACGAAGACGTCCCGGTCAAGTGCCCCGATGGTTTTGAGGATCACATGTTTTTCCGGATTGGCCGAGAACTCGAGACGCCACCAGCTTGGGCTGGTCAGCGCGCCGAGATCACGGCCGCGCGTGGGCACGCTGACCTCCGCGACCCCGAATACAGGCGCCCCGCGCTCGCCGCGAAAATAGTTCGCCGGCGTGTCGTCACCCCGGGCGCGGTCGGTGCCGTAGAAGACGGGGATGGTGACGACACCTGTCGCCTCATCCGTGCTCGGCTGGACGGCATCCGGGACCACAAGCGGCGAAACCTGGCCGCGCCGGGTCACGGTCTCCACGGCGGCCGTGGGCGCCGTCTCCGCCATCACCTGCTCCACGAATTCCATCGCCGGCGGCTCCGCGAGCAGCCGCACGACCAACAGGTCGAGCGCCCGGCGAAGCTCATCCGGATCGTCGCCGTGGCCGGCGCGCCCGGCCAGCTCCATCAACTCCTCGCCATAAGGAGGCCATTTATCGCCCAGCAGATCCTTCAACCGGGGCGCGAGTTCGAGCAAGGCAAGCAACAGGCGAAGCGTGTCCGACATCGCACGTCCCTCGTCGCTGACTGCGGCCAGGGCACCAGCCCAGCCGTTCGTCCCTAGCCTAGAGGTTGTGAACGATCTGGCAAGTCCGCTGCGCGTGCCAGCGTCGACTTGCCGGGTGCCTAAGACAGCGCCCCCAGCACGCCGCGCGTGGCCTTGTCGATTTCCTCGACATAGCGGCGGCGGGCGGTGGTCTCGGTCAGGAAGCCAACCACCTTGCGGCTGTCGGTGGAATCGACCACCGCCAGCATTTCGGCCTCCGCCTCGTCGAACACCGCCATCGCCGATTTCACGTTCATTTCCGGGATCAGCACGATGTCGGTCAGGCGCGCGAGCTCGATGATCTGGATATCGTCGGCGATGGTATCGAGATCGCTGGAGAACAAATCGTGCAGCAGAACGAGACCGACATATTCGTCCGCATTGTTGACGATGACGATTCCGGGGCGCGACCCCAGCGGAAATTCGCTCCGGGTCGCAGCGATCGTCGTGGTCGACGGCACCTTGCCGACGTCGGAGCGCATCAGGCGCTCGACGGTGAGATTGCGCAGCCAGCCGACATCATTGGCGCTGCGGATGGTCTCGCCGCGCAGATGCAGGCGCCAGGTCGAGAAGGAGTGGCCGAACATGAAGCGGACGCTGATCGAGGTGACGATGCAGCCGGCCAGCACCACGGCGGTGACGTCGACATTGCGGGTCATCTCGAGCACAAGGAACGACATCGTCAGGGGGCCGCCGACGATGGCGACGCCGAGGGTGGCCATGCCGGTCAGCATCGCCACCAGCGGATCGATCACGAAGTGGGGACTGATCAGCAGCAGCACCGCGGCGAAGAACTTTCCGATCAGGCTGCCGACGAACAGCGAGGCAAAAAAGAGACCGCCGCGGAAGCCCGAAGCCAGCGAGATCAGGCAGGCCGTCACCTTCAGGGCGATGATGATCGCGATCAGGCCGATCGTCATGTCGTGAAAGAGATCGAGTATCATGGCGCCGTGGCCGGCCGCCAGCACTTGCGGCGTGACGATGGCGAAGCTGCCGACGATGAGGCCGCCGATCACGGGGCGCAGCCAGACCGGTAACCACTTGAACAGCCGCTCGAACATCGAGGACGAGCGCATCACCGCGATGCCAACGCCGCTGGTGACGAGCGCGAGCCCGATCAGGGCCAGATATTGCTCGACGCCGACGGCGCTGACTTTCGGTATTTCGATCGAGTAAGGCGCGCCGCCGAGCCATTGCGCGGTGAGCGCACCCGCGAGCGAGGCCGCCAGGATCGGCGCGGCGCTGCCGACCGAATAGACGCCGACGATCAGCTCGCAGGCGTAGAACGCGCCGGTGATCGGCGCGCCGAAGGCCGCTGCGATCGCAGCCGCAGCGCCGCAGCCGACGATCAGCCGGAGGTCGTTACGGCGGAGATTGAAGAATTTTCCCAACAGCGAGGCGATGCCCGAGCCGATCTGGGTGTAGCCGGCTTCGAGACCGACGGAGGCGCCGCAGCCGTTCGAGATCAGCGTCTGGCTCGACACCACCACGCTGTCGCGCATCGACAGATTGCCGCCGCGCAGCGCATTGGCTTCGATCGGGTCGACCGCGCTGGAAATCTTCCATCGCCGCCGCCACCATTCCATGATGCCGAGCGCCAGGCCGCCGAGCGCGGGCGCGATCAGCGCCGCCCACGGACTCACATATGTGTTGGCCGAGAGGCGCACGTCGATGGGAATGCCGTAGATCACGACATGGGCGATCTGCGCGATCTCGGCCATCAGCGTCACGATCGCGCCGGCGAGCGTGCCGATCACGAGCGAGAGCGGGATCAGGTAGAACTCGTTGCTGCGCAACAGCGCGCGCAGCCGAACCATGGTGCGGTTCGTGCCCTTGCCGTCGACGAAATATCTGATCCGTGCGAACACCGCTGGCCCGTCCTACCCTTCCGACATGCCGTAGCCGGCCATGCGCTGGCGGACCCGCTCGATCTCGGCGCTCGACAATAGCGGCGGTTTGCCGATCTGGAGACAGCCATGATATTGCCGCGCCAGCGTCTCGACCTCGACAGCGAGCCACATCGCCTTGTCGAGCGTCTTGCCGACCGCGATCATGCCGTGATGGTCGAGCAGGCAGGCGAACCGCCCCGCCAGCGCCCGCACGGCGTATTCGGACAGCTCCGCCGTGCCGAACGTCGCATAGGGCGCGCAACGGATGCTGTCGCCCCCGGCAGCCGCGATCATGTAATGCACCGGCGGAATGTCCATGCCCATGATCGCCAGGATGGTGCAATAGGTCGGGTGGGCGTGCACGACGGCATTGACGTCGCCGCGCGCCTTCAGGATGTCCAGGTGGAAGCGCCACTCGCTGGAGGGCTTCTGGTTGGGGGCGTGCGAGCCGTCCATCGCCATGAACACGATCTGGCCGGGCGTCATGACCTCATAGGGCACGCCGGTCGGCGTAATCAGCAGCCCATTGCCGAAACGCGCGCTGATATTGCCCGAGGTGCCCTGGTTGATGCCGAGCGCGTTCATGCGGCGGCAGGCGTCGATGATGGCCTGTCTCTTGTCGAGCTCGTCCGCTGTCATCGACATCCCGAATTCATCTCGACTTCATCTCGACTTCTTGGCGATGGACGTTTGTTAGATCGGAAGTACGTCAAAGCAATGCGGCAGTGCAAGGAAAAGCGGATCCGGATCGCCAAGTCTGCCGGGATACCAGTAAATATCCCGTAAAATCAACAAGCTAACGGATTACCGCGACGCTATGACAGGCTGGCCCGAACAGCCACGATGCCGTTGATCACGAATTGCACAGAATAGGCCGCGAGCAGCATGCCGAGCACGCGCGACAGCACGGCATTTCCGGTACGCCCCAGTGTCCGCGCGATCAGCTGAGCTGAGACAAAGCAGAGCATGCAGAGCAGGCAGACCGCGAGGACCACCGCGATAATGACCGCGAGCCTCGCCCCGTAGCCGGCATTCCCCGTCAGGAGCAGCGTGGTCGCGATCGCCCCGGGACCGGCCATCATGGGGATGGCGAGCGGAAACACCGCGATATCGGAGGCATGCTCCGCGGTCGCCTTGTCGGCCTCCCGCGCCTCGCGATGCGGACGGTCGCCGAAGATCATCTGGTAGGAGACGCCGAACAGCAGCAGCCCGCCAGCGATCTGGAAGGCGGGAATGCCGATCCCGAGCTGGCGCAGCAGCCAGTTTCCGACCAGCGCGATCACGACCAGGATCGACGCCGCGATGAACGGGGCGCGCAGCGCGACCGTCCGCTTGATCGTATCGGGCATGCCCCCGGTCGCGGCCAGGAAAGCCGGCGCAAGGCCGACGGGATCGACCACCAGCAGCAGCGTGACGAAGGCGGACAGAGCGAAGTCGAGCATGGGTTAGGCGTCTCGGCCGGACGTGGATCAGATGGCCAGCCATAGCGGCTCGCGAGGACCTTCGCGAGGAACATTTGCGGACGCCGGCTCTTGATCGCGTGAGGATTGAGGAAGGGCATGCCTTCCCGTGTCGCCTCATGAGGAGGATTTATGGCTAAGCAAGCGAAGAAACGCACTACCAAGAAGACCGCGGCACGCCGTCCGCGTCAGGCTCCGAAGATGCTGAGCGACTTGTTTCTGGAGACATTGAAAGACATCTATTTCGCTGAGAACAAGATCATCAAGACGCTGCCCAAGATGGCCAAGGCCGCCCATTCGAAGGACCTCGCGGCGGCCTTCAACAAGCATCTGCGGGAGACGCAGGGCCAGGTCAAACGGCTCGATCAGATCTTCAAGATGCTGGGCAAGCCTGCGCGCGGCAAGCCCTGCGAAGCCATCAACGGCATCACGGATGAGGGCGCCGAGATCATGAAGGACTTCAAGAACGCCCCTGCCCTCGACGCCGGCCTGCTCGCCGCGGCGCAAGCCGTCGAGCACTACGAGATTTCCCGTTATGGCACGCTGCGCACCTGGGCCGAGGAGCTCGGCATGTCGGAAGCAGCCCAACTGCTCCAGGCGACGCTGGAGGAGGAAGAGGCGACCGACCATACGCTGTCCGAGCTCGCCACCTCGGTCATCAACCTCGAAGCGGAGGAAGAGTACCGCGAAGCCGCCTGATCCCGCGCATCTCGCCCAATTGTTGCCTCCGGCGCCGCGGAAGATCTCCGCGGCGTCGGCGCGTCTGACCGCAAGGGCATTCTCCCCTCCGACGGGCCAGCCATGCTCCAAACGCGCGATGCTGGAATTTGCAGGAACCATCCCCATATCCTCGTTTTCCCACCGCAGCGCCTTCCCCGAGTCTTGCCATGCAACCCAAAAATCCCTTCGACTGGATGCTGTCCGAAGCCGTGGACCAACTCAACCGCGCCGAACGGATGCGGCAGCAGTTCGGCCGTCAGGAGGCCTGCTGGGAGCCGCCGATCGACGTGCTCGAGACCGAGCATGAGCTCTTGATCCTGGTGGCACTTCCCGGCGTCAATCCGGACAATGTCGAGACGGTGATCCATGACGGCGTGCTCGTCATCTCCGGCCAGCGCACCCTTCCGCCGGAGCTTCGCAACGCCCGCATCCACCGGCTGGAGCTGCCGCAGGGGCGTTTTGAGCGCCGCATTGCATTGCCCCTTGGCCGCTACGCCATCAGCCGCTTCGTGATGGACGGCTGCGTCGCACTGCGCCTCGCCAAATCCTGAGGTCGATCATGGCCACCGAACAGATGAATACCGCACAGACCAATACTGACGTGAAGATCCCCGAAGACGCACTGATCATCATCCCCGTGCGCGAGATGGTGCTGTTCCCCGGCGCCATCGCGCCGATCGCGATCGCGCGGCCGAAGTCGGTCGCCGCCGCGCAGCAGGCGCTGCGCGAGCAGCGGCCGATCGGCATCGTCCTGCAACGCAGCCCCGAAACCGAGGAGCCCGGGCCGGACGATCTCTATCGGGTCGCAACCATCGCCAACATCGTGCGCTACATCACTGCGCCCGACGGCACCCACCACATCGTCTGCCAGGGCGTGCAGCGCGCGCGCATCCTCGATTTCCTGCCGGGGACGCCATTCCCGGCTGTGCGCTTCCAGCAGATTCCGGAGCCGACCACGAGCTCGCCCGAGATCGAGGCGCGGGCGCTGAATCTGCAACGCCAGGCGATCGAGGCGATCGAGCTGCTGCCGCAGGCGCCGCCCGAGCTGGTCGCGATGTTCCAGAGCACCACCGCGCCCGGCGCGCTGGCCGATCTGGCGACCTCGTTCATGGACATCAAGCCGCAGGACAAGCAGGAGGTGCTGGAGACCATCGACCTGACCTTGCGGGTCGAGAAGGTGTCGAAGCACCTGGCCGAACGGCTGGAGGTGCTGCGCATTTCCAACGAGATCGGCCAAAAGACCAAGGCGTCCTTCGACGAGCGGCAGCGCGAGGCGATCCTGCGCGAGCAGATGGCGACCATTCAGCGCCAGCTCGGCGAAGGCGACGGCAAGGCGGCCGAGGTCGCCGAGCTGACTTCTGCCATCGCCAAGGCTAACATGCCGCCGGAAGCGGACGCACATGCCAGGAAAGAGCTGCGCCGCTACGAGCGCATGCCCGAGGCCGCCGGTGAAGCCGGCATGGTCCGCACTTATCTCGACTGGCTGATCGAGCTGCCCTGGGCGCTGCCTGCGGAGAAGCCGATCGATATCAAGGAAGCGCGTCGCATCCTGGATGCGGATCATTTTGGCCTGGAGAAGATCAAGAGCCGGATCATCGAATATCTGGCGGTGCGCAAGCTCGCCCCGCAGGGCAAGGCACCGATCCTGTGCTTTGTCGGTCCGCCCGGTGTCGGCAAGACCTCGCTGGGACAATCCATCGCACGCGCGATGGATCGCCCCTTCGTGCGCGTTAGCCTTGGCGGCGTGCATGACGAGGCCGAGATCCGCGGTCATCGGCGCACCTATATCGGCGCGCTGCCCGGCAACATCATCCAGGGCATCAAGAAGGCGGGTAGCCGCAACTGCGTCATGATGCTGGACGAGATCGACAAGATGGGGCGTGGCGTGCAGGGCGATCCCTCGGCCGCCATGCTGGAGGTGCTCGACCCCGAGCAGAACGGGACGTTCCGGGACAATTACCTGGGCGTGCCCTTCGATCTGTCGCGCGTGGTGTTCATCGCGACCGCCAACATGCTGGACCAGATTCCGGGTCCGCTGCTGGACCGCATGGAGCTGATCAGCCTCGCCGGTTATACCCAGGAAGAGAAGCTGGAGATCGCGCAGCGCTATCTGGTGCGGCGGCAGCTGGAGGCCAACGGCCTGACGGCCGAGCAGGCCGAGATCGAGCCGGAGGCGCTGAAGTTGATCGTCAAGGGTTACACCCGCGAGGCCGGCGTGCGCAACCTCGAGCGCGAGATCGGCAAGGTGTTCAGGCATGCCGCGGTGCAGGTCGCCGAAGGTACGGCTGCGAAGGTCGTGGTGAGCGCGAAGGACATCGCCGATGTTCTGGGACAGCCGCGCTTCGAAGGCGAGATCGCGCAGCGCACCAGCATTCCGGGCGTGGCCACCGGCCTTGCCTGGACGCCGGTCGGCGGCGACATCCTGTTTATCGAAGCCTCGCGCGTGCCCGGCCGGGGCGGGATGATCCTGACCGGCCAGCTCGGCGAGGTCATGCGCGAGAGCGTGCAGGCGGCGCTGACGCTGGTGAAGAGCCGTGCCACGCAGCTCGGCATTGATCCGTCGCTGTTCGAGAAGAGCGACATCCACGTTCATGTGCCGGCAGGGGCCACCCCGAAGGACGGACCGAGCGCGGGCGTGGCGATGTTCACGGCGCTGACGTCACTGCTCACCAACCGCACGGTGCGGAGCGACACCGCGATGACCGGCGAGATCTCGCTGCGCGGCCTGGTGCTGCCGGTCGGCGGCATCAAGGAGAAGGTGGTGGCAGCGGCGGCCGCAGGCTTGAAGCGGGTGATGCTGCCGGCGCGCAACAGGCGGGACTACGACGACATCCCGAAGAGCGCACGGGACAACCTGGAATTCATCTGGCTGGAGCGCGTCGACGAGGCCATCGCCGCGGCGCTGGAGCCGGTTGAGGCCAAGGTCGACGTCAAGGTCGAAGCGGCGGAGTGAAGACGATGAAGAAACTGCTGGAAGGGGCGAAGAGATCACGCAAGACGCAGCGACTGCGCCAGCTGCTTGATCGTGCTATCGACCGGGTGCGCGAAGCGCTCGCAGGACCCGAGCCGCGGCTTCAGCCGATCCCGGTCCGGGTCAAACGTCGCAGGGACTGAGCCCCTCCGCCTCAGCCCTTGCGATCGTCGAAGACAAAAGGCCCCCTCGCACGAGGGGGCCTTTGCGTTCTTAGGACACGGCGTCCTTGGCAGCCTTGACCGGACGAGCGCGGACGATCTTCCGGGCCGGCTTGGCCTTGAACATCATCTCTTCACCCGTGAACGGGTTGGTGCCCTTGCGCGCCTTGGTCGCGGGCTTCTTGATCACCACGAACTTGGCGAAGCCCGGCACCAGGAACAGGCCGTTCTTCTTGAGCTCCTTATGGCCGACATCCGTCAGCGTCTCCATGACGCTCTTGACGTCGCGCTTGGAAAGCTCGGTGGCGGTCGCAATCTTTTCAATCAACTGCGATTTGGACATTTGGGCTGGCATCGTGTCTCCTCTGATTCGTTGCCGGTTGCATATTAGACCAACCGGCGAAGGCCTATAGCCTTCTGCACAGTTTTGTCGCGGTTTTACGGGCTTTTTTGGCCCCCTGTGGCAAAAAACCCTGCATTTTAGCGGCTTCCTGAGCGGGAGGCACCTTGGGCAGCGGTTTTTGCCTTGTTTCAAAGGCCCGCAAGCAGCCTTGCTAAAGCTGATTCGACGCTTTCGACAAGCGACGACCGGCCTCTTTGTCGGAGACGGAGCGCGATTCACCCTGAAAAATAGGGCTAGATCATCGCATTGCCGCGATTGCGGGTGCTCTCTTACGGGGCCGCGACGAGCTTAGCTCGCGCTAGATACGCTCGATGATGACGGCCGGCGCCATGCCGCCGGCGGCGCACATGGTGACGAGACCACGCTTGAGGTCGCGCCGTTCCAGCTCGTCGAGCACGGTGCCGATCAGGATCGAGCCGGTGGCGCCGATGGGATGGCCGAGCGCGATCGAGCCGCCATTGACGTTGACCTTGGCGCGGTCGAGCTTGAGGTCGCGGATGTATTTTTCCGCCACCACCGCAAAGGCCTCGTTGATCTCGAACAGGTCGATGTCGTCGATGGTCAGCCCCGCCTTCGCCAGCACCTTGCGCGTGGCCGGCACCGGCGCGTTCAGCATCAGCGTCGGCGAGTCCCCCATGTTGGCCATCGCGACCACGCGGGCGCGCGGCTTGAGGCCATGCGCCTTCGCGTAAGCAGGTGATGCCAACAGGATGGCGGCGGCGCCGTCGACGACGCCGGACGAATTGCCGGCGTGATGCATGAAATCGATGTCGAGGTCCGGATATTGCTGGAGGATAAGACCACGATACGTCGTGCCCTTGTCGTCGAGCGCATAGTCGGCAATCGCGGGGAATGCGGGCTTCAGCGCGCTGAGGCCCTCCATCGTGGTCTGCGGCCGCGGATATTCTTCGTGGTCCAGCGCGAGGCTGCCGTCCTCGCGATGGACGGGCACGAGGCTCTTCTTGAAGTGACCGCCGGCGATCGCTTGCGCTGCACGTTTCTGGCTTTCGAGCCCGAGCGCGTCGACATCCTGCCGCGTGATGCCTTCCAGCGTCGCGATCGCATCGGCGCAGACGCCCTGATGTGACTGCGGATGCCGCGCCCGCAGGCGCAGATTGCCAGAGTCCATCATCATCGGACCGCCGCCACGGCGACCCTCCATCGACATCATCTCGCAGCCGCCGGCGACGACGAGGTCTTCCGCGCCCGCCATGATCGAGGATGCCGCCATGTTGACGCTGGTGATGCCGGAGCCACAAAAACGATCCAGCGTCACGGCGCTGGCGCGCACGTCATAGCCGGCATCGAGCGCCGACATGCGGCCGAGATCGCCGCCTTGCGTTGCGACCTGCGCGCTGCAACCCCAGACAATGTCGTCGACATCGGCGGTGTTGATGCCGGTGCGATCCGCCAGCGCGCGCAGCACGGTGGCACCGAGCTGCTGCGGATGAATGCCTGAGAGTGCTCCCTTGCCGGCCTTGCCGACGCCGCGCGGGGTACGGCAGGCATCGATGATCAGCGCGTCAGCCATTGGCGTTGTCCTCTTGTTGTGTGTGTTGAGGCGGTTTTGAATCAGAGGGAGAGCGGAGTCAATGAGCGGCGTTACGCCCCTCACCCGCATTTTCCGCTGCACGTAAAATCCGGCCTCAAGCCATCACGCCCCGGCCGCGTTCTTCGCGATCACGTTTCGGTAAAAGCTTGCGCTGAGTTTTGGCGTGCGCACCTGCGTGTCAAAATTGACGTGGTAGAGCCCAAAACGCTTGTTGAGCCCGAACACCCATTCGAAATTGTCCATCAGGCTCCAGAGGAAATAGCCGCGCACCGGCACGCCCTCGGCGGTGGCGCGCTGGAGCTGGGCGAGATAGTTGCGCAGATACATGATCCGGTCGGTATCGTAGATCTTGCCGTCGGGCCTCACCTGGTCGTCGCCGGAGGTGCCGTTCTCGCTGATATAGATCGCATCCGTCTTCCAGATCTTGGCCGCGAGCTTCGGCACCCAATAGATCGTCTCGGGGCCGACGCGCAGCCAGTCCGAGTTCATGTGCGGAAAGGCTTTTGGGATCGGCAGCGGCATGAAGCCCGCGCCCTGGTCGGACGGCACGATGTAGTGCTGCGGCGCATAGATGTTGAGGCCGAGGAAATCGACCGGCGAGGAGATGGTCTTCAACTCGGCGTCGGTGTATTTCGGCGCGTCGCTGCCTGCGTATTTCAGGAACGCCTCGGTGTAGCGGCCCGTCATGATGACGTTGAGATAGCCGCCATTCATCTCACGCAGCGCGATTTCGGCGGCGCGGACATGCTCGGGCGCATCGATCGCGGGAATGCAGGCGTCGATATTCTCGGCTGGCCCCACCCGCGTGCCGCGGCGGCCATGGGCGCGCACCGCCTGCACCGCGAGCCCGTGCGCGAGCGCACTGTTATGCCTGATCTGGTTGACTTCGGCCTGCGGCAAAGTGAGGCCCGGCGCATCGATACCGGTGCCGTAGC
Organism: Bradyrhizobium diazoefficiens; assembly: GCF_016612535.1. NCBI lineage: Bacteria > Pseudomonadati > Pseudomonadota > Alphaproteobacteria > Hyphomicrobiales > Nitrobacteraceae > Bradyrhizobium > Bradyrhizobium diazoefficiens. The sequence continues at coordinate 12,152 of NZ_JAENXS010000001.1, forward strand.
CGAAATAGACGAAGCGGCCGCTCTCGTTCAGCGTGAAGACGTTCTTGACACGATCGGTCAGGTGCTGGGCGACATAGGCCGAATAGTCGCCAAAGATCTTGCAGGTCTCGGTCGAGCGCCAGCCGCCGAAGCGGTCCTGCAGCGATTGCGGCAGGTCCCAGTGATAGAGCGTCAGCCACGGCTCGATGCCGTTCTTCAGGAGCTCGTCAACCAGGCGATTGTAGAAGTCGAGCCCCTTCGGGTTCGGCTTGCCGTCGCCATCCGGAAAAACCCGCGGCCAGGCCACCGAAAAGCGATAGGCCTTGCAGCCGAGCTCCTTGATGAGCGCAATGTCCTCCTTGTAGCGGTGATAGTGCTCATTGGCGCGGTCGCCATTGGTGCCGTCCTCGATCTTGCCGGGGATGCGGACGAACTTGTCCCAGATCGAGGCCCCTCGCCCGTCCTCGTTGACGGCGCCCTCGACCTGATAGGACGAGGTCGCGGTGCCCCAGAGGAAGTTTTGCGGGAAGCTGCTCGTGCCGCGTGGTGTTGACGCCGGCCTGGCCTCGACCTCCAGGGGACTTGCCATGCCGGCTGCGGACAACCCCGCGATTTTCGCGAACTGGCGACGCGAGACCTTGTCCGTCATTAATGGGCCCCTGAGATGATTGATGCGGCGGCACAATGACGGGGCGCAGGCGGTTTGGGAAGCGCCGGCACCGAAGTTTGAGGATACGGAATTGCGCTGCCCCGGGGCGCGACATGTCGATGCAGGCGAAGCGGCGGGCTGCGATGACCGCCGCGATCAGCGCGAGCGTTTCGGCAGCTTTGGAAGCTTGCCGGGATTAAACGGCGGTAGCTGTCCGGTTCGTTCAGGCGCCGCCGCCGGCTGTTCCGTCAGAATGAGCGTTCCCTGGAGGACGATTCCTCCTGCCTGCCCGGCCGTCGCCGTGTAGGTCGCGACCTTGCCAGGGCACGTGCCCTCAATGTCCAGCGTCAGGTCATCATAGACACCGAAGACCGTGACGCGTCCCTCGGTATGACGCTTCGTCAACACGGTCGCGGTGAAGCGATCGCCATCGACCTTGCAGGAGCCATGGTACGTCATCAGGCTGTCGCGGCCCCAAATCTGGCCGTCTGCGACATGGACGATGCCGGTGCCCTGATCGAGTGGCGTCTTGTACCACGCCGCGTAGGTACCGTCCTTGAGCATGGGAGCAGTCTCCCTTGGTCTTTCCGCGCTGATCATCCGCACGGTGAGCACTAAGGAACGGTTAATCGCGCGGCCCGTGTCATTCCGGTGGTGAGCGAGAAACAAACGTTGGTCGCTCGCCCGCTCCTCTGCCCCGCCTCAGAACGTCGCCCGCGCCCCCGCATAGAACGCCCGCGGCCGCGCCGGGCTCAGCGAGCGCGGGTCGGTGAACGGGTTTCCGCCGTTGGTGAAATTCGGCAGAGCGCCGGTGTCGAAGAACTGTCCGTAGGTCGCGTAGCGGTTGTCGAAGATGTTGTCGACCTTGCCGTAGAGCTGGAGGTTCTTGGTGACCTGGTAGGAGGTGTGCAGGCTGAAGACCGTGTAGGACGGCAGCTTCGAATATTGGTTGGATTCGTCGCCGACCAGGTATTGGCTGGAGACGAACAGCGCATTGCCGCCGACCTTCCAGTCGTCGGTGACGGCGTAATCGACGCCGACCTTGACGCGGTGGCGCGGGATCGCAGGGATCTGGTCGCCGGGCAAGACCTGGATGTTGCCGTCGGCATCGGCGAACGGGCTGTTCGAGCCGAGCGTCAATGCGTCGAGGAAGCGGGCATCGACGAAGGTGTAGCTCGCCTGGAACTGAAGCGTCGGTGATTTGACGTTGACCTCGGCCTCAAGCCCCTGCCGCCGGGTCCTGCCGACATTGGTGAAATAGCCAAAGCCGGTCCGGTCGGGAACGGGGACGGCCAGGATGTCATCATAGTTGGTGGCGCGGAAGCCGCCGATCTTCCATCCGAGCGTGCCGATGTTCAGCTCCTTGGTGCCGCGCAGGCCCGCTTCCACGGTCTTGGACACGACCTGCTTCAACGGCGGGTCGGAGACGAGAAATGCCGCGATGAGACAGGGATTGTTCGGATCGGCGCAGCCGAGCTCGAGCGGTGTCGGCACGCGGTTGGCCTCGGAATAGCCGGCATAGGCAGTCAACTCCGGCGTGATCTTGTAGGTGCCGCCAATCACCGGATTGAACCGGGTATAGGTGTAGTCGCCGTTGAGCGCGGTGCCGAGCTGGTCCTCCAGAGAGATGCGCGCCACGTTGAAGCGGCCTCCGCCTGATATCGCGAAGGCATCCGTGACGTTGAATGTATCCATCGCATACAGGCCGTTATATTGATTGACGGTCCGCAGTGAGACGGGGCCGGCAAACCCGGTCGCGATCGTGCCGGTCGGCCCCAGGAAGATGCCGCCGCCGCTCACGAGATAGTTCTCTCCGATCGAACCGATCTCGGCGGTGGCATCGTAGCGTGTGACGCTGGCATCATAGCTCGTGCCCATCACGAAGCGGTTCTCGTGCCCGAACAACTGATCGGTGTTGGTGGCCTGCCCCGATACGCCGAAGCTGGTCGACCGTATCGAACTGTGGTCGATCTCACCAAGGATCGTTCCCGATGCAAAGGGATTGCCAAGCTGCACGCCGTTCGTGCCATTCGCAGGCGTCGCGCCGTCACCAAAGCACAGCAGCGTCGCGTCCGCCGTGCACACGCCGACGTCAGTTGGATTGCCGTCGACGATCTTCTGCTCGTACCTGCGCACATGCGCGGTGGCTTCGAGCGTCCAGGTCGGCGTCGCGTCGGCCTTGGCGGTCAGGTTGAGATAACCGACGCGGTTGGAGCTGGTCTGCGGTGTCGTGTAGGTCGCGCCCCAGTATTTATCCAGAAGCTCGGCCGGAACGGTGGCGTTGGCGCCGAAGTCGTTCTTGGCGACCCCCATATTGACGTGGAATTCGCTATCGCCGGCCTTGTAGCCGACGTCGCTGTAGAAGCGCCGCACGTCCGATTGGGAGAAGTTGCGGAAACCGTTATCGTGCAGACCTTCGAGCGCGGCGTAGATGCCGTAGTTCTGGTCGACCTGCTTGCCCCATTGCGCCGAGCCCTGGATGCGGCCGAACGAACCGCCCATGACATCAAGCTCTGCGCCTTGATAGGTAAAGCCGTCCTTCATTTGCAGGTTGATCGCGCCCCCGAGCGCGTTAAGGCCGAAGACCGGGTTGTTGGTCACCAGCGTCACCGACCTGATCGCCGCGGTCGGGATCAGGTCCCAGTTGACGGCGTCCGAGAAGGCTTCATTGATGCGTACGCCGTTCTGGTACACCGCGAGTCCTTGCGGCGTCCCTGTTATGGGCGAGGCAACAAAGCCGCGAAATTCGACATTTGGCTGGAACGGGTTGCCGGTGACCTCGCTGATGCTAACCCCGGCGATGTTGTCGCGCAGCGCATCCGTCACGTTGAGCGAGCCTGTGCGCTTGATCTGGTTGGCATCAACGGCGTTGATCGCCGACGGAACCTTGTCGACCTCGAGACCTCTGCCCGTGCCGGGTACCGTCGGATAGACGTAGATCCGGCCGGCCTTGGGCTTGCCGGAGCTCGCAGCCGTCCGCGCAACCGGCCGCGACGGCGCGCGTCGCGTGGTCGGCCGCGGCGCCACCACCTCGACGGCAGGCAGGTTCTGGACGTTGGTCTCCTCGTCCTGCGCGGCACGCGCGTTGGTCCCGAAAAGGAGTCCGGACACCAGCCCGGTCGATACCGAAGCCATCAGCAGGCGTCGCATGTGTCGCGACTTGCGCATTCCCATTGTCCCGCCCGTAACCTTCGGCCGTTCTGTTTGCGCCGTTTGGTCGAGACGAGTGTAATCGGCGGCGGCTCCTGGACCAGCCACAAAAGGTCGGGCACTCTCCGCACCAATTTTCCCGACGAAATCGGGAATTTTTCCCGATCGGGAATTTTCCCGCTTGAGCCGGGCGGGATCAGGCCGCCGCGGTCGGAACCAGCGCTTCGACGGTGACGCCGCCCTCGCCCGACGAAACGTTGAGCGTGCCACCGAGCGCCAGAATACGCTCGCGCATGCCGACGAGGCCGAAGCCGAGCTTCTGGCCCGGCTCCATGCCGTGGCCGTTGTCGCTGACCCGCACGCGGGTGCAGAAGCGACCGTCGCGGCCCGGCTGCTCCGCCGGCTCGATGACCACTTTGATCGCGGTCGCGCCGGCGTGGCGGAACGCATTGGTGAGCGCCTCCTGCACGACGCGATAGATGGTGAGGTCGGCGGTTTCGCCGACCGCCCCGAGCGCCGGCGAGATCGTGGTTTCGATCGTCACATCGGGATGGGATTCCCGCCACAACCGCGACAGCGATTCCAGGGCCTTGCCGAGGCCAAGCTCGGCGAGGCCGACGGGCCTCAAGCGCTCCAGCACACGGCGGGTGAATTGCTGCAGCGCGTTGATCTGCTCCAGCAGCGCGCCGCCGTGTTTTCGCACCGCGTCCGCACTCGGCGCGCGCCCGTCGGCGAGCTTTGCGAGCGCGCTGGCATGCGCGCGCAGCGAGAACAGATACGGTCCGAATTCATCATGCAGCTCGCGCGCGATCTCCTTGCGCTCGACGTCCTGGAGCGACACTGCGCGCTCGGCAAGACGCCGCTTGTCCTCGACCGCCTCGCCCAGGGTCGCCGCGAGATGATTGAGCTTGGTGCAAATCGCGGCCAACTCGGGCGCGCCGCCGGGCGCCGTGCGCGCGTCGTAACGGCCGCCCTCGAGCTCGCCCATCGTCTGTGTCAACGACTGGAGTGGCGCGAGCGCCCGGCCGACGACCGCCATCATCACCAGGAACAGCGCCAGCGCGATGACTGAGCCGACCTCGAGCTGCGTGACGATGGCGTCCCAGATCTCCGCGATCTCGTCATTGGGATGCGAAATGATCACCAGCGAGCCGGGCTTGCCATGGACCGAGACCGGCACGCTGACGGCGGTCTGCTCGGGATGAACCAGGCTGACGAACCAGGCTGGCGGCCCGGGCGTGTCGTCACCGGCATCCGGCCGCGGCGACGTCAGCGGGTTCCCGCTGGCGTCGCTCAGCGCAATGCTGACATGGCGCAGGCGGTTCAGATCGCGCGCAATCCGGTTCAGCGTCGCGTCCGGATCCGGCGCCTCGTTGAGGTCGGTCACGATCATCTCGATGAACTCACGCGCCAGCCGGATCACGCTCTGGTCTTCGGCCTGTACGCGGGGACCGGCCTCTGCGACCTGGCGGGCGATGTTGACGGCGAGCCCGAGCGCAAGCAGCAGCGCCAGCAGAAGGTTGATGCGCCCGCGCAAGGATAGATTTTGCCACATGCCTGTCGCCCGTGCCCCACGATGCATCACCCGCGCCTGTCCGATGACGTTGACAGAGGCGAAGCGCCCGATATCTAATCGGAAGCGTACAGCAATCCCGGCCGGGTTGCATGACCCGACACGCCTCCTCGTTCGGCATCATGCGGCGCGAAATAAAGAGTCCGGCGCTGTCGCGGGGAACGCCCATGCGCATTCTGATCGTCGACGATCATCCCATTGTCGCCTCCGGCTGCCGTGCCGTGCTGGCCGACGAAGGCGAGATCGAGATTCTGGAAGCCGCCGACGCCGAGGACGGCGAGTGCGTCTTCATCGTCGAGCGCCCCGACCTCTGCGTGATCGACATCAACCTGCCGACCGTTTCCGGCTTCGAACTCGCGCGCCGCATCCTCGAGCGCGCGGCTGATGCCCGCATCATCATGTTCAGCATGAACGACGACCCGGCTTTCGCCGCACGCGCGATCGAATGCGGCGCCAAGGGTTACGTCTCCAAGACCGGCGATCCCGACGACCTCGTCGAGGCGATCCGCACCGTCGGCGGCGGCGGCACTTATCTGCCGAGCGCGATCGCGCGCAGCATCGCCTTCGCAGGACCGACGCTGGCGCAAAGCCCGCTGTCGAAGCTGAACGCGCGCGAGATGGAGATTTTGCGGCTGCTCAGCGCGGGAAAAAGCCTGTCCGAGATCGCCTGGCTGGTGCAATCGTCCTACAAGACGGTCGCCAACACCTCCTCGATCATGCGCCAGAAGCTTGGGGTCAAGACCTCGGTCGAGCTGGTGCGGCTGGCGATCGACAGCGGCGTGGCCTGACGCCGCCACAAATTTTGGTCATACAAGCATTTGCATTCTCGATGTGGTGAGATGCCACGGAGCACAACGGCATGACGATCCAAACTGTCTCGACCAATACTTCTTATGGCGGCGTGCAGGGCGTGTACCGCCATGCAAGCCAGGCGACCGGAACGGACATGGTGTTCTCGGTCTATGTTCCCCCGCATGCCGACGGCGCCAAGCTGCCCGTCGTCTGGTATCTCTCCGGCCTCACCTGCACCCATGCCAACGTCACCGAGAAGGGCGAATTTCGCAAAGCCTGCGCCGAGCTCGGCCTGATCTTCGTCGCTCCCGACACCTCACCGCGCGGGCCCGACGTGCCGGGCGACGCCAACAATGCCTATGATTTTGGCCTCGGCGCCGGCTTCTACGTCGACGCAACGGAAGCGCCTTTCGCGCGTAATTATCGCATGTGGAGTTATGTCACCGACGAGCTGCCGAAGCTGGTCGCCGAGAATTTTCCGGTCGACGCCAAGCGGCAATCTATCATGGGGCATTCGATGGGCGGCCACGGCGCGCTGACGGTGGCGCTGCGCAACCCGCACCGCTATCGCGCGGCAAGCGCGTTTGCGCCGATCGTCGCGCCGTCGCAGGTGCCCTGGGGCATTAAGGCCCTGACCGGCTATCTCGGAGCGAACAAGGAAGCGTGGCGCAGCCACGACACGGCGGCACTGATCGAGGATGGCGCGAAATATTCCGGCTTCCTCGTCGACGTCGGCGAGGCCGATAATTTCCTGAAGGAGCAACTCAGGCCCGAGTTGCTTGAAGCCGCCTGCACCAGGGCCAACATCCCCCTGACGCTGCGACGTCAGCCGGGCTATGACCACAGCTACTATTTCATCTCCACGTTCATGGGTGATCATCTGTACTGGCATGCGGAGCGGCTGAAGGGGTGAGCGCTCTCACTCTCCCCTATTCCGGCCGCCCGTAATTCGGCGCCAGCAATCGATTGCGGATCAGGTAGCTCATCGTCCGCGACCAGGATTCATCGGTGTTGCCACGCATGTCGGCGCTCGCCGCTGTGATCATGTTGCCGGTCTTCACGTCGCGCAAATAGATGTTCAGATTGATGATCAGGTTCGAGACCTTCTGCACCATGCCGGTAATCTCCAAGTCGGCGCCCAGCTGCCTAGCCAGCTTGAGGTCGCAGCCGCCGCAGGCCTGCAAATTGCTGTGATGGGCGGCGTCCCTGACCGGCCCGATATCGAGCAGCTGGAACCGGCCTGAATCGGTCAGTTCCTTGCGCAACTGCTCGCTGATATGCGCGAGCCGCGCCTCTTCCGGCTTGGAGCCGTAGAACTCGCCCGGCAGGCTGGTGTCGATCAGCTCGAAATCGAACACCGCAAGTTTCGGCGGACCTGCGAACGCGGTCGAACCCATCAACAGCAAAGCTGCGAAACATATCAGCGCTCGCATGAACGTGATTCCGCCCGTGGTGTCGCGACGACAAAATGTGGGGTTGCAAGCCCGGCCAAATCGGTCATGCTTCAAGAGAGACAATTCTCCACCGGCGGTCAAGCCGGGGAGGATTTCAGGAGGAAGCATGATCCGATGGTTGCTCGGTCCGATCGGCCTGTGTCTGGCAGCAGCGCAAGCGCTCGCGGCCGACCCGGTCACGATCGGCGTCGGCTATCTCGGAATCGCCGGCACCAGATCGACGCTGTCGCTGGTCGAGCAGCCCGCGGAGAATGACGGCGTTGCCGGCGCGCGCCTCGCGATCGACGACAACAACACCACCGGGAAATTCCTCAACCAGCGTTTTGCGCTGGAGGAGCGCCGCATCAAGCAAGGCGAAGATCCGGTCCAGGCCGCAACCGCCCTTGCCGAGCACAATGGCTTTGTCGTCGCCGACATGCCGGCCGATGCGCTGCTGAAAGTCGCCGACGCCCTGCGCGATCGCGGCACGCTGCTGTTCAACGCCGGCGCGATCGACGAGCGGCTGCGCGAGGCCGATTGCCGCGCCAACGTGATCCACACCGCGCCGACGCGGTCGATGCTCGCGGATGCGCTCGGCCAGTATCTGGTGTGGAAGCGATGGTCGCGCTGGCTGCTGGTGGTCGGCTCGCATGACGAGGACAAGCTCTACGCCGATGCGCTGCGGCGCGCCGCGAAGCGGTTCGGCGCCAAGATCGTGCAGGAGCGCACCTTCGAAGACACCGGCGGCGCGCGCCGCACGGACTCCGGCGTGACGCTGATCCAGCGCCAAATGCCGGTGTTCACGCAACAGGCGCCCGCCTATGATGTGCTGGTCGCCGCCGATGAAAGCGAGGTGTTCGGCGCCTATCTGCCCTATCGCACCTGGGATCCGCGACCCGTCGCCGGCTCGGCCGGACTCGTGCCGCGCAGCTGGGACGCGGCGCAGGACCAGTGGGGCGCGACGCAGATGCAGAACCGCTTCATGAAGCTGAACTCGCGACGGATGACCGCGCTCGACATGCAGGCCTGGACGGCGGTGCGGATGATTGGCGAGGCCACCTCGCGCACCAATTCCGGCGACGTCAAGAAGGTCACTGACTTCATCAAGGGGCCCAACTTCGAGGTCGCCGCTTTCAAGGGCACCCGGCTCACCGTGCGCGACTGGAATCTGCAGCTCCGTCAGCCGATCCTGCTGGTCGACGGCCGCATGGTGGTCTCGGTGTCGCCACAGGAGGGTTTTCTGCACCAGGTCTCCGAGCTCGATACGCTCGGCTACGATCGCCCGGAGAGCAAATGCAAGCTGAAATGAGGATGCGGATGTTGCGCGAGGGGCTTCTCGCCGGATTGGTGCTGGCGGCTACGCCCGCGCATGCCTTCGTCGCCTATGTCTCGAACGAGAAGAGCAACACGGTCTCCGTGATCGACACCGACAGCTGGACGGTGGGCAAAACCATCAAAGTCGGCCAGCGCCCACGCGGCATCGAGTTCACCCGTGACGGCAAATTCGTGATGGTTGCCGTCGGCGACGACGACACCATCCAGGTCATCGACGCCAAGACCCAAGCCGTGGTGGACACCCTGCCCTCCGGGCCCGACCCGGAATTGTTCACCCAGGATGCCGCTGGCAAGACGCTCTATGTCGCCAACGAGAACGACAACACGGTGACCGTGATCGACCTCGAGAAGCGCGCCCGCCTCGGCGACATCCAGGTTGGCGTCGAGCCCGAGGGCATGACCATCAGCCCCGACGGCAAGATTCTGATCAACACGTCGGAAACGACCAACATGGCGCATTTCATCGACACCGCGTCGCGCCAGATCGTCGCCAATGTGCTGGTGGACCCACGGCCGCGCTTTGCCGAGTTCAAGCATGACAGTTCGGAACTGTGGGTCTCCTCCGAAATCGGCGGCACGGTGTCGATCATCGATCCGAACAAGCATGAGGTGATCGGCAAGGTCAATTTCGAGATTCCGGGGTTGAGGAAAGAGGCGATCCAGCCGGTCGGAATCGGCATGACCAAGGACGACAAGACCGCCTTCGTCGCGCTCGGCCCCGCCAACCGCGTCGCCGTGGTCGACACCGCCACGCGCAAGGTGACGAAATATCTGCTGGTCGGCCAGCGCGTCTGGCACATGGCGTTCACACCGGACGAGAAATATCTGCTGGTGACCAACGGGGTCTCCAACGATGTCTCGGTGATCGACGTCGCCGCGCAAAAGGTGATCAAGACCATTCAAGTGGGCGAACTGCCCTGGGGCATCACGATCGCGCCATGACCAGCCCCGCTCCCATTGCCGAGTCACGCGAAACACCAAGGCCTGATCCGGCCGCTCTGCCGGCGCTGTCGATCGACGGCGTCAGCCATTGCTACGGCCCGCGGCGCGCGCTGATCGACGTCTCCTTCAACGTGCAGCCCGCGAGCTTTACGGCGCTGCTCGGCCTCAACGGCGCGGGCAAGAGCACGCTGTTCTCGCTGATCACGCGGCTGTTCGGCATCCAGACCGGCCGTATCGGCATTTTCGGCCACGACATCAGCAACAGCCCCGGCGAGGCGCTGCGGCTGCTCGGCGTGGTATTCCAGCCGCGCACGCTCGATCTCGATCTGTCGCTGACCCAGAACCTGCTCTATCACGCAGCCCTCCACGGCATCAGCCGGCGCGAGGCGCGCGCGCGAGCCGCCGAACTGCTCGCGCGCATCGGGCTTGCCGACCGTGCCGGCAGCAAGGTGCGCGATCTCTCCGGCGGGCAGATGCGCCGGCTTGAGATCGCGCGCGCACTGCTGCACCGGCCGCGCCTTTTACTGCTGGACGAGCCGACCGTCGGCCTCGACGTCAAGGCGCGCGCCGACATCATCAGCCATGTTCGTCAGCTGGTGACGGAACAAGGCATCGGCGTGCTCTGGGCCACGCATCTGTTCGATGAGATCATGGCCGGCGACGATCTCGTCGTGCTGCACCAAGGCAAGGTGCTGGCACAGGGGCCGATGAGCCGCGTCATCGCGGAGGCCGGCGCGCAGGACGTCAACACCGCCTTCATGCGCCTGACAGGTGCGCAGACCATGCCGGGAGGTGGCGCATGAGCAGCATCACCACGCGCGATGCGCCGCGCGGCTTCTCGGCCGCCGAGTACATGACCTGCCTCACCGGCATCGTCTGGCGCGAAGGCCTGCGCTTCCTGCATCAGCGCGAGCGCTTCGTCTCGGCACTGGTGCGCCCATTGGTGTGGCTGTTCATCTTCGCAGCCGGCTTCCGGCAGGTGCTCGGCATCTCCATCATCCCGCCTTACGAGACCTACATCCTCTACGAGGTCTTCATCGCGCCCGGGCTGATGGCGATGATCCAGCTCTTCAACGGCATGCAATCCTCGCTCTCGATGGTCTATGACCGCGAGATGGGCAATATGCGCACGCTGCTGGTGAGCCCGCTCCCGCGCGGCTTTCTGCTGTTTTGCAAGCTGCTCGCGGGCACAGCGGTGTCGCTGCTCCAGGTCTACGCGTTCCTGCTGATCGCCTGGTTCTGGGACATCACGCCTCCCCCGATCGGCTATCTCACCGTGCTTCCGGCGCTGATCCTGTCCGGGCTGATGCTGGGCTCGCTCGGCATGCTGATCTCCTCCGGCATCAAGCAACTCGAGAGCTTTGCCGGCGTGATGAATTTTGTCATCTTCCCGATGTTCTTCGCGTCCTCCGCACTCTATCCGCTCTGGCGCGTGCAGGAAGGCAGCCCCTATCTCTATTATGTCTGCGAGGCCAATCCATTCACCCATGCGGTCGAGCTGATCCGCTTCGCATTGTATGGGCAGATCAACTGGATCTCGCTGGCGGTGGTTGCGACCTGTACAATCGTCTTCATGACCGGGGCGATTTTCGCCTATGATCCGTCACGCGGGCTGGCACGTCGCGGGCCGGCGGGAGGCGAAGGATGATGGTTCGGACACTTGCCATTGCGGCCCTTGCGTTCGCTGTCTCGGGCACGGCCGCACGTGCAGCCGATCCGCGCTATCCCAATTGGCCCTGCGCGCAGGCCAAGGTTCCGGAGATTTCGCTCGCCGCTGTCTGGGCCGGGCCGGCGCTCGACGATGCCGAGACCAAATGGAAGGACGACAGCAAGGTCAGCGCGCTGGTTTCGAAGCTCGCGGCGCGCAAGACGCCGATGGACGAAGCCGAAAAGTCGGTGAAGGAATTTCTGGCGGGCTCCGCCTCCGACAAGACCGCGAACGCAAAACTGCTGTTTGCCGGCCTGTTCGACACGCTCAATGCGCAGCGTTCCCAGGTCATGGGCGGGCTCGAGCGGGTCAGCCGCAAGCAGCGTGAGGCCGCCGACAAGATCCGCGAGGACACCATCCAGCTCCAGGCGCTGCAGGACGCAACGCCGCGCGACGACACCAAGGTCGATGCCATGAGCAACCAGCTGATCTGGGAGACCCGCATCTTCGAGGACCGCCGCAAGGTGGTGCGATTCGTGTGCGAGGTTCCGACCACGATCGACCAGCGCCTGTTCGCGCTGGGGCGCGTGATCCAGCAAGAAATGGAATAGCGTCAGGCTTGCTGACAGCTTTCATAAAGTTCCCGCGATATCAATGCGATCGTTAATGTTTGCCGCGCTATCTGCCGGAACCAAATCGATCTAGGATGTCTTGTCGATGTGAAGCTCGAACGCCGGGAGGCCTCGATGGGAACAAAACGATTCATCCTCGCAGGCGCTGCAGCCGTCACCATGCTTGCATCAAGCGCTTTCGCTGACGACATGACCGGAATGGTCACCAGGATTGATCGGCTCAACAACACGATCTCGATCCAGCAGACGCAGAAGGGGACGGTCGGCGGCAGTGCCGGCGGCGCCGGCGCGCTGCAGCAGTACAAGGCCAAGGATGCCGCGATGCTGGATGCCGTTCATGCCGGCGACAGGGTGAGCTACTCCGCGACCGACACGGATGGTACGGGCACGCTGACGAAGTTGCAGAAGCAGTAGCGCTTACTGATTGGGGCGCGGCTCCGGCTGCGCCTCTTCTGTTGGGAGTTTTGCCCGCTCCCAGCCGTCGGTGCCGTCCGGATACCAGGCGATGTTGGAATAGCCGTAGGCCAGCGCGCGCTTGGCGGCGTTCCAGGACATCCAGCAATCTGCGAGGCAATAAATCACGAGCAGCGCGGCCTTGTCGCCACGCGACGCGCGCGCGAGGCCCCGCTGGAGATAATCGTCCATAGGCGGCGCCAATGCGCCGTAGCCTGTATCTGGGAGCCAGATGCTGCCCGGGATGTCTTTCCGCGGCGTATCCCGCCACACCGTGCCTGCGGGAAGGTTCTTCGGCTTCGGCGCGCGCGGCAGCACGTCAATGAAGGCACCGCTCTTCGCGCGCCAGATGGCTTCCGCTTCCGCCGTTGTGAGAACGCGCGCGCCTTCCAGCGACGCCGGCACCGGCGCGCGGTAATTGTCGGTGCGAAAGCCCTCGGGTTCGAACGGCTCCTGCTGCTGCGCCGAATCTTGCTGCGCAAAGACCGGCGCCAAAAGGGTGGCGGCCACGAGCGCAGCGGCAAGGGGCCGGCTCATGGTGTTTTCTTGACCGTCTCCGCACCGAGCGGCCGGTCGCTCTCGTCGAGCAGCGGGACGCCGAAATCGAGCAGGATCTTGTTGATCTCGCCCTGGTTCTCCTGGATCAGCTTGTTGAGCTGCCGCTTCCAGTTCTGGTCGGCGGCGCGCACGCCCATGCCGATGCGATAGACTAATTTTGGCCCGGTGGTTTCCTTCACCAGCGGCGTCACGTGCAGCGAGCCCGCCTTCTTCGCGTAGAAGCCCGCCATCGGTCCCCACAGCACGCCGGCGTCGATCTTGCCGGCCGTGAGATCGTCGATCATCGCCTGGGCCGAATTGTCGTAGCGCGTATCGATCATCAACGGATACGGCTTTGCATCGCCCATCAGGCCCGCGATCGCCATGTTGGTCGCGGGCGGCGTGCCGGCGATGATGCCGACATGCTTGCCCTTCAACCTGGCATCTTCGAGCGTATCGACGTCCTCGAGCCCGCTGCCGGCCTTCGCGACAAGCGCATAGGACGTGCGGTAGTAGGGATTGGTGCCCTGCACGAGCTCGTCGCCCTGGGGAAAGCCCATGATGACGTCGCAGCGATGCGCGCCCAGAGTCATCCGCACGAAGCCGGTGGCTTGCGGAAAGAAGACATAGTCGAGTTTCTTATGGAGCTTGTCGGCGAACAACTCGGCGAGCTTGTTCTCGATCCCCTCGCCCTTCTCGTTGGAGAACGGCAGATTGCGCGGGTCGGCGCAGACACGCAGCACCTTCGGATCGATCAGCTCGAACGAAAGGTCGCCCGTTTCGCTCGTTTGCGCCACGGCGACATCGCCGACCATGCAAGAGGTCGCCATCACACACAGCAAGAACAACCAGCGACGATGTCGCCCGGTCTCCGTCATCGCGCTTCCTCCATCTTTTGTCTGAATGCTATCCTTGCAACGCAGGACGCACCATGTTTCGCCAAGCTTGGTGTTGGCCTTGTTGTGCTGCAGTGCAATGCGGCGAACCCTGTGAACTGAGGCGGAAAAGTGTCTCACCTCGCGTCGATGATTACTGCATTCGCCCTGCTGGGCCTGACCACGCTAGCACGCGCTGAAGCGACCGAATTGCCTGTGAGCGAAGTCGCACCGGGAATCTTCGTACACTCCGGGACTATCGCCCTGATGACGCGCGAGAACGAGGGCGATATCGCCAATGTCGGGTTCATTGTCGGCGCGGACGCGGTGGCCGTGATCGACACCGGCGGCAGCCTTCGTGAAGGCGAGGCGCTGCTGGCGGCCGTACGAGCTAGCACCGACAAGCCGATCCGCTACGTCATCAACACCCACGGCCATCCCGATCATGTTTTCGGCAATGCGGCCTTTGCCGCGGAGGGAACCAGCTTCGTCGGCCACAGCAAGTTGCCGCAAGCGCTGGCGACGCGCGGGCCGTATTATCTCGACAACTTTCGCCGCATTATGGGCGGCGAATTGATCGATCCCGTCAAGATCGTGCCGCCCACGCTGCTCGTCACGGACACGCTGACGCTCGACCTCGGATCGCGCCGCCTGACCTTGCGGGCATGGCCGGCCGCGCACAGCGACAATGATCTCACAATATTCGATGAGACAACGAAGACGCTGTTCGCGGGCGATCTGGTTTTTCTCCGCCACATCCCGGTGATAGACGGCAGCATTCGCGGCTGGTTTGGCCTGCTGAAAGAGCTGGAGATCGTTCCCGCGAGGCGCGTCGTGCCCGGTCACGGCCCTGTGAGCGACTGGCCTGCGGCACTCGCCGATGAACGGTGTTATCTCTCGACGCTGCTGTCGGACGTCCGTGCCTCGAACAAGAAGGGTGAATCGATCCGAACCGCGGCCGAGAAGGCAGCCGCGACGGAGCGATCGCAGTGGGAACTGTTCGACGATTACAACGCCCGCAACGCGACCGCAGCATTTTCGGAAATTGAATGGGAGTAGCGGACGCGCTAGGTTCGTCAGATAACTGCTTCGTCCGCGCGGGATCACGACCATGATGGGACATAGGCTCCGCCTGACCTTGATCGCGACTTTGGCCGGCATCAGCTTTGCGGTGCCGTTGCGCGCCGAGGAGGCCTACGATCCCTGGCCCGGCCTGGTGCAGGACATCTTCAACAACCGTCCGATGAACGACGGCAACGACGTCATCGGCATCGAGATGCCGTATCGCGCCGAAGACGCCGCGATCGTGCCGGTGACCCTGCGCACCAAGCTGTCGCCGGGCGATGCCCGCCGCATCCGCTCGATCACGCTGGTGATCGATCGTAACCCGGCGCCGATGGCCGCAAAGTTCGAGCTCGGGCCGGACGCCAATGTCTCGGAGATTTCCACACGCGTGCGCGTCAACAACTACACTGATGTCCACGCAGTGGCCGAGCTCAGCGACGGCCAGCTCTACGTCTCCAAGACCTACGTGAAGGCCTCAGGCGGCTGCTCGGCTCCGGCGGGGAAGAATGCGGAAGAGGCGCAGAACCACCTCGGTCAGATGCGCTACCGGCAATTCGCGCGCGAGGACGCGCCCGCGAGCCGCGTCCGCGAAGCGCAGATCATGATCGGCCACCCCAACAATTCCGGCCTGCAAATGGACCAGGTCACCCAGCTTTATATTCCCGCCTTCTTCATCAATCAGCTGAAGCTGACCCAGGACGGCAGCCCCGTGCTGTCGATGGAAGGCGGCATCTCGATCTCGGAAGATCCCAATCTGCGCTTTACCTATGTGTCGAACGGCGCAAGGCGCTTCCGCGCGGAAGCGCAGGACACGGACGGGCACGTGTTCAGGAACGAGTGGGATGTGGAGAAGCCGGGGACGTGAGTGGCTAGCCATTTCTCTCGTCATGGCCGGGCTTGTCCCGGCCATCCACGGCCTTCGTCATGCCGAGCTAGAACGTGGATGCCCGGGACAAGGGCATGACGACTACGATAGGCACGCCGCGAGTCAGCTAGAAGCACCTCACCTCGGCCTCAGCCTGCGCGCGCCTCAAATCATTCACCGCCGCGTTCGCCTGTTCTGATGTCCGAAACTGGGTGCCGAGATTGCCGCGGACCTGCGACATGCTGAGCGCAGTCTCGGCGGTGACATAGCGCTCATAGGAGACGATCGAGGCGACCACGTCGACCGAGCAGGAGCATTGCTCGATCGACTGCCGGGTCTCGCCATTGGCTTTCATGCAGCCATAGACATATTCCGCGCGCGCCGAGGTCGGATAATCATTGGCCTCCTCGGCCCGGGCCGCGTAGACCGTCGTCGCGAGGACGACCACAGCGGCGACAATCGGTCGTACCTGTCCCGTCAAACTCATGAGCGTCCTCCCGCTGGTTGCGATGGAAGCTATGCTATGCGTATTGTCCTGAAAAGCACTCTATCTGAGGAAATGGCTCACAAGGTGATGAGAGTTCCGGGACGAACATCGGCGCTCGCGATGATGCTGGCGCTGATGCTGGGCACGCCGGGCCATGCCGCGGATACCATCCGCCTTGCGGTGCAGAAGACCGGAACATTCTCCTGGGAACTGGCGACCATCCGCGAAGCCGGGCTCGACAAGGCGGCCAATTTGTCGCTGGAGGTCACCGAGCTCGCGAGCCCGGAGGCCGGCAAGATCGCGCTCCGTTCCGGCAATGCCGACATCATGCTGTCGGACTGGCTGTGGGTGTCGCGCGAGCGTGCGCTCGGCGCCAAACTGACCTTCTATCCCTATTCCAGCGCGCTCGGTGCAGTGATGGTGCCGGCAGCGTCACCAATCAAGTCGCTCGCCGATCTGAAGGGCCGCAAGCTCGCCGTCGGCGGCGGTCCGATCGACAAGAGCTGGCTGCTGCTGCAGGCGCGGATGAAGCAGGACGGCATCGACCTGAAGTCGGATGCAACCATCGTCTATGGCGCCCCGCCTCTGATCGCCGCCAAGGCACTCCACGGCGAGATGGATGCGAGCCTGAATTTCTGGAATTTTTGCGCGCAACTCGAGGCGAAAGGCTTTCGCCGGCTCGCCGATATCGAGGAGATCCTGCCGAAGCTGGGCGCCAAGGGCGCGGTCTCCGCGGTCGGTTACGTCTTCGACGAGAGCTGGGCCGCGGGCCATCGCGACGCCGTGGCCCGCTTCATTGCGATGACCCGCAAGGCCAAGCAATTGCTGGTCACCTCGGATGCGGCCTGGGACAAGATCGCTCCGCTCACCGGCGCGACCGATCCCATGATGCTCAAAACTTACCGGAACCGCTATCGCGACGGCATTCCGCGCCGGAGCATCACGGACGAGGAGGCGGATGCGCGGGTGCTCTATCGCGTGCTGGCCGAAATCGGCGGCCGCGACCTGGTCGGGCCTGCGGCCGAGCTCGACCCCGGCACCTTCTATCACGCAGTCCCCGGAGATTGAGGTGCTGCGCCTTCTGTCCTTTGCCCTGTTTCTGGCGGTCTGGTGGATCGCAGCGCTGTTCGTCGGTGGCCCAAAGCTGCCCTCCCCGCCTGCCGTGCTCGACGTCATCATCGCGGAAGCCGCGAGCGGTGCGCTGTTCCTGCATCTCGGTGCCACGCTCGCGCGTGTCGCATTATCCTTCGTGCTGGCGATGTCGCTCGGCAGCGCCATCGGCTATTTGATGGGACGGGTCAAGCTCGCCGACCGGCTCGGCGATCCCTGGCTGATCCTGCTGCTCAACCTACCGGCGCTGGTCGTGATCGTGCTGGCCTATATCTGGGCCGGGCTGACTGAGGCGGCAGCCATCGCGGCCATCGCCATTAACAAGCTGCCGACTGCGGTCGTCACCCTGCGCGAGGGCACGCGCGCGCTCGACCGCTCGCTCGACGAGATGGCGAGCGTGTTCGCGATGCCGCGCTGGCGCGCGTTCCGCCACGTGGTGCTACCGCAGCTCGCCCCCTATATCGCAGCCTCCGCCCGCTCCGGCCTGTCGCTGGTGTGGAAGATCGTGCTAGTCGCCGAGCTGCTGGGACGGCCGAACGGCGTCGGCTTCGAGATCGGCGTCGCCTTCCAGCTGTTCGACACGCCGCGGCTGCTCGCCTACTCCCTGACATTCGCCGCAGTCGTGCTCGTCATTGAAACCCTGCTGGTGCAACCGTTCGAGGCCCGCGCAACGCGGTGGCGGCCCCGTGCGGCTTGAGGTCGACATATCAGGCAAGACATTCAGGAATGCCGCGGGCGGAACCCACGAGGTGCTGGCGCCGGTGAAGTTCGCGCTGCAGTCCGGCGAGGTCGGCGTGTTGATCGGCCCGTCCGGCTGCGGCAAGAGCACGATGCTGCGGATCATCCTCGGGCTCGACCGCGACTTCGACGGCCATGTCGCGCGTCCGCCCGAAGCGCGGATCGGCATGGTGTTCCAGGAGCCGCGGCTGTTGCCGTGGCGCTCGGTCGAGCAGAACGTGCGGCTGGCTGCGCCTGACGTCACCGATGCAAAGCTCGCCGAGCTGTTTAGGATTTTGGAGCTCGACGCGCACCGCAGCCACTTTCCCGGCGAATTGTCGCTCGGCCTCGCCCGCCGCGTGGCGCTCGCCCGCGCGTTTGCGGTCGAGCCCGACCTGCTCGTGCTCGACGAGCCCCTCGCCTCGCTCGACGATGCGCTCGCCGGCCGCCTACGCGACGAGATCGCGACGCTGGTGGCGAGCCGCTCAGTGATGACCTTGCTCGTCACCCATAGCCTGGACGACGCCATCCGTCTCGGCGACCGCCTGTTTGTCCTGTCGCCGCGCCCAGCCCGCATTGTTCAGGAAGTACCGATTTCCACTCCGCGTGCGAAGCGCGGCGAAGCAGAGCTCGGCAGGATCAGAGCGGAGCTCGCGGCGTTGCAGCTTGAATCGAAGTGACAACTCGTGGTCAACTGACCAAAACGATGTCACGAGGGAGGTTCATGATGCGGCGCACGCTGATTGTGATCGGCATCCTGTTGGTTGCGATGCCGGGCGCGGCGCTCGCGCAAGCCAAAGGCAAAGGCATCCGGCTCTGGAATTTGACGAGTGAGACGATCTCCGGCTTCCAGCTCGCACCGGCCGGCAAGACCGATTGGGGCCCGAACCAGTGCTTGAACGACAAGGACAAGGAGGTCGATCACGACGAGCGGCTGCGCATCACCGGCGTCGAGCCCGGCCACTACGACGCCAAGGTCAGCTATCCCAATTCGCGGCAATGCGTCGTGCGCGACATCGAGATCAAGGCGGATGCGGTGTTTTCGATCGCCGACAAGGATTTGAAGGACTGCACCAAGTAGCGCGGAGGCCTACGCCTTGTCGTTCGGGTGCGGATATTCGCAGCGCCAGCGCACCGCCTGCCACTTCGGATGCTCGCCGACCCATTGCGCGATGTAGGGCGGCGCGGCCATCGCGCATTGCATCGGCGACCCCGCATAGTTGAACACAAGATGCTGCTCCTCGCAGGTCGCAGGCGAGAGCACCGCACATACAGTCACCACCAGGTCGATCGGGTTCATGCCGGAATCCTCGCGCAAGGCCGCTAGAGATTAGCACGAAAGGATACGCGAGAAGCGGCCGGAAGTTTCAATCCAGCGTGAGGGCGGGCACGGAACCCGTTTTGTTAGAAGTTAATCCCGAACACCAGCCGCGCCTGATGCCGCTCGAAATTGACGAGATCGAGATTGGCGCCCGATCCGGCGGGACGGCCCCAAGCCTGCATGCTCCAGCTCAAGGTGAGCCGCGATTGCTCCGAGAGCTGGACATAGGCGGTCGGCCCGACGAACAGGGCCTGGCCCGAGAGCTCGCCGAGGCCGATCCCTTCATATTGGCGGAAGTAGCGCATCTCCCCGCCGAGCAGCACGTTTGGGTTCACGCGCACCATGCCGGCGAAGGCCGCACCAATGGTGGAGCTTTTCTCGGACAGCCCGGTCACCTCGAAGCGCGCCCATTCCGGCTGGTAGATCAGATTGAGCGCGCCGATCGCGAAGTTAGGGATCAGCTCGCGATCGAAGGCGAGCGTGAAATCGGTGCCGTACATCCGTCCCTTCGCGCCGCTGATCTCGTCGATGCGGTCCCCGTGGGTCTCGGAGGCGATCGTCATCCCGAACGGGGCGCGCTCGCGGTCGAGCAGGCGATAGCGCAGATCGAGCGAGGCGCCCTGGAAATTGAATTGGCGGCGATCGTCGATGTCGGGAACGCCGGTGATGTCGTGCAGGGTCGCGGTGCCGCCGACCTCGATGCGAAAATTCGGCAACGGCACGATTTCGATCTCGATCTCCTGACCGAGGGCGCGATAGGTACCGCCGCCCTTGCCGAAGCGTCCCGTCGTCTGGGTCTGGAATTCGCGCTCACCGGGATTGCCGATATCGCTGCCGATCATGAAGCCGAAGATGTGCTCGGTGTCGAAGCCCTCCTCGGCATTAGCGCACCCCGGCATGAGCGCCAGCGCGCACGCGACCGCCGTCCAAATTGTGGGAGCTCCAATGCGCATCACGAACACTACCACGGCTTCGACGGTGTTCGCCATCGAAGCCGCGGCAGGTCGTCAGCCTTACTTGCGCGTAGCGCAGACGTACATGTTGATTTCCATGCCGACCGGCACTTCCACGATCTTCGGAGCTTTCCAAGCCATTCGGGCTCTCCCAAGGGATTGAGCGCGACATCGCGCCGGGCAAAACCTAAGGCTGCGTCAGGCGCGGTGCAAGTCTGGAATCGAACCGCGAACACAGCGAACCGGCGCGTGACACGCGTACAGTTCACTCTCGGACAAACCGCCTTCGCTCCCAGTCAAGCGCAGTTGATCTCAGCGCAACAATCGCAGCAGAGCGCGACCCGCGCGCGACTTCAACTCGTTGGCGTCGAGCGTCCCGTCATTGTCGGGGTCCGCCGCTTTGAAGCGTTGCTCGACCACTGACAGATATTCATCGAGCGTCAACGTTCCGTCGTGATCAGGGTCGCCTGCGGCGCGTTCTTTCGCCGTCAGCCGTCCGCGCAATTCGCGTGCATCGAGCGTACCATCATGGTCGGGATCGAGCTTTGCGAATAGTGCGCTCGCGGCCTTCTTCACCTCGGCAAGATCGACCGTGCCGTCGTTGTCGGTATCGAACATCTTGGTGGCGCTGCCGGATGCCGCCCAGGCCGGCCCGGAGAGCACGGCAAGCGCGAACGCAAGTGCAACTGAGCGACGCGTTATCATTCAGACCTCCCTGATCATGAACCCGCGATTCGCGCGGGATCGCGACACCATAAGTCCGCAAGCTGGCCCCGGTTCAAGCCGAATAACCATGCTGCCCGTACCGGAAACCGGGGCCGCGCCAAAATTTTCGCGTTGCGCCAATCTTCGCGCCATGGAAATTGGTGCAGCGCATTCGCGCAAGACGCGTAAGATTTCTCGAAGATTACCGTGCGAAGCTTGGCATCGGGCGTCCAACATATCGGCAGCGCACTTTCGACTTTCGTATTGACGGGTTTTGCATTCGAGACGAGTGTTGCTCTCGCAGCGTCAAAAGGCGCGCATATTGGGAGGAACGGATGAAACGCTTTGCGATGGCCGCGAGCCTCGTCATATCCGCATGCTCGGTTGCGAGCGCACAGACGACCGATCAACTGGTCAAGGGCGCAGCCGATACGTCGAACGTTC
This sequence comes from Bradyrhizobium diazoefficiens, assembly GCF_016612535.1. Classification (NCBI taxonomy): domain Bacteria; kingdom Pseudomonadati; phylum Pseudomonadota; class Alphaproteobacteria; order Hyphomicrobiales; family Nitrobacteraceae; genus Bradyrhizobium; species Bradyrhizobium diazoefficiens. Next base: position 33,817 of record NZ_JAENXS010000001.1, read on the forward strand.
TCAACTACGGGATGGGCTACAATCTCCAGCGTTTCTCGACGCTGAACCAGGTCAACAAGGACACCGTCAAGAACCTCGTCCCGGTCTGGAACTACAGTTTCAACGACGATCGCAGCGAGGAATCGCAGCCGCTGGTGTACCAGGGCGTGATCTACGTGACCTCCCACAATGCGACCATGGCGGTCGACGCCAAGACCGGCAAGCAGATCTGGAAATCCAAGATCGAATATCCGGCCGAGACGCCGCGCATCGTCTGCTGCGGCATCATCAACCGCGGCGCCGCGCTCTTCGACGGCAAGCTGTTCCGCACCACGCTCGACGCCAACGTGATCGCGCTCGACGCCAAGGACGGCAAGGAGCTGTGGCGGCAGAAGGCGGCCGACATCAAGGAAGGCTATTCGATGACGGTGGCCCCGCTGGTCGCCGACGGTGTCGTCATCACCGGCATCTCCGGCGCAGAGTTTGGCACCCGCGGCTTCATCGACGGCTGGGATCCGGCAACCGGCAAGCATCTCTGGCGCACCCATTCTGTCCCCTCGCCGGACGAGCCCGGCGGCGACACCTGGAAGGGCGACACCTGGAAGCTCGGCGGCGGCTCGACCTGGATCACGGGGTCTTACGATCCCGAGCTGAACACGGTATATTGGGGTATCGGCAATCCCGGCCCGTTCAACGCGGCCGTGCGCCCCGGCGACAATCTCTACACCTGCTCCGTGCTGGCGATGGATCCCAAGACCGGCAAGATCAAGTGGCACTACCAGTTCTCGCCGAACAATCCGTTCGACTATGACGCGGTGGCCGAGATGGTCCTTGCCGACATGAATGTCGAGGGCAAGCCGACCAAGGTGCTGATGGATGCCAACCGCAACGGCTTCTTCTACGTGCTCGATCGCACCAACGGAAAGCTCCTTGCGGCCAATCCTTACGTCAAGGTGAATTGGGCGACGGGCATCGACATGCAGACGGGCAAGCCGATCGAGACCGATGTCAGCAAGGATGCCCGCGAAGGCAAGAAGGTGGTCGTCTTCCCGTCGTTGCTGGGCGGCAAGAACTGGGAGCCAATGTCCTTCAACCCGCAGACCGGGCTCGCCTACGCCAACACGCTGGCGTTCGGCGGCCACTACAAGACGGAGCCAGCGACGTACAAGGCGGGCGAATGGTATCTCGGCATGGACCTCACCGACCTCTGGGAATGGGGCACCGGACCGCGCGGCCATCTCAAGGCCATCGATCCCATGACGGGCAAGGCGAAATGGGAGGCGGCCAGCGACATTCCACGCTTCTCCGGCGTGCTGTCGACGGCGGGCGGCGTCGTGTTCACGGGTGCGCTCACCGGTGAGTTCGAGGCTTTCGATGCGGACAGCGGCAAGAAGCTCTGGCAGTTCCAGACCGGCTCGGGGATCGAAGGACAGCCCGTCACCTGGCAGCAGGATGGCGTTCAGTACGTTGCCGTCAACAGCGGTTACGGCGGCGTCTACTCGATCTTCTCGGGTGACGAACGGCTTGCGAGCGTGCCGGCCGGCGGTTCGCTTTGGGTGTTTGCGATTAAGCAGTGATCGCAGGTCACGCATGTTCATGAGACCGACTGTCAGGACGGCGGCGATCTTCGCCGCCGTCGCGATGGCTGCCGTCGCGGCAGTTGCGAACCCCGGCCTCGCAGAGGAATCGACTGCGAGCATTCAGGCCCAAATCGACGACGGCAAGTTGACCTATGCCCAGAAATGCTCGCACTGCCACGGCCCCAACATGATGAACTCCGGCACTATCACGCCGGACTTGCGCGCCTTTCCGGACGACAAGACGCGTTTCGTCACCACCGTGAAGAACGGCAAGAACAACAAGATGCCGCCCTGGGGCGACGTTCTCAACGACGACGAGATCAGCGATCTCTGGGCGTTCATCTCGAGCCGGAGGAAACCATGAGGAGCCGGCTGGCCGCACTCGGTCTCGCTGCGATGCTCGTTGCGCCGGGATCGGCAGCTTGGGCTGCCGATCCCCTGAGCATCTGTCTCGACGAGGACCGTCCGCCGCTCTCGATGCATCAGAAAGGCAAGCCGGACACAGGCTTCGACGTGCTGCTGGCGCAGGCGATCGCGGAGCGGATGGGACGACCGCTCAGGATTCAGTGGTTCGAGAGCAAGCTGGATGAGGATTCGAGCCCGCAGCTCGAGGCCAATGCGTTGCTCTCGGACGGCCGCTGCTCGCTGGTCGGCGGATACGCGCTGACGACGGATTCGCTTGTCGCGCCCGGCCTGAAGACGGCGCGCTTGCCCGATTTCGCGGGCGCCACGCGCGATGATCGGCGCCGCCGCGTTGCGCTCGGCGTGCTCGCGCCGAGCCGGCCTTATGTCTATTCGCCTATGACGGTCGTGCTTGGGCCTAAGGTGCGCGAGCGCAAGATCAACGCTATCGGCAATCTCGCCGGTCTTCGCCTCGCGATCGAAAGCGGGTCGCTCGGCGACGCCATCCTGATGACCTTCGACAAGGGACGGCTGATCGACGACATCACCCATCTTGTGCCCGGCCGCGACGACCTCCTGGGCGCGCTCGATCGCGGCGATTATGACGCCACCTTGATCGATCTCGCCCGCTTCGACGCCCACCGCGCCGCGCATCCCGACACGGCGATATCAGCTTCCGGCTACTATTATCCGATCGGCGCCAATCGCGGCTATGTCGGGCTCGCCAGCGACGGCGCGCTGGTCGATGGCGTCAACAGGGCGCTGACGGATCTTGCTACCGAGGGCAAGATCGCCGAATTCGGCAAGCAAGCCGGCCTCACCTATTTGCCGCCGCGCGAGCCCGCGATCCTCGGCGACGTCTGGACCAAGATCATTCAGCGCTGATTCGACTGTCATTCCGAAGCGCCCCGCAGGGCGAGCCCGGAATGACCGAGGGGCGGCTGGCAGTCAAACACGGCGACATTGGCTGGCTCGGTAACAGCGGCTCTCGTATGATGCACGCATTCATTCGTCCCCTCGGTGCCCTGTGAAGACCCCGAACATCCCGCCCTCCACCGGCCTGCGCGATGTCCTTTCCCGCGAAATCAGGACGGCCGAGCTCCTGCGTGCGCTGATCGTCGTCGGCCCGTTCGTGGCGGCCTATTTCATCTCGCGCGAGATGGCCCTGCTCAATCTGGGACTGATCGCGGTGTCGCTGCTCATTCCCGCGCTGCGGCTGCACCTCCCGCCAAAAGTGATCACATGGCACTACGTCGCGATCCTCGTGGCGTTCGCGGCGCTCTTCCTTGCGGCTTGGATCAAGCCGCTGTTCGTGATGCTGACGGCGCTTACTGGCTTCCTTGCGGTGGCGGCGACACGCCATGGCGAACATTTTCGCACGCTCGGCAATTGGGTGTTCATCCCGGCCGTCTATCTCGCCTGCGAGGTGCGCGAGGGCGCGAACACTTCGGAGGCGTTGCGGCATGCCGGCATCATCATTGTCTCCTCTCCGGTTGCGCTGGCACTGGTCTGCGCCATCCAGATTTACGATCAGCGGCGTAGCCTCAATGCCGCGACCTCCTTCGGGCCGCCGGCGGGTGAATGGCTGCTGCCCGCAGCGGCCACCGCCTTGGCAGTCTTCGCAGCAGCCGCCCTGGTCGAGATCCTTGACCTCGGGCAGGGGCAATGGGTGATGTGGTCGGCCGCGAGCGTCGTGGTCGGCGATCTCTCCGCTTCCACCGACAAGCTCAAGCAACGTGCCCTCGGCGCGTTCGTCGGTGTGCCCTTAGGCCTCCTCGCCGGCATGGTGCTGCCGCTAAACCGCGTCTGCTATGCGCTTGCGGTTCTCGCGGCCACACTCACGCTGATCTCGTTCTCCCGCTATATCGTCGGCTTCGGCCTGCGTTGCTTCTTCATTGCGCTCGCCGCATCCTTTGCCGGCGGCGCCAGCGGCATTGCCGAAGAGCGCGTCGCCAACGTGATCATCGGGGGCGCGTTCGGCCTCATCGCGGTGGCCCTGACCGGCATCGTCTGGCAGCGCGTGATGCGGAGGGCCCCGTCGTCGGGATGAGGCGCAGCGACGGCGAGGTCGCGCCAGGAAGCATCTTCGAAAAAAATGATGACCGGCAACAATGCCGCGGCCGCAGCGTAGCGCCCAGCCTAATTCCCGCCCGCGGCGACGGCGCCCTGCTGCGCCTTGTGGATCGAGGACGGCACCACGCCGAAATATTTCCGGAACACGCGGCTGAAATGCGATGAGCTGGAGAAGCCCCAGGAGAACGCGACGTCGGTGATGGTCTTGCCGGCGTGTGCCTCGAGCTCCTGCCGGCAGTTCTGAAGGCGTGCCTGCCAGATGTAGTCACTCACAGTGGTGCCGCGCTCGGAGAACAGCATGTGCAGATAGCGCTTGGAGCAGCCGAGTTCGGCGGAGATCTGGTCGATGCACAGATCGGGATCACGCAGGTGCTCGCGGATGAAGAATTGCGCGCGCACATACATCGCCTCGGGCCCGACCCGATCGAACATCGTGTCGGCTTCGCGCAGCGGCAGCAGCAACAAATCGATCAGCGAATCGGCAACACCGACCGCGCTGTTGGCCGACAGCTTCGCCGCCTCGTCGAAAGTGGCATGGACGAAATCATGGGCGATTCGTCCCGTCCCCGTCTTCGCCGACAGCTTGCAGGCCGGCATGCGTTGCGACGGGAAGCCGCGATCGCGCAACAGCGACTTCGGCACGATCACCACGTCGTGGCGCGTGAAGGCGGGACTGACAATCAAATGCGGGCAGGAGACGTCATAGGCGATGATGTCGCCCGGGTTCAGCTCGATGTGGCGGCCTTCCTGCTCGAAATAAGACACGCCGTAGGTCTGGAAGTGAATCTTGATGTACGGGTGTTCATTGACCTTGGCGCGCGCCAGCGTGTGCGCGATGCGATGCTGGCTGACTTCGATCTGGCAAAGCTTCAGGCGCGAGACGGAGGTGTAGTCGATGCGCCCTTCGAGCGCGGACGCCTCCAGTGGATCGACGTCGAAATGGCCGCACAAACTTGTCAGCCCATCGATCCAGCTCTGGATCTGCCGCTTCGGCGTCAGCCCGGTCGTCGAGAGCGTATGAATTGTGTCGGACATTAATCCAGCCACTGGTGTTTTCCCGGGATTCGATGCGAATCGCGACCAACGCTGCCGGAGCCCTCGGCCGTGATTGCGTGACGTTTACCTCAAATTTGGGAGGTCTTTTGAAACGAGCGCCATCGTTCCACTGCCACCCTTGACAGTTAATCCTCCGCCTTAGTCGCAGCGCCGTCAAGGGGAACCTGAGCGTTGAGCGCCGCGCCGAGCTGCGCGGAAGCCGCTGAATTCGCTACTGCAAAATCAAATACTTTGCCTTCGTGCGCTGTCGAGCAAAGCGGCTTCTCTCTTGGGCAAGTTTCCCGATAGCGAAGTCGTTACGAATTGCTGCAGGAACAAAAAGCGGGCCGCTCCTGCACGCGGACCTGTAGCGCTCATCCGGAGGAGGAACAGCACAGCATCGTTTCTGATCCCAATCGCGACCGACCTGCACGAGCAGACGCCGGACGAAGAGCCCGGTGAATAAGCAATGCTTCGGAAACAATAAACGAGACCAACGGAGGAATGACTATGCGCAAGGTGCTACTGGCGACCTTACTTGGCTCCGCGGCGGCTCTCGCCGTCGGCAGCGCCTCAGCCAATGACGAGCTGAACAAGATGTCGCAGAACCCGAAAGACTGGGTGATGCCGACCGGCGACTATGCCAATACCCGATACTCCAAGCTGAATCAGATCAATGCACAGAATGTCGGTAAGCTTCAGGTTGCCTGGACCTTCTCGACTGGCGTGCTGCGCGGCCACGAAGGCGGCCCGCTGATCATCGGCAACATGATGTACGTCCATACGCCCTTCCCGAACAAGGTCTATGCCATTGACCTTTCGCAGGAGAACAAGATCGTCTGGAAGTACGAGCCGAAGCAGGATCCGAACGTCATCCCGGTGATGTGCTGCGATACGGTCAACCGCGGCTTGGCTTACGGCGATGGCAAGATATTCCTACACCAAGCCGACACAACCCTGGTCGCGCTCGACGCCAAGACCGGTCAGGTTGCATGGACCGCCAAGAATGGCGATCCCAGCAAGGGCGAGACCGGCACGTCGGCGCCGATGGTCATCAAGGACAAGGTGCTGGTCGGCATCTCCGGCGGTGAGTTCGGCGTTCAGGCCCACATGACCGCCTACGACATCAAGACGGGCAAGGTCGCCTGGCGCGGCTATTCGGAAGGGCCGGATGACCAAATCCTGGTCGACGACAAGACCACAGCGCTCGGCAAACCGATCGGTAAGGATTCCAGCCTCAAGACCTGGCAAGGCGATCAGTGGAAGATCGGCGGCGGCGCCACATGGGGCTGGATCTCCTACGATCCCGCTCTGAACCTCGTTTACTACGGGTCGGGTAATCCCTCGACCTGGAACCCGAAGCAGCGTCCGGGCGACAACAAATGGTCGATGACGATCTGGGCACGCAACCCGGACACCGGCGTGGCCAAGTGGGTCTATCAAATGACGCCGCATGACGAATGGGACTATGACGGCGTCAACGAGATGATCCTCTCGGACCAGTCGATCAACGGCCAGCCCCGCAAGCTGCTGACGCATTTCGATCGTAACGGCCTCGGCTATACGCTCGATCGCGCGACCGGCGAGCTTCTGGTTGCCGAAAAGTACGATCCGAAGGTGAACTGGACCTCCGGCGTCGACATGGACAAGAACTCGGCGACCTATGGCCGTCCGAAGGTGCTCGACGCAGCTTCGACCGACAAGGCGGGTGAGGACCACAACGTGAAAGGTATCTGCCCGGCCGCGCTCGGCACCAAGGACGAGCAGCCGGCGGCCTACTCGCCGGACACGCAACTGTTCTACGTTCCGACCAACCACGTCTGCATGGACTACGAACCGTTCAAGGTGAGCTACACCGCGGGCCAGCCCTATGTGGGTGCGACGCTCTCGATGTATCCGCCGCAGGGCGATACCAATATGGGTAACTTCATCGCCTGGGACGGCAAGACCGGCAAGATCGTCTGGTCGAACAAAGAGCAGTTCTCGGTCTGGTCGGGTGCGCTCGCAACCGCCGGCGGCGTGGTGTTCTACGGCACGCTCGAAGGCTACCTGAAGGCGGTCGACGCCAAGACCGGCAAGGAGCTCTACAAGTTCAAGACTCCCTCCGGCATCATCGGCAACGTCACCACCTATGAGAACGGCGGCAAGCAATACGTTGCCGTGCTCTCCGGCGTGGGCGGCTGGGCCGGCATCGGTCTGGCGGCGGGCCTGACCGATCCGACCGCAGGCCTCGGCGCAGTCGGCGGCTACGCGGCGCTCAGCAACTACACGGCACTCGGCGGTACGCTGACCGTGTTCTCGCTGCCGTCGAACTAGCCTCGACTCCGTATCGCTCCGGCGCGTGGATCGACTCCACGCGCCGGCTCGTCTCCACCTGATGCCTTCGAGGAACACCTCTTGCGTAAAATCCGCTCTGTCATTGCTGCGATGATCTTCGTTGCGTCCGGGGGAATTGCTCTTGCGGACGGTTCGGGCGACCCGACCGCCGTCAAGCAGAATGAAACTGGCGAATGGCTCGATAAGGATGGTAATCCGACCTACAAGATCTCGGCTGACGGCAATGTGGACTGGTACACCTATTCCGGATACCGCCGCTATCACTCGGAGTGTCATGTGTGCCACGGCCCCGATGGAATGGGCTCGACCTATGCGCCGGCGCTGAAGGATTCGCTCAAGACCATGAGCTACGCCGATTTTCTGGGCGTCGTCGCCTCGGGCCGCAAGAACATCTCGACGGCGTCAGAAAACGTGATGCCGGCGTTCGGCGATAACCCGAACGTCGCCTGCTACATGGACGATCTCTACGTCTATCTGCGCGCCCGCTCGAACGAGGCCTGGGGTCGCGCGCGCCCCGCCAAGCATGAGGACAAGAACGACGCCTATACCAAGAACGAAGACTCGTGCATGGGCAAGAAGTGAACGTTTGGGGCATGACCGAGACTTAACTCTTGGCGCCCTGCGAGAATTGAGGAGCTACCGATGAAGACACGTGCCGCCGTCGCTTTCGAAGCCAAGAAGCCGCTCGAGATCGTCGAAGTCGATCTGGAAGGACCGAAGGCCGGTGAAGTCCTGGTCGAGATCAAGGCAACGGGCATCTGCCATACCGACGCCTATACGCTCGACGGCTTCGACAGCGAGGGAATCTTCCCGTCGATCCTCGGCCATGAGGGCGCCGGCATCATCCGCGAGATCGGCACGGGCGTGACCTCGGTGAAGCCGGGCGATCACGTCATTCCGCTCTACACGCCGGAATGCCGGCAGTGCAAAAGCTGCCTGAGCCAGAAGACCAATCTCTGCACCGCGATTCGCGCGACGCAGGGCAAAGGCGTGATGCCCGACGGCACCAGCCGCTTCTCCTACCAGGGCAGACCGATCTACCACTATATGGGCTGCTCGACCTTCTCCAACTTCACGGTGCTGCCTGAGATCGCGGTGGCGAAGATCCGCGAGGACGCCCCCTTCGACAAGAGCTGCTACATCGGCTGCGGCGTCACCACCGGTGTCGGCGCCGTCGTCAACACCGCCAAGGTAGAGCCGGGCTCCAACGTCGTCGTGTTCGGCCTCGGCGGCATCGGTCTCAACGTCATCCAGGGCGCCAAGATGGCCGGCGCCGACAAGATCATCGGTGTCGACCTCAACGACTCCAAGGAGGAGTGGGGCCGCCGCTTCGGCATGACCGACTTCGTCAACCCCAAGAAGATCACCGGCGACATCGTCCCGCATCTCGTCACCCTGACTGACGGCGGCGCCGACTACACCTTCGACTGCACCGGCAACACCACGGTCATGCGTCAGGCGCTGGAAGCCTGCCATCGCGGCTGGGGCACCTCGATCATCATCGGCGTTGCCGAAGCCGGCAAGGAGATCGCCACCCGTCCGTTCCAGCTCGTCACCGGCCGCAACTGGCGCGGCACCGCCTTTGGCGGCGCGCGCGGCCGTACCGACGTGCCGAAGATCGTCGACTGGTACATGAACGGAAAGATCCAGATCGATCCGATGATCACCCACACGCTCAAGCTCGAAGACATCAACAAGGGCTTCGACCTGATGCATGAGGGCAAATCGATTCGTTCAGTCGTCGTGTTCTAACTCAAGCGTCACACCCAAGGAGGATCGACCATGACTGTTGCACTCCATCCCTCGATCGACAATGGCATCAAACAGGGCACCGGCCACTTTGCCGGCGGCACGCTCGTCTGCAAATGCGCGGATCACCCGGTCAAGGTCGCGGTGAAGGGCGACGTGGCGCACAACCACGCCTGCGGCTGCACCAAGTGCTGGAAGCCGGAAGGCGCGAACTTCTCCGTCGTCGCGGTGGTGCCGCGCCAGAACGTCACCGTGCTCGAGAACGGCGACAAGCTCCAGATCGTCGACGCGTCCGCGGTGATCCAGCGTCACGCCTGCAAGGCCTGCGGAACGCACATGTTCGGCCGCATCGAGAACAAGAACCATCCGTTCTACGGGCTCGATTTCGTCCATCCAGAGCTGTTCCAGGAGCAGGGCTCGCAGGCGCCGCAATTCGCCGCCTTCGTTTCCTCGGTGATCGAATCCGGCGTGAAGCCCGAGCAGATGGCCGGCATCCGGTCGCGGCTGAAGGAAATCGGCCTCGAGCCCTATGACTGCCTGTCGCCGGCGCTGATGGACGCGATTGCGACCCACGTGGCGAAAGCCAAAGCCGCCTGAGCAAGGCCGCCGAACGTTCTTCGCCTATCCGCTCGCTGGCCGTCCAACCACTGCCAGCGAGCAGGACAGCTGCGGTCAAACGATTGCGGCACATAGTCGCTCGTGCACCTTGCGTATGCGAGCGCGTTCCGCTCCCTCAGTCCTGGTCTCTGAATGACTGCGCAGTGCCGCCCCTTCCGTCTTGAAGTCAGCGTGCCCTGCGTTTCTCCCTCCCTCGACTGAGGCATACTGCTTCGTCCGCGCAGTCCCTCTGGCGGACGAAGCTTTTTTCATCGCGTCTTGCGATTTTGTGGTCGTGCAACGCGCGGCGTCTTGGCCCGCGCCCTGCTTTTGACAAACCACGGATGCAATCTGCTCACGTCGAGAACAGCTGGTTAAGAACACTCGGCTGTGAATGCCGGGCCGGCCCGATCTCTGTTAGGATCGCGGCCTCACGATGCCGCGCGAAGTTCAAACAAATAAGAACAACACGGGAGGTATCGAGCACATCCGGACATTGCGATTCGCACTCTTGCCCCCTGCCGGATCTGCCCGCGCAGAACCACAGGTTTGTGTGCGGTTGCGACGACGCACGGACGACGGTGCCGACCAATGTCGGCGAATTCAAAATCGGCAAAGCTTATGAAGAGCGAGGGACGATCATGATCAAGGTGAAGATCAACGGCCAGGAACAGAGCTGGGACGGCGACCCGGATCTCCCGCTACTCTGGTTCCTGCGCGACGAAGCCGGGCTGACCGGCACCAAATTCGGCTGCGGCCAGGCCCTGTGCGGCGCCTGCACCGTCATTGTCGACAAGGAGGCGGTGCGCTCCTGCATCACATCGATCAACGACGTCGCCGGACGCGAGGTCACCACGATCGAGGGGCTGCATCCGGATGGTGATCACCCCGTCCAGAAGGCTTGGCGCCAGGTCAATGTTCCCCAGTGCGGCTTCTGCCAGGCCGGCCAGATCATGCAGGCCGCTGCACTCCTGATGGACAATCCAAAACCGTCGCACGACCAGATCCGCGAGGCGATGTCCGGCAACATCTGCCGCTGCGGCTGCTACCAGCGCATCGAGAACGCCATCCACCTCGCATCGACGGGAGTGTGACATGAATTTCATCGACAATCCCCGCAAGCTTCGTGGCTTCGAAAAGAGTCTGAAGGTCGAGAAGGTCTCGCGCCGCAGCATCCTCAAGGGGCTCGGAATCACCGGCGGCTTCGTGCTCGCCGCCCCCGTGATGTCGCGCCAGGCCTTTGCCTATGAGACCGGCGCCGGAAAGATGCCGCACGGCGTCGTGGTCGATCCGCGCGTGTTCGTCGCGGTCGCGCCCGATGGCACCGTCACCATCCTCGCACATCGCGCGGAGATGGGCACCGGCGTGCGCACCAGTCTGCCGCTGATCGTAGCCGAGGAGATGGAGGCCGACTGGTCGAAGGTGAAGGTGGAGCAGGCCCATGGCGACGAGGTCAAGTACGGCAACCAGGATACCGACGGCTCGCGCAGCACGCGTCATTATCTGATCCCGATGCGTCAGATCGGTGCTTCCGCCCGCACCATGCTGGAGCAAGCCGCCGCCAAGCGTTGGGGCGTGCCGGCGACTGAGGTGAAGGCGGTCAATCACGAGGTGATCCATGGCGCGAGCGGACGCAAGCTCGGCTTCGGCGAGCTCGCCGCCGACGCTGCCAAGGAATCGGTGCCGAGCATCGAAGGCCTCAAGCTGAAAGACCCCAAGGACTTCCGCTATCTCGGCAAGGGCCAGATCGGAATCGTCGATCTCCATGACATCACCACCGGCAAGGCGCGTTACGGCGCTGACGTGCGTCTGCCCAATATGAAATACGCGGTGATCGCGCGCCCACCGGTGACCGGCGGCAAGCTCACCTCGTTCGATCCGGACGCGGCGTTGAAGGTGCCCGGCGTCGAGAAGGTGATGCAGGTCCGCGGCTGGCCGTGGCCGTCGAAATTCCAGCCGCTCGGCGGCGTTGCCGTGATCGCGCGCAATACCGGCGCCGCGATCAAGGGCCGCGATGCGCTGAAGCTGGTCTGGGACGACGGCGCCAACGGCAAATACGACTCGGTCGCCTACCGCAAGGAGCTCGAGGAGGCCTCGCGCAAGCCCGGCCTCGTCGTGCGCAAGGAGGGCGACGCCGATGCCGCGCTGAAGGCGGCCGACAAGGTCGTCGTCGGCGAATATTATCTGCCGCACCTCGCCCATGTCAGCATGGAGCCGCCGGTCGCGGTCGCCGACGTCAAGGGTGACAAGGCGGAGATCTGGGCGCCGGTGCAGAGCGCCGGCGGCACCCGCGAGGACGTCGCCAAGACGCTCGGCATTCCCGAGGACAATGTCACCGTCAACGTGACGCTGCTCGGCGGCGGCTTCGGCCGCAAGTCGAAATGCGATTTCGCGCTCGAGGCGGCGCTCTTGTCCAAGGAGCTCGGCACGCCGGTGAAGGTGCAATGGACGCGCGAGGACGACGTCCGCCACGACTTCCTGCACACCGTGTCGGTCGAGCGCATCGAGGCGGGACTCGATAAGGACGGCAAGGTGATTGCCTGGCGCCATCGCAGCGTGGCGCCGACCATCGCCTCGACCTTCGCTGCCGGTGCAAAGCACGCGGCGGCGTTCGAACTCGGCATGGGTCTCGTCGACATGCCCTTTGAGATCGCCAATATCTCTTGCGAGAACCCTGAAGCCGCGGCGTTCACCCGTATCGGCTGGTTCCGTTCGGTCTCGAACATCCCGCGCGCCTTCGCGGTGCAGTCGATGGTCGGCGAGATCGCGCAGGCGACGGGACGCGACCAAAAGGAGACGCTGCTCGCGCTGATCGGCAGCCCGCGCATCGTCAAGCCTGCGGTCAAGGACCTCTGGAACTACGGCGAGCCCTATGACAGCTACCCGATCGACACCGCGCGCCTGCGCAAGGTGGTCGAGCTGGTTACCGAGAAGGGCGAATGGGGCCGCCAGGTCCCCAAGGGCCATGGCCTCGGCATCGCCGTGCATCGGAGCTTCGTCAGCTACATCGCGACCATCGTCGAGGTGGCCGTCGATGACAAGGGCAAGCTGACGCTGCCGCGGGTCGATACCGCGATCGACTGCGGCACCTATGTCAACCCCGAGCGCATCGCCTCGCAGATCGAGGGCGCGGCGATCATGGGCTTGAGCCTCGCCAAATATGGCGAGGTCACCTTCAAGGACGGTAAGGTGGAGCAGAAGAATTTTGGCGACTTCCCGGTCGTCAGGATCGACGAGTCACCCGTGGTGACCAATGTCTACATCGTGCCGCCCGCATCAGACACGCCGCCGAGCGGCGTCGGCGAGCCCGGCGTGCCGCCGTTCGCACCGGCGCTGATGAACGCGATCTTCGCCGCGACCGGCAAGCGCATCCGCGCGCTTCCGATCGGCAAGCAATTGGAGGCGTAACGGAACGCAAGCGGCCTCGCGCCGTTTCTCTTCGATCTGACAGGAGCAGATCGATGACCAACATTCCAAGGGCGCTCGCAGTCTCGCTGCTGTCGAGCGCCTTTCTTTTGACGACCAGTCTTTGGACGACCAACTGCGCGTTCGCCCAGAGCAACAACACCACGCCGCCGACCACGGCGACGCGTCCCACCACGCCGGACCAGAGCTCGCTTCCCAACGCCAACGCTCCGCCCACCTCGGCCACCCAGACCACTGGGCAGGGCAACACAGATCCCAAGGTTCGGGAGATGAACCAGAAGGCGAAGGACAAGGTCGAGCGCGAGGGGAAGTAGGCTCCGCACGCAAAATGCGGCGGACGTTGGCGTCCGCCGCATTTGCCCCCATACGCTCCGCCTACTTCGATCCGCCGCGGAGCTTATTTCTTCAGCGCGAACACCCAGACCACGCCGCCTTGCGGCACGTTGGACTCGATGCCGATATTGTTGGTCGCGAGCGCGTCCTGGATGCGCTGCGCATCGACGCCCCAGCCCGACTGGATCGCGATGTATTGCGTGCCGTCGATCTCATAGGACGTCGGCATACCCATGATGCCGGAGTTGGTCTTCTGCTCCCACAACAGCTCGCCGGTCTTGGCATTGAAGGCGCGGAAGTTGCGGTCGTTGGTGCCGCCGGCGAAGACGAGATCGCCCGCAGTTGCCGTGACCGAGCCGAACATCTGCGACTTCGGGAAGTTGTGCTGCCACACCTTCTTGCCGGTCGCGGGATCCCAGGCCTGGAGCTCGCCGAAATGATCGGCACCCGGCTTCGTCTTGAGGCCGATATCCTCCGGCTTGGTGCCGAGCCAGAGCTCGCCGGGTTTGAGCGGGATCTTCTCGCCGGTGAAGCCGCCGCAGAAATTCTCGTTGGCGGGCACGTAGACGAGACCGGTCTTCTGGCTGTAGGCCGCCGACGGCCAATCCTTGCCGCCCCACAGTGACGGGCAGAACTCCACGCGCTTGCCGACGACCGGCTTGTGCGCGGGATCGAGGATCGGCTTGCCGTTCTCGTCAATGCCCTTCCAGACGTCGGTTGCGACGAACGGCCAGCCGGCGATGTAGTTGATCTTGGTCGGCGTGCGCTCGAGCACCCAAAAGATCGCGTCGCGGCCGGGATGGATCAGGCTCTTGATGCTGCGGCCGTCGCGCTGCAAATCGACCAGCATCGGCGCGTCGACCTCGTCCCAGTCCCAGGAATCGTTCTGGTGGTACTGGTGATAGGTCTTGATCTTACCGTTGCCCGGATCGAGCGCGAGCACCGAGGAGGTGTAGAGATTATCGCCGGGATGCATCTCTCCGGGCCACGGCGCGGCGTTGCCGACGCCCCAATAGACCGTCTTGGTGTCCTTGTCGTACGTTCCCGTCATCCAGGCCGAGCCGCCGCCGTTCTTCCAGTCGTCGCCCTGCCAGGTGTCGTGGCCGGGCTCGCCTTCGCCGGGAATGGTGAAGGTCCGCCACAGCTCCTTGCCGTCCTTGGCATCGTAGGCGGCAACATAGCCGCGCACGCCGAACTCGCCGCCGGAGCCGCCGACGATGACCTTGCCGTCGACGATCAGCGGCATCAGGGTCATATACTGACCCTTCTTGTAATCCTGTACCTTGGTGTCCCACACCACCTTGCCGGTCTTGGCGTCGAGCGCGACGACATGGTCGTCGGTGGTGGCGAGATAGAGCTTGTCCTCCCACAGGCCGACGCCGCGGCTGGTCGGATGCAGCTGGAACAGATCGTCGGGGAGCTGCCGCTTGTAGCGCCAGTATTCGTCGCCGGTTTTCGCGTTCAGCGCGATCACCTGCCCCATCGGGGTTGCCACGAACATCACGCCGTTGTTGACGATCGGCGGCGCCTCGTGGCCTTCGACCACGCCGGTGGCAAACGTCCAGACCGGCGTGAGATTCTTGACGTTGGTGGTGTTGATCTGGTCGAGCGGGCTATAGCCCTGCCCGTCGTAGGTGCGGCGATAGAGCATCCAGTTGCCTGGTTCCGGATTTTCCAGGCGTTGCTGGGTAACTGGCGCGTAGTTCTCGATCGGGCCAGCGATTGCGGCGGTCGAGACAAGACACGTGACGGCGACGAAGCCGGACAGGTACGATTGCTTCATGAGCGACGTTTTCTTGGAAGTTTTCATGGACGTTCCCCTTTTTCATCCGTTTGAATTCTTGTTTTGAATTCTTGTCGTTCGTCCCGTGGTCCGCCCCTCGGCGGATGCGGCCTCTCGTGACGCGGGCATCACCCGCACCGTCATCCCTGCTGCACGGCACCTACCTTTCCGATGAAGCCGCCCGCGACACTGAGCGAGCCGTCAGCGAGCGCCAGCGGCAGCGCGGCGAGCCGCCGCGGCGCCGGTCCGAACACCACCTGCGCGCCGGCGCGGGGATCGTATTCGGAGTTGTGGCACATGCACTTGAAGACCTCCTTGTCGCCGACATCGCTCTTGACCCAGGCGGTGACCGGACAGCCGGCATGGGCGCAGATCGCCGAATAGGCGACGATGCCGTCGACAGCACGAGCTTTGGTCTGCTCGTCGAGCTCGGCGGGATCGAGCCGGATGATCAGGATCTCGTTGAGCCGCGAGGCGCTACGCACCACCGACGTCTTGGGATCCTGCGGCCAGGCGTGCACCGGCGGACCACCAGGCGTCAGATCGGCCGCCGTGATGAGCTTTCCTTCGCTGTCGCCTTCGGAGAAGACCAGCCGATCGCCCTTCTGCGGCCGCTCGTCGGAGCCGGGCGGATCTTCGCCCGCGCGTGTGCGCGTGGAACAGCCGACACAGGCGGTAGTCGCGAGCGCACCGAGCAATAGCGTTCGCCGCGTTTGCTCCGCGCAGGATTCAGTTTCCGCAATGTTGTCGGAGGATGACGATGCGATGTTGAACGATGTGCGCGACATGCATGCTAGCAGGCGCTGGAACTCTGCCGAAATGAAGGCGAAGAATTGGCACCGCAGTGCATCAATATGGCTTTGCTCGCTGTGAGCGAACGCGATCGAACGCGTTCAAACGCGTTTTTGCCATTTCAACGTCATGGCGCGCGATCGGCATGACGATTTTGCAGATCAGACCGATGATGCGGGAATTGGTGCAGCGCGCTGTTGGCCGCGTTCAGGATCTGAGCACGTGACGCGGCGCGGCGATGCGGCCGGCGATGGTGGCCGATGCCATCTCGAAACTATCGGCGATGCGCCGCGCCTTGTCGATGAAGAGGCTAGCTGCCGGCGGCGGGCAGACTTCCCGCGCTGTCTGCTCGAACAGGTCGAGCCAGCGGTCGAAATGATCGCCGACCAGGTTGAGCGGCATATGTGCCCGCATCGGCGAACCATGATAGCGGCCGCTCATCAGCACCACCGACGACCAGAAATCCCTGAGCTTCGCGAGATGCTCGTCCCAATTCTGCACGATCGCGAACACCGGCCCGAGCAACGCATCCTCGCGCACGCGTCCGTAGAAGCGGGTCACGAGTTCCCCGATCATCTCCTCGGTGATCCCGGTGCGCTCGATCGCATCCTGGGTCAGCAGGTTCCGCCGCTCGGCCGCAGCTTCCCGCTCGGCCTTCAGTCGATCCGACATATCCTTCGCTATCCGTTCCGTTGTTCTCGCGAGCCGCCCGTTCGACATTGTCGGGCCAATTGCGCGCGGCGTCTTTGTCGCAGCGCAAATTGCGGGATTGAGCGGCGGGCGTTACATGCCGGCCGCCTGCGCCATGATCAGGCGCCGTAGGTATAGAAGCCCTGCCCGGTTTTGCGGCCGAGATGGCCGGCATCAACCATTTCCCTGAGCAAGGGGGCCGGACGGTATTTGGGGTCGTTGAAGCCTTTGTAAAAGACCTCCATCACCGACAGCATGGTGTCGAGGCCGACGAGATCGGCCAGCGCCAGCGGCCCGATCGGATGGTTGCAGCCGAGCTTCATGCCGGCGTCGATCTCCTCGGCGGTCGCGATGCCCTCCTGGAGTGCGAAGATCGCCTCGTTGATCATCGGGCACAGGATGCGGTTGACGGCGAAGCCCGGGCTGTTCTTGGCCGTGATCGCCACCTTGCCGACGCGCTGCGCGAACTCGAGCGCCTTGGCATGGGTATCGTCGGAGGTCTGCAGGCCGCGGATGAGTTCCAGCAGCGCCATCACCGGCACCGGATTGAAGAAGTGCATGCCGATAAAGCGATCGGGACGATCGGTCGCAGCCGCAAGCTTGGTGATCGAGATCGACGAGGTGTTGGTCGCGAGCAGCGTGCGCGGCGACAGCGTCGCGCAGAGATCCTTCAGGATCTTGACCTTCAGCTCCTCGTTCTCGGTCGCGGCTTCGATGACGAGATCGCAATCGACAAGCTTGGCGCGATCGGTCGTGCCGGTGATGCGCTTGAGCGTCGCATCGCGATCGGCCGCCGACATCTTCTCCTTCTTGACCAGGCGCTCGAGGCTGCCGCCGACGGTCGAAATCCCGCGGTTCACCGCCGCATCGGAGATGTCGACCATGACGACCGAAAGCCCGGCCGCGGCACAGATCTGAGCGATGCCGTTGCCCATGGTTCCTGCTCCGATGATGCCAACAGTATTGATCATGGCCTGACGTCCTTCTCGTTGAGCGAGCCCGGCCGCGACGGCGGCATGCCCGATTTGACCTGAATTCCGATCCGCGGCCGCCCGAGTGCTGCGCCGCATCAAGCTCTTCCTTAGCGCATCCGTGGCGAGAATAAAGTCGCCTTCCCCTCGTCAGGGGCGCGATTTCGCGGTCTCGCGGCCGTTTCGGCCCGAGTTTTGCGGCTCGTTCCGCCCCCGGGAATGCCGAGGGCGCAGGGAAGGCCGGGCGCCGGCTGGCACCCGCGGTTCGCTGTGCGTGTGTAGCGCAGTAAAGAACTGCACAGCGACGTACAGGGCAGCCGAGACATCCCGACCTTCCCTGCGCGAGTGGTTTGACGGCTTATGCCGTGCCCTCCCCGGAGCCGAATTCCTTTGGCCTCCGTGGCCTTGCGAAAAGTTGGCGGTCTGGGCCGGTTGGCCCGATACCGTCTTCGCAAGGTTTGACTGTAGCGACGACAGTCAGGACCACACGGTTTTGCCGTACGCCGCTTGCGCCGTTCGTCACACGCGGCCGGTAGCTCACGAGGTTCGGCTCAATCCTCCGCTCGCCCTGCTCCCGACCCTTGCGTGCCGACGCAAGCCCGCGTCCACCGCAACTCACCCACGTACCGGACGACTCGCGATCCGTCCCTCGTGCCGGGTGAGATGCAACGACACATACGCCAATTCCGAATTTCGGTAAAGAAGAATATTTTTGTGAGCAAGCCTTGACTTTTCGAGGCAGCGCCAGCGGCAAGGTGTGTCGTCCGTCGGGAACGGCGCGGGCGTGGCCGGAACACCTCTCACGCCCGCCTCACGGCTTTTGAACCCTGCGTGAGCCGGCGCGAGAGCGTGCGGCGGCGCGGAATATTGCCCGCCTCGCGCGATACCTTCATAGGACCGTTTGGAGCCTCTCATGACAAAGACAAGCATCGTTGTAGCCCTGCGGCTGATCCTCTCTCTCGCAATCACCGGCCCGGCGCAAGCCTGGCCTGGGCAGTCGTCAGGCATCGGTTGCACCGGGAGCATTGAACAAATGGAATGCGATGTGCTGACCGCGACGCTCGTCCGCAAGCACGCGCATCCGCACATCCGCAGAACGGAGCACGCGGCCATCCCGCTTGCTCCGACACACCTTCCCGATCGCGAGGAAGACCCGCTCGCATCGATGCATTTCGAATGAACGCAGCCGCCGTGCGGGACTGTGCAGATGTTCTGCAATTGGTCCCGCCCAGATTGACAGGGGTGTGACGGCCGGGGCAGTTTTTCACATTGCTGGCGAATCAGCGATTGCCTACGGCCTGAGTACCTCTTGGACAACTCCCAGTGCTTTCGAGACTGATATCGTTGCTGAGCCGCATTCCTGCGGTGAAATGGGCGT
This sequence comes from Bradyrhizobium diazoefficiens, assembly GCF_016612535.1. NCBI lineage: Bacteria > Pseudomonadati > Pseudomonadota > Alphaproteobacteria > Hyphomicrobiales > Nitrobacteraceae > Bradyrhizobium > Bradyrhizobium diazoefficiens. The sequence goes on from NZ_JAENXS010000001.1 coordinate 52,942, forward strand.
TCACCCGGCTTCGGCCTCCGCCGCACGGCGGCAGCATCGACGTGGCGCCGATCGCCGCGGATGAGCAGCCTGCGGTCATTGTCGACATCACGGACGCAGCTCCGGCGCTCAACAGCATCAGCGCAGAACCGTCGCATCGCGACGCCGAGACGGCTGCAACGCCTGTTGTCGAGGACCATACCGCTACTTCCGTCATCGCGAAGGGTCCGTCCGCGGCGCCGACCGATATCGGCCTTAGCGAGGACTCATCCTTGGTGATTCCGGCAGAGGGTGAGCCGGTCGTCCTGGAGGAGAGTTCGATCTCTTTTGAGGTCGAGAGCGAGCCGGTTGATGCTCTATTCTTCAGCAGCGATACGCCTGCGGAGCACCTCACGAATGTCGAACCCGAATTCCTGGAAGAGGCGGCGGTCTCATCCATCGAGGACGAAAGCAGCCCGGTTGAAATCTCCGATCTCATCGTCGGCAAAGATGCATGCCCGGATGCACCTGTGGAAATTGCACCTGCCGCCGCAGAGCTGGTCTTCATTGCGCCTACCGACGCTGAGACGGTTTCGGTCGAGCTCTCCGAGCTCGTCATTGAAGACCAACCCGCATCCGCCGTTTCCGCGGAGATCGAACCGGTCATCGAGGCCAGCTCCCACAGCGATCCCGCTCCCAGCGTCGCGACAGAGGTCGAGCCGGCGCCCGCGTCGTCCGCTCCGGAGATCCGCAGCGCAGCGAAGCCGCGCGCGAAAGCCGCCGAGCCTGTCAACCGCGCCGCGCTGATCCGGCAGCGCTGGACAGAGACCGGCATCAGGATGTGGAATCCGCGGCTTCACGGCACGGGCGATGCGACGCTGAACATCCAGGGGCGCATCGAGTTACTGCCGCCCGAGCCCGGCGAGACGATGCCGCGCTACGACAAGCTCGAATTCAAAATGCTCGGTGGGCAGATCATCTGCGAAGGCGTGATCGTCGAGGCGCCCGCGCATGCGAGCCAGCGAAGCTTTACCCGGCTCGCCGACCCGCGTGGGGCCGATCGAAGCCGCGAGCCAGTGCGGGAACGCCAGGCCGCCCTCGCCTGATCCTTTTCCTCTGCGATGATGCGTGCCGTCGACGGCCGCGCTTCAGCCCGCAAAACGGACGCCGTCTGTACCTGAGATGAAGCGCGCGACGGTCGTCACCGACGGCCGCCGCGGCAATCGGTTGCGCCGCGCGGTTGAGGATGCCTATGGTTAGCAGAACGCCACCAAGGTCATTTCGGACGATCTACTGTGCGAGACTTTCCCGCTTCCGCGTCACATCTTTAACAGGCCCTCACCAATGCACGCGGGTGGAAAATCCCGCGGTAGCGTGCAACCTGCGCTGGCCGTTCCGCGTCAAGCCCATCTAACGCGCTCTTTATCCCCGCCGTGCGAGATCGCCTTCGTTTTGAAGGGATTTGGGGCGCGTATTGCTATGCCTGCCGTCGATTTGAAAGCGCACCTTGCCGTGGCCATGCGGCTGTTCCGCGTGCCGGTCGCCCCGGATCTGACGCGCGCGCAGTTCGACGCCTTCTCCACGCGGGGCCAAGGTCGTGGCCTGAGGCGCGGCTATTTCTGCAGGCTCGGCAGATCCAGCCCCTTATCGCGGGCGCAGTCGATCGCGGTCTCGTAACCCGCATCCGCATGGCGCATCACGCCGGAGGCCGGATCGTTCCAGAGCACACGTGCGATGCGCTTTGCGGCTTCCGGCGTGCCGTCGGCGACGATCACCATGCCGGCGTGCTGCGAATAGCCGATGCCGACGCCGCCGCCATGGTGCAGCGACACCCAGGTCGCGCCGCTGGCGCAATTGAGCAGCGCATTGAGCAGCGGCCAGTCGGACACCGCATCCGATCCGTCCTTCATCGCCTCCGTCTCACGGTTGGGGCTTGCCACCGAGCCGCTGTCGAGATGATCGCGGCCGATCACGATGGGCGCTTTCAATTCACCGCGCGCCACCATCTCGTTGAAAGCGAGACCCAGAAGATCACGATCGCCAAGTCCGACCCAGCAGATCCGCGCCGGCAGGCCCTGGAACTTGATGCGCTCCTTGGCCATGTCGAGCCAATTGTGCAGATGCTTGTCATCAGGCATCAACTCCTTGACCTTGGCGTCGGTCTTGAAGATGTCCTCGGGATCACCTGATAGCGCGGCCCAGCGGAACGGCCCGACGCCGCGGCAGAACAAGGGGCGGATATAGGCGGGAACGAAGCCCGGGAAATCGAAGGCGTTCTTCAGGCCCATGTCCTGCGCCATCTGGCGGATGTTGTTGCCGTAGTCGAGCGTCGGAATGCCCTGCGCATGGAAGTCCAGCATCGCCTGAACGTGCTCGACCATGGATGTCTTCGACGCACGCTCGACCGCCTTCGGATCGGCGGCGCGCTTCGTCTCCCATTCGGCTAATGTCCAGCCCTTCGGCAAATAGCCATTGATCGGATCATGCGCGCTGGTCTGATCGGTGACGATGTCGGGTTTGACGCCACGGCGCACCAGCTCCGGAAAAATCTCCGCGGCATTGCCGAGCAGGCCGACCGAGACCGCCTTCTTCGTTTTCGCAGCGTCTTCCATGATCGCGAGCGCTTCGTCGAGCGTTGCGGCCTGACGATCGAGATAGCCGGTGCGTAGCCGCATCTCGATGCGGCTCGGCTGGCATTCGACCGCAAGCATGGAAGCGCCGGCCATGGTCGCGGCCAGCGGCTGCGCGCCGCCCATGCCGCCGAGGCCGGCGGTGAGGATCCATTTGCCGGCAAGGCTGCCGCCATAGTGGCGACGGCCGACCTCGACAAAGGTTTCGTAGGTGCCCTGCACGATCCCCTGGCTGCCGATATAGATCCACGAGCCCGCCGTCATCTGGCCGTACATCATCAGGCCCAGGCGATCGAGCTCGTTGAAATGATCGAGCGTCGCCCAATGCGGCACGATGTTGGAGTTCGCGATCAGCACGCGCGGCGCGTCCGGGTGCGTGCGGAAGACGCCCACCGGCTTGCCGGACTGAACAAGCAGCGTCTGATCGGCTTCGAGCTTGCGCAACGCGGCCGTGATCCGGTCAAAACTCTCCCAATCGCGCGCGGCGCGGCCGATGCCGCCGTAGACGACGAGTTCGCTCGGGCGCTCAGCGACGTCGGGATCGAGATTATTCATCAGCATGCGCAAGGGCGCTTCCGTCAGCCAGCTCTTGGCGCTGATCTCGCCGCCGCGGGGCGCGCGGATGGTGCGGTCGTTGTCCAGTCGGCGGTTCATGCGGAGGACCTCTTCAGCTAATTCTCGGAAACGGATCGGATGAGAGCACCGTGATCGCCGAGGCCGGCAGCGCGTCGGCCTCGACGAGCGCGGCAGCCTTGGCGAGATCGCCGGCCATGTAGCGGTCCGCGCCGAGCGCGGGCACCTGTTCGCGAAGCTTGGCGATGACGGCGACGAGCGGCGCGCTGGTCGCATGCGGTGCGCGCAGTGTGATGCCTTGCGCGGCGACCAGGAGCTCGATTCCGAGGATGGAAGCCAGATTGTCGGCCATGTCCAACAAACGCCGCGCGGCATGCGCGGCCATCGAGACGTGATCTTCCTGGTTAGCGCTGGTCGGCGTCGAGTCGATCGAGCAGGCCGCCGCGCGCTGCTTGTTCTCGGCGTAGAGCGCAGCCGCCGTCACCTCAGCGATCATGAAGCCGGAATTGATGCCGGGGTCCGGCGTCAGGAATGGCGGCAGGCCGAAATTGAGCGCGGGATCGACCAGCGTCGCAATGCGCCGCTCGCTGATCGCGCCGATCTCCGATAGCGCGAGCGCGATCGTATCTGCGGCAAAGGCCACGGGCTCGGCGTGGAAATTGCCGCCCGAGACGATTTCGCCGGTCTCGACCAGCACCAGAGGATTATCGGTGACGGCATTGGCCTCGACCATCAGCGTGCGCGCGGCCTGCATGATCAGGTCGAGCGCCGCGCCGGCAACCTGCGGCTGGCAGCGCAGGCAATAGGGATCCTGCACGCGCTCGTCGCCTTCGAGATGCGACAGGCGGATGTCGCTGCCGTCGAGCAGCGCGGTCAGCGTTGCGGCCGCGGCGGTCTGCCCGGCATGGCCGCGCAGCGCCTGAATTTCGGGACGGAATGGCGCAGTCGACGCCATCGCCGCATCGACCGACAAGGCGCCGGTGACGAGCGCCGCGCGGGCCAGGCGAAACGCGCGCAACACGCCGGCAATGGCATAGGCGGTCGAGAATTGCGTGCCGTTGATCAGCGCGAGCCCCTCCTTGGGGCCGAGCGTCAGCGGCGTGAGGCCGGCGGCGGCGAGCGCCTCGCTGCCGGACACAATCCTGCCCTCGACGATCGCCTCTCCCTCGCCGATCATCACAGCGGTCATATGCGCGAGCGGCGCGAGATCGCCGGAGGCGCCGACCGAGCCCTGCTGCGGCACCAGCGGATAGACACCTCGCGCCAGCATGCCCTGCAATTGCTCGATCACCTCGCGGCGCACGCCGGAGGCGCCGCGCCCGAGCGAGATGATTTTGAGCGCCATCATCAGCCGCACGATCGGCTCGGGCGTCGTAGGGCCAACGCCGCAGCAATGCGAGACGATGAGATTGCGCTGGAGCAGCGCGGTCCGGTCGGGCGGAATGCGGTTCGAGGCCAGCTTGCCGAAACCGGTATTGATGCCATAGACCGGCGCTGCGGCCTGAGCAGCCTTCGCGACGATCGCCGCCGCCGCCTCGACGCATGGCCAGAACGCGCCATCGAGCACGACGGAGGCGCCTGCGAGCACACGCGCGAGATCGTCGAGGCCGACCGCTCCCGGCCTGACGACGATCTCTGCGCCCTGCTCCGTCATTGCCCCCTCCACACCCGGCGGTGCAGCGGATTGAAGCCAATGCGGTAGACGAGCTCGGCCGGACGTTCGATGTCCCAGATCGCGAGGTCGCACCATTTGCCGGCTTCCAGCGTGCCCGTTTCATCGAGCATACCGAGTGCGCGCGCGCCTTCGCGGGTGATGCCGGTGAGACATTCGGCGACATTCATCCGGAACAGCGTCGCGCCCATGTTCATGGCGAGGAGCAGCGAGGTCAGCGGCGAGCTGCCGGGATTGCAATCGGTCGCAAGCGCCATGGGGACACCGTGCTTGCGAAACGCCTCGACCGGCGGCTTTTGCGTCTCGCGGATGAAGTAGAAGGCGCCGGGCAGCAGCACGGCCACCGTTCCGGCCCTGGCCATCGCCGCGGCGCCGGCCTCGTCGGTATGCTCCAGATGATCGGCCGAGAGCGCGGAGAATCTTGCGGCAAGCGCTGCACCGCCGAGGTTTGACAGCTGATCGGCATGAAGCTTGACCGGCAGACCGAGCATCTTCGCCGCCTCGAACACAAGCGCGGTCTGCTCAGCCGAAAACGCGATGCCCTCCATAAAGGCATCAACGGCATCGGCAAGGCCCGCCTTTGCGACGGCCGGCAGCATCTCGTTGCAGACAAGATCGATATAGCGATCCTTGTCGCCATCGGCCTCCATCGGCAGCGCATGCGCGCCCAGAAACGACGTGCGGATCGCGACGGGCCGCTGACGGCCGAGACTGCGCGCGGCTGTGAGCTGCCGCATCTCGGTTTCGGTGTCGAGGCCATAGCCGGACTTGATCTCGACCGTGGTGGCGCCCTCGCCGATCAGCGCATCGAGCCGCGGCAATGCGTGTGCTGCGAGCTCGGCTTCGCTCGCCTTGCGCGTCGCGGCCACCGTCGAGACGATGCCGCCGCCGGCGCGTGCGATTTCCTCGTAGCTCGCGCCCTTCAGGCGCAGCTCGAATTCGTGCGCGCGGTTGCCGCCATAGACGAGATGGGTGTGGCAGTCGACGAGGCCCGGCGTGATCCAGCGCCCCTCGCAATCGATCCGCTCGATCGCGTCGGCGTTCGCAGGGAAATCCGCCGCCGCGCCCGCATAGACGATGTGGCCGCCGCGTATGGCGATAACGCCATGCTCGATCTCGCCGAGATCGGGACGGTCGGCCCGCATCGTGGCGAGCCGGGCATTATGCCAGATCCGGTCGAAGCGCTCTGCCATGCAACTTTCCCTTCGCGAAGTCCCTGCGCCCTGGGATGCTTGACTTATATGTCTAGACATATAATCGTAAGGCGGTTCTGTCCAGCCGGCGTGTGTTCATGACCCGACTGCATTTCGCCTCCGCGCTCCTGCCCTCGGGCTGGGCCAATGACGTGCAGGTGGTGATCACCGCCGGCGCGATCGCCGAGGTGACGCCGGGCGCAGCACCGGCCGCGGGCGACGAACGCCACGCCATCGCGCTTCCCGGACTTGCGAGCCTGCACAGCCACGCCTTCCAGCGCGGCATGGCGGGACTTGCGGAGCTGCGCGGCGACTCGACCGATACGTTCTGGACCTGGCGCGAGACGATGTATCGTTTTGCGCTGACGATGACGCCGGACGATGTCGCTGATGTCGCGACACTGCTTTATGTCGAGATGCTGGAGCAGGGTTTTACCCGCGTCGGCGAATTCCATTACCTGCATCATGATCGCGACGGCTCGCATTATGCCAATCCCGCCGAGATGGCCGCGCGCATTGCGCAGGCTGCCGAGGCGTCGGGCATCGCGCTGACGCTGCTGCCGAGTTTTTATGCGCATGGCTCCTTCGGTGGAGCGGCGCCGCATGACGGACAGCGCCGCTTCATCTGCTCGGTCGATCAATTCGCGACGCTGATGGCGGCCTCGCGCAAGACGATCACAACATTGCCGGGCGCCAATATTGGCATCGCGCCGCACAGTCTGCGCGCGGTGACGCCGGACGAGCTTGCAGCGATCATTCCGCTGGCCGATGGGGGGCCGGTGCATATTCATGCCGCCGAGCAGGTGAAGGAAGTCGAGGATTGCCTGGCCTGGTCGGGGCGGTGTCCAGTGCAGTGGCTGCTGGAGCATGCGCCCGTCGATCAACGCTGGTGCCTCATTCACGCAACCCACACGACGGATGAAGAAGTCACCGCATTCGCAAAGACCGGCGCGGTGGCGGGCCTCTGCCCTATCACCGAGGCCAGCCTCGGCGACGGCATCTTTCCCGCACGCGAGTTTCTCGATGCCGGTGGCTCGTTCGGTGTCGGCACCGATTCCAACGTCTTGATCGGCGTAGCCGACGAGCTCCGTCAACTTGAATACGGCCAGCGACTCAAGCATCGCGCACGCAATGTTCTCTCAGGTGGCACCGGTCGCTCGACCGGACGCACGCTATTCGACGGCGCCCTTGCGGGCGGCGCCCGGGCACTGGCACAGCCGATTGCGGGCCTCGCTCCGGGCGCGCGTGCTGACATCGTCACGCTCGATGCTCGGCATCCGTCGCTGGCAGGACGCTCGCGCGACGCCGTGATAGACGGCTGGATCTTTGCGGCGGGCCATGGCGCGATCGATTGCGTCTGGGCCGGCGGCGACAAGGTCGTTGAAGATGGCCGGCACAGGCTGCGGCGGTCTGCGCGCGAGCGCTTCAACGCATCCGTGCGGAGGCTCGCCGCATGAGCCTCGCCACCGATGCTGCCGACCAGCCGACGCTCTACAAGCGCATCCGCGCCGACATCGAGAAGCACATCCTGACCGGCGAATGGCCGCCGGGCCACCGCATTCCCTTCGAGCACGAGTTGGTCGCGCGCTACGGCTGTTCGCGCATGACGGTGAACAAGGCGCTGTCGGAGCTGGCGCAGGCAGACCTGATTGAGCGGCGGCGGCGCGCCGGCTCCTTTGTGCGCCGGCCGCAGCACCAGTCGGCGGTTCTCAAGATCGCGGACATGCGCGCCGAGATCACCGCGCTCGGCCGCGCTTACGGCTACGAGCTGATCGGCCGCAAACAGCGTACGGCGACCGCCGCCGATCGCGGGCGTCTCGGCGTCAAGAAAGCCGGCAAAGTGGTCGCGATCGCCTGCCGCCACAGCGCCGACAATGTGCCGTTCGCGGTCGAGGACCGGCTGATCGATTTGTCATCCGTGCCGGATGCCGCAACCGCGGATTTCTCGCGCGAGCCGCCGGGCTCGTGGCTGCTACATCATGTCCCATGGACAGAGGCCGAGCACACGATCAGCGCCATCGTTGCGGACCATCGCACGGCCGAAGCGCTCGATATCGCAATCGGCGCGCCATGCCTCGTGATCGACCGCTATACCTGGCGCAGCGCCCGCACGATCACCGCGGTGCGCCTGCTTTATCCCGGTGACTCCCACCGCCTTGTCGCCCGATTCAAGGGAGGCTGAGAGAACGATGTCGGCACAAATCGTGCAATGCTTCGGGCAACGGTCCGTTGGGGCCAACAGAGATCAACAGGACGTCAATCCATCGATCGGCAAGAGGACGACAATCATGCGTAGTTCGACAGTTTTTGCGACAATCATTGCTCTCACAGCCTCAACGCCCGTGCTCGCCGACGACGTCAAGGTCGGTGTCGGCATCTCCGGCTGGACCGGCTTCGCGCCGCTGACGCTGGCGAAAGAAGCCGGCATCTTCAAGAAGAACGGCCTCGACGTCACCATCAAGAAGATCCCGCAGAAAGATCGCCACCTCGCCATCGCCTCCGGCGACGTCCAATGCGCCGCCACCACGGTCGAGACCTGGATCTCCTGGAACGCCAACGGTGTCGCCACCAAGCAGATCTTCCAGCTCGACAAGAGTTTTGGCGCCGACGGCATGGCCGTGCGCAACGACGTCACGTCGATCAAGGAATTGAAAGGCAAGACCGTTGCGGCCTCCGCACCCGGCACCTCGCCCTATTTCGCGCTGGCCTGGATGCTGAAGAAGAACGGACTCACGGTGAAGGACGTCACGGTCGTGAACCTCGAGCCGGCCGCCGCCGCGCAGGCCTTCGTCTCCGGCCAGAACGACGCCGCGATGACCTATGAGCCGTATCTGTCGACCGTGCGCGCCGCGCCCGACAAGGGCAAGATCATCGCAACCACGCTCGACTATCCGATCGTGATGGACACGTTTGGCTGCACGCCGAAATTCCTGAGCGAGAATCCGAAGGCGGCGCAGGCCCTGGCCAACAGTTATTTCGAATCGCTCGACATGATCGCCAAGGACCAGACCAAAGCCTATGAGATCATGGGCGCCGACGTGAAGCAGACCGGCGAGCAGTTCGGCAACTCGGCCAAATACCTGCGCTGGCAGGACAAGGCCACGAACCAGAAATTCTTCGCGGGCGACTTCCTCGCCTTCAACAAGGAAGCCGCCGAGCTGCTGCTCGAAATCGGCATCATCAAGGCCGCGCCGAAGGTCGAGGACCTCTTTGACGCGAGCTACATCAAGTAAGCCTCCCAAGAGCAGCCGGCCCCATCTCGCGATGGGGCCGGAAAACTTGTTCACCGCCCGGATAGACCGTTGATGCGTCCTCTCGACCCCGTGACGTCAAAGCAGCGCGTGGCTTACGGCCTCGCGTTCTTCGTGGTGTTCGTTGCCCTCTGGTCCTGGGCGACCTTCGGCGGCCATGTGTCGAAAGTGTTCCTCGCCAACCCGTTGACCATGGTGCAGGAAGGCGTCGACCTGCTCACCAATCAGGGCTTCCTGTTCGACATCGGCATGACCATCTGGCGCGTCGTCGGCGGCTTTGTGCTGGCCGCGATCATTGCCGTGCCGATCGGCGTGCTGATGGGCGCCTACAAGCCGATCGAGGCCTTCCTCGAGCCTTTTGTCTCCTTTGCGCGCTACTTGCCCGCCTCCGCCTTCATTCCGCTCCTGATTCTGTGGGCCGGCATCGGCGAGATGCAAAAGCTGCTCGTCATCTTCATCGGCTCGGTGTTCCAGGTCATCCTGATGATCGCTGTGACTGTCGGCGCCACGCGGCGCGATCTGGTGGAGGCCGCCTATACGCTCGGAGCCAGCGATCGCGGCATCATCCGCCGCGTGCTGCTGCCATCCTCCGCGCCCGAGATCGCGGAGATCCTGCGGCTGGTGCTCGGCTGGGCCTGGACCTATGTCATCGTCGCCGAGTTGATCGGCTCGTCCTCCGGCATCGGCCACATGATCACCGACAGCCAGGCTCTGCTCAACACCGGCCAGATCATCTTCGGCATCATCGTCATCGGACTGATCGGCCTGCTCTCGGACTTCATGTTCAAGGCGTTCAACGCCTGGCTGTTCCCGTGGAGGCTCGCGTGACGATTCTCAAGATCGAGCAGGTCTCGCGCACCTTCCCCGCCCGCCATGGCAACGCGCCGACCAGGGCGCTGGAGCCGACCGACCTCACAATCGGCAACAATGACTTCGTCACCATCCTCGGCCCCTCCGGCTGCGGCAAGTCCACGCTGCTGCGCATCGTTGCCGGCCTCGACCGTCCGACCAGCGGACGCGTCACGCTCGACGGGCGCGAGGTCACCGGCCCCGGCGCCGACCGCGGCATGGTGTTCCAGTCCTACACGCTGTTTCCGTGGCTGACGGTGCGCGAGAACATCGCCTTTGGCCTGCGCGAGCGCGGCGTGCGCGAGGCGGAGCGCAACAAGATCGCTGACACCTTCATCCGCCAGGTTGGCCTCTCCGGTTTCGAGAACCACTGGCCAAAACAGCTCTCCGGCGGCATGCAGCAGCGCACCGCGATTGCGCGTGCGCTCGCCAATGATCCAAAGATCCTGCTGCTCGACGAGCCCTTCGGCGCGCTCGACAACCAGACCCGCGCCTTGATGCAGGAAATGCTGCTCGGCATCTGGGAGCGCGACCAGAAGACCGTGCTGTTTGTCACCCACGACATCGAAGAGGCGATCTTCCTCGGCAGCCGCGTCATCGTCATGAGCGCCCGTCCCGGCCGCATCAAAGCCGAGATCAATGTGGACCTGCCGCATCCGCGCTTCTACAAGATCAAGACCACGCCCGAATTCGTTCAGTTGAAGGAACGGCTGGTCGAGGAAATCCGCATCGAGGCGCTGAAGGTTGCCGAACATGCCTGACACCCAGCCGAGCGCCGATGGGATGCGCGTTCTCGCCGATCTCAATGCACTGCGCGCCCTCGGCGCCTACAAGACCGGCGTGCACAAGCCGACCTTCTCCGAGCCGCACAGGCAGTCGCTGGACTGGCTGGTGCGGAAGCTGCCCGGCGCCGGGCTCGCGCCCACGATCGACGGCATCGGCAACGTCTTCGGCACCAGCGCAACGCCGGGACCGAAGCTGCTGGCGGGCTCGCATCTGGAAAGCCAGAACTACGCCGGTTGGCTCGACGGGCCGCTTGGCGTCGTCTATGCGCTCGAGGCTGCGCGCGTGCTCAATATCGATCCCTCCGTGAAAGGCGCGGTTGAAGTTGCCGCGTGGTGCGACGAGGAAGGTCATTTCGGCAGCTTTCTCGGATCGCGCTCCTATATCGGGCAGGTGAGCGAGACCGAGATCAACGCCGCACGCGACCGCACCGATGGCCGCACCATGCGCGACGCGCTTGGCGACATGGGGCTTGCCGGACGGGCGCGTATCACGGCCGAACCGGGACGACACGTCGGCTATTTGGAGGCGCATATCGAGCAGGGCGACACGCTCGAAAGCGGGCAGCTCGCGATCGGCGTCGTGACCTCCATCGTCGGCATCTGGCAGTACCGCATCGATTTCACCGGTGAGCAGAACCACGCCGGCACCACGCGCATGGCCGTGCGCAAGGACGCGGGCCTGGCGCTCGCCAAATTCTGCGTGACGATCGACCAGCGTTTTCCGGCTGCGTGCGGGCCGCGCACGGTCTGGACCACCGGCCGCGTCACGCTCGATCCGGGCGCGCCGAGCATCATTCCGGGTGGCGCCGAGATGCTGTTCCAGATTCGCGACGACGATCCTTCCGTGATCGCACGGCTGGAGGAATTGCTGCGGATTGTGGCGGACGAGGTCAACGCGAATGGTCCCTGCACCGTAACAGTGGAGAAAATCCGCACCGGCGCGCCCGCGATGATGAATGCCGGTTTTCAGGACGCGATCGACGCCGCGAGCAAAGCATTTGCCGGCGGACGATCGATCCGCATGCCGAGCGGCGCCGGCCATGACGCACAGATGCTCGCGACCATCATGCCGGCAGGCATGCTATTCGTGCCCTCGATCGGCGGCATCAGCCATCACTGGACCGAGAACACCGCCGACGCCGATATCGTTACCGGCGCAGAGGTCTTCGTCGACGCCTGCCGGCGCATTCTCGGCGGCTAGAACGACGTGCCGCCGCCGAACCTGAACTCCTGGACCACGTCGTATTTACCCTTCGTGAGCGGCACGGCGTAATCGAAGCGCAGCGGTCCGAACGGCGAGGCCCAGATCAGGCCGACGCCGACCGACGAACGCACCAGGCTGCTGTCGTCATATTGCAGTCCGCAGGTCGGGCACGCCTTCGTATTCACTTCGCCCGTGGCCGCCCACGAGGTCGGCCCCTGGTAACCCCAGAGCGAGCCGGCATCGGCGTAGACCGCGCCCTTCAGGCCGACCTCCTTGGGCAGGAACCAGAATGGCATCTGCAACTCCATCGACGCGCCCCAATATTTGGTGCCGCCCAGCGCATCGCCAACGGTGCCGTAGCTCGCATAGGTGATGTCGCGCGGACCGATGCCGTTGGAAGCGAAGCCGCGCACGAGGTTCGGGCCCATCTGGAAGTGATCCAGCATGCGCAGATCGTTGTTGCCGATCTTGCTGAGGACGCCGCCCTGGAGATGGATCACGCTGACGATCTCGGACACCAGCGGCGTGTAGTACTTGGTGTCGAGCGCAGTCTTCAGATAGGTCACGTCGCCGCCGACGCCGGCAAAATCCTGCTTGAAGTCGATGATCAGACCGTCCGTTGGATTCTTGTTGTTGTCGAGCGTGTTGTAGTTCAGCGTATAACCCACCGCCGACGTCAAGGTCGGACCGTTCGTGAGCTCCTTCCGGACCGGCAGGCTCGATTCGCCGTCGCCGTAGCAGCCGTAGCCATAGACGCCCGAACTCGTCGAGTTGGTCGGATCCACGCCGCCCAGCACGTTCGCGATGTAGGCCGGCGTCGGGTTGAAGGCCAGCGACGTGTTGGCCGCGTTGTTGTTACAGTTGTTGTAGTCGCTGGCGAGCGTGATGCTCTGCTGATAGAGCGAGTAGCGCAGCTGGAGCGAAAGATCCTCGCGCAACGCGAAGCCGAGGCGCGGCGAGAAACCCAGCGTCGTCACGCCATAGCTGGTGTAGCTGTTCGACAATTGCTGGCGCCAATAGGTGTCGATTCCGAGGGCGATGCGGTAGTCGAGCAGATACGGCTCGACGAAGGACAGCGAGACGCCGCGCGCATACTGGCCGTAGGTCACCGACGCTTTCGCGAAGAGCCCCTTGCCGAGCAGATTGCGCTCGGAGACCGAAACCTCGGCCAATGCGCCGTCGGTCGTAGAGTAGCCGCCCGAGATCGAGAAATCGCCGGTCGACTTCTCTTCCATGTTGACGATCAGGATGACGCGGTCGCTGGACGACCCGGGCTCCGTGGTGATCTTGACGCTCTTGAAATAGTCGAGATTCTTCAACCGGCGCTCGGCGCGGTCGACCAGCGCGCGGTTGTAGGCGTCGCCTTCGGAGATGTCGAATTCGCGACGGATCACGTAGTCGCGCGTGCGGGTATTGCCGCGCAGATTGATGCGCTCGATATAGGTGCGCGGACCTTCGTCGATGTTGAACACAACCGAGACGGTGTGCGATTCGAAGTTTCGGTCACCGCTCGGCCGCACGACGGCGAAAGCATAGCCGCGGCGCGAGGCCTCGATCTGCATCTCTTCGGTCGACTTCTCGACCGATTCGACATTGTAGAGCGAGCCGACATGGACGCGCGAAAAGGCGCGTAACGAGCTCGCGTCGAAATTGACGATGCCAGTGCGGAAGTCGACGATGCCGACGCGATATTGCTGGCCTTCCTCGATCTTGAAGCTGACGAGAAAACCCTTCTTGTCCGGATCATATTCAGTCAGCGCCGCCACGACCTGCGCATCGGCAAACCCGTTCTTGAGATAGAAGCGGCGGATCAGGTCGCGGTCGGCCTCGACGCGATCTGGATCGTAGATGTCGTTGTTGCCGAGGAAGGAGAGCAGATTGCTCTCATGCGTCTTGATCACGTCGCGCAGGCGCGCGGCCGAGTAGGCGCTGTTGCCGATGAACTCGATCGATTTGACGCCGGTCTTGACGCCCTCCTCGACCGTGAAGACGAGATCGACGCGGTTGCTCGGCTGCTCGATGATCTCGGGCGTGACGCGCACGTCGTAGCGGCCCGACCGGCGGTAGATTTCGGCGATCCGTAGCGTGTCGGACTGCACCATCGCGCGCGAGAAGGTCCCGCGCGGCTTGGACTGGATTTCGGCCGAGAGCTGCTCGTCCTTGATCTTCTTGTTGCCCTCGAATGCGATGCGGCTTATCACCGCGTTCTCGACCACCGACACGACGATGCGGCTACCGACCCGGTTGACCTTCACATCCTGAAACAAGCCGGTCTCGACCAACGCCTTGAGGCCGTCGTCGATGGCTGCCTGATCGAACTGGCCGTTCGCACCGGCCTTGAAATAGGAGCGGACCGTTTCGGCCTCCATGCGGCGATTGCCCTCGACCACGATCACGTCCGTGGCTTGCGCCGCCGCTGCTTGCGGCAACAACGCCAGGGGAAGCGAGGTAGCCATCGACACGCCACACACGACCACCGCGACAAGCCAGGCCCGCAAAACCGACATTCCACACCTCAAGAGCACCCGACTTGCTCTGAAACGGGAAAGCTGTGGCCACGGTGTGGCTTTGGGATTGCTGTACCGTTTCCGGTGATTGAGTTTGATTGAGCCGCCCGCCTGCGGAACGCCCCCGTCCCGTCGGTCAGGACAGTCAGCAACATCGGGCAAAAGATCACTTGTCTGCCAACAGCCTCACCGCGACGCCGCCCTGCCCACACCTCTGATGGAAGCCTGCTGCGCCCACAGAAACCGCTCGAAGGAGTTACGACCTGCGGAACACCATCGGAGTGAACCGGGATGCGTATTTAATGCAGCACATCCGAATTTCGGCACAGTGGAATATTTCATCGAAAACGCGTTGGCATACCGGCGACCCGCTGATTAAGAGTTCAACACCGCGCCTCCCTAGGACTTCCGAATTTCGAATATGTCATGATCGATAACACGCGCGTCCGGGTCCACCAGCATGGCACCGGCGCAAATGGGGGGACTCAAAATCAGGCCGTAGGTCGCTCGCGTGGCGGGTTGACCACCAAACTCATGCCTCGGTCGACGCACTCGCGGTATCAACCCTTATTTGGCTTCCGATCACGAGTCCGGCGAGCGCCAGCAAGAGCCCAAGCGCCGGCGGCGCAAACAGAGCTTCTTCCTGAAACAATCCATTCAGGAGCACGACCATGACGCCAAACCCAACAAGGCCTTGCGTCAGGTTCCCCGAGAACGCGTACAGCCGCCAGGCTTTTAGAGCTACCGCACAATAAAAACCAATCGGCACCAAAGCGGCGATGCCCATCTGGTACAGCAAGACGCCGATTGCGCTTTCGACCGCACCATCGATCGTGCCGCTTTGCTGCGCAGCGCCCCAGTCGATTGAGAAATAGCTGTCTGACAGATTTCCGCCGACACCCAAACCGCGACCGAACGGCTTTTCGAGAAATCCATTCAACCCGCCCATGAGGCCAATGACGTGATAGTCGCCAATTTGCAAGCCGATACGGATCGCAACGACCGCAAAGACAATCAACGCGACCAAACCTAACGCGAGTGTCACGGAAGCTCCAAGCAAGCGGGTCGATATCCAGGCAGCGCTTACAAAGATGACCATGATGAGCGCACCCTTGACACTGCAGAGCACCAGAAGAGGCAGCGCGGCGAGCGCCAAAAACGGACGTCCGACTGAAAACGCAAAAAGGCCGAAAAAGGCGATGCCATATCCGAAGCTAATCGGATGCATGTTTGGGCCGTTAATGCGGAGAAGCTGGGAAAGTCCGGACCCTTCGAGCAAAGGAGTATTCAAGAAATCAAACTTGAAATGGTCCTTCAGATCAACAGGAACATTTCCCGTGGCTCGCATCTCAGCTTCCCAGGCGCCCGAATGAGCAGCCTTCAGCTCTTCGAAACCCCAGAAGGTATAGCCGTTCGTGATGGCTAGCCAAGAATCTCGGAATGCAAACTCGATATAACCCAGAAGAACCAAAACGACCGCCATCGCCACCAGGAACGGCGTGGCCCGGACCTGATAGGTGACGGCAGTCAGTAGCGACAGTTGAAACAAGAACAGCGGAAGGACAATATTGCGGAGATAAGCCAGTGCCGCTCGCGCATCGTGATCGACGCCAAGCGCGAAATAGAGCGCTGCCAATGCCAGAGCGGCGACACCCCAGCGCATGATCTGATTAACCTCAGCCGACTGCTTCCCTTGGCCAAGCACATAAAGCGCGAAGGTGAGCAGCCACATGGCGGAGCAAACGAGAAAGTTGTAGCCCTTGATGAAGTCCAAATCGGATGGGCCAGGAATGAGCGGCGACAGAACAGAGATGAACAGATTTTGGAAAAACAAAATAAAGATGGCGATTAGCGGCGCATGCATCGGGGCAGCGATGACGATGGCGACGGCGATTAGCGTCTCGACAGCAATGGCTAGAATTGGACTCGCCACGTGCAAGATCGAAGCAAAGCCGATCGACGCTACTGCAAGGCATATCGTCGGGACCAGATCGCGCGCGGACGCAGGCAATTGCTCTGCAATTTCGAGCTCCGCGATCTGATACTGCGCCGGATACGGGCCGCTCATATAGTGTACTTTCGGCTTCGAACCTAATGGCAATAGCGCCGAATGTGTAACGTCTCGTTAACAGTTGCGAGTTCCGCCAAGATGTAGAACGCGAGATCACCGTGCGGGCCAGTTTTGAGTTGCAGGAGCGCCTCCGCTTGCTCCCCCGTCACCTTGCCCGCAATAAACTAACTCGGATCCCGCTGATGGCTCTAGGAGAGGCCGCCGGCGCGTCCAAAGCACCGCATTAACACACCCGGCTCGTAGGCATGCTATGTAGCCAACCACGTCTCTGCTCTTGAAGAGAGAGGTGCACCGGATCTTCTCATGTTTGATTTCATTCTCCACCTGATACAGCGTGACGTAACGCGTGGCGTTGCCGGAACCATTCTGCTCAAGGTCGGCAGCGGCGGTCTTGCTTTCGCGATGTTTTCGTTGGCGGCACAAACGATGTCGCCCAGCGGCTTCGGCGAATTTGCAACGCTGCTTTCAGTTGCACAAATCGCATCGGTTGTGGGCCTGGTTGGCCAGGAGCTACTTCTCGTTCGGTTCCTGAACGAGTACCAAGTCAATCAGCAAACCAGCCTCATCAAGGGCGTTTTGCTCTCCAGTTTGAGCATCTCATCGGTTGCGATGTCGATCGCGATCTGCGCGATTGCGGCTGTGGCAACCATCAGAGGCGAGTGGTGGGTCTTGACAGTTATCGTTTGCGCCTTCGCCGCAGTGAACGCCGGATTGATGCTCGGCAGCCAGATTGCCCGATCCGTCGTTAGCATTGTGATGGGGGAAGGCAACAGGGAGTTTTTCTGGCGTGTTGCTGTAGTCCTGATCCTGCTCGCTATTTTCCTGCGCCACGGGCGGCTCGAGCCGGCCGTGCTGTTTGGCTTGATCACCGTTGCGATGGCGCTCGGACTGTTCGTGCAGATCGCTTCAATCGCACGAGCCCTGCCGAACTTGCGAGATGTACCTGCGCAATCGGAAAGATCGCGCTGGCGGTGGAGCGCGCTTCGTTTCTGGATCGCCTCGATTCTTGAGGCGGCAAACCAGTACTTCGACGTCATACTTGTTTATTGGATGCTGGATTCGGCAACCGCCGGGGTCTATTTCGCGGCCTCGCGTTTGGCTAATATCTTTGCGATGTTATCTGCTGCGCTATATACTTTTGGAGCGCGCCGACTACCCTCACTCTATTTCAGCAAGGACCATGCGCAGTTTGAACGCACCTTGCATCTCATGGCGGAGGTGACGGCGCTGTGCGTTATGAGCGCTCTTCCTCTTGTCTGTATCGGCGCTCCCTACCTGCTTCGTTTGTTTGGCGCACATTTCGCCGATCAACAATCGGTATTGGTCGTATTGGCGATCGGGACAGCTGTTCAGGCCGCCGGAGGGCCCGCTGCCGCAATCCTTCAGTTGACCGGTCACGAGGGCAAATATATTCCCATCGTCGCCGCCAACGTGGTTCTTCGGCTGCTCGGCTTCGTTGTTCTCATTCCCTGGATTGGTGTACTCGGTGCCGCCGTTTCGGCAACTATGTCACTCGCGCTGGCGACGATCGCTCTTAACATCCTATGTCGTCGAACAACGGGCGTTGATCCATCGATCCTCGTGCTGGCCGGTTTCAGATCCTCCAAAATCGTGACCTACTCTGTCCCTACGGCCGAAACGCACGAGTAAGCGGGATTTGGAGCACGTTTCGGCCGGTTGCCCTACTGCTAAGGAGCGCCGAGCAACGCCCGCATGACACCTTCGTCAGGTTTTCCGGTCATGTCGTCCAGTAAACCGAACCCTTGAGCCAATTCCCAATGCGTCCAGCCCCAGCAATGTTCACGAGCATAGGAGGTCACTAACGCGAGCCATCTCAGCCGGCTTTCTCGTGGAGCGCTGGCCTTCAGTACGCCGAATTCGTTGATGATAAGTGGGCGTGAGAATTTCTGCTGCCAGGCAACGGCGGGATCAAGCCATCGGTCAATCCCGGGCTTTCCACGCCCGAGATCAAGTGCCCGATCGAGCATATCGAGGGCTGCCGCGGCGCCCTCGTTTTCCAACTCCCGCCGGAGCACTTGAACCCTGGGATCTTGAGCGCCGATCGGGTAAGGCAATCCTTTGATCCAGTGAAGCGGTTCTTGCGCTTCCCAATGGCCTTGATGTGTAAATACCATCGGATCGTAGAAGTGGATGGCGTACACGACATTTTCATCCTGCAACGGACGAAACTCCGGAAGCGAGTCCGCTCTCTGCCAATTGGCCGGGCCGGCAATCAGGGTGGTCTTGGGAAGCAATCTGCGAACGAAGGTCGCGAGCGCTTCGAACTCCACTTGCCACCTGTCGGCTTTCACATTGGGCTCGTTGAGCAACTCGGCGAACACACGATCGGATGGATATGATCGAACAACCTCAGCAAGAACGCTCCACGCGCGTTCCATCTCGCGCAACGACGCGTTCGCATCTTCCTGATGCAGGCGATTGAAGCGCTCGCCGGGATGCAGATCGACGGAGACGGAGTAGCCCAAGGATGTGAGCTGCTCCAATGCTCGATTGAGGCGCCAAAGCGTTTGGTCTCTCTGCTCCTGCGAAGCAAACAGAGGCATAATCTGCTCGGCAGGCACCGGCAATCGGACGTGGCTCATCCCCGCTTTGCGAAGCCGTCGCAGCAATTCCAAGCTTGGCGGCATAGACTTTGCGCCGTTGATCCAGCCGTCGGCATTAAACCCGCGAGACAACGCATCGAGCCTGTCCGCCGGAACCGTATCGGCCAACGATACGCAGATATTCGCGGACACCGGGTGGCCGTACCAGATCGAGAGGAAAATCGCAGCAACAAGCCATCCTCGCATTTGGACACGCCGATCTACCTGAATTGACGATCGCCTTACCGTTACTACAGCGCCACCGCGTTTGCCGGTGAAGTCTACAGGATCTAACCGTCAGAATGTTGCTTCAGCATAAGAAGCGGGTGAGCTCAACGGCATATAATTGATGATCAGGCCGCTGGGCACGCCGTCAAACCTGGACAGCGCCGCGGTTGTTCTTTTCATTGCCGCCGAATCAAGCTCGGAGGCGCGAGCGACTAGGATGATCAGATCCGCGTGCTCGGCCAGCGATATCGCCTCGGGCTGAAAAGCCAGGGACGATGCGTGCAGGATGATGAGATCAAAGTCTGAACGAATGTCGTCCGCAGGTCTGGCAACCGCCCCTCTCCCCACGCCGAGGAGTTCGTTGACGGACTGAACTGCGGCCGCGGTGGCGCCATCCTGCTCATCGACCGTTGCCACGCCGAATTCGGGCAGAACTTGGATCAGGGCGCTTAGTTTGCCTCCGTTCACCGCCGCGCGATTCAACGCCCGTGCGACAGTATTGCCGCCGGCGCTCTTGCCCACCGAGAGCACGAGTGCGACCTTGCAGCCCGAGCCTGCCACAACATCGATTTTTTCAAGCACGGGACGCAGGTACGGAGCTACGTCTGGTTCATGTGCCGCAGCCATTGGCCTCTGCCAGATAGCCTTGCCCGAACCCGGCGTCAGGTCTGGGATGCGACTCCACACCGGAAAGTTCGGCAACACTCTGAGCGGTGGTAAGGCATTCGTTGATTTTTGGACCTTTGGAGGCTCTGCTTGTTCCGGTGCGGCATAGGAAGGAGATATGGCGACATCCGGGTCGTCCGACATGGCCTTCGTCATCGCTACGGCGGCTGTCGTTATCAACAGCGAGGCTAACGCCCAAGCTGCGAGGAGCAAAGCGAGAGGCGGACGCGTGGGGCGAAGAGGAGGGGTGGCGAGCGAGGCAAGTTTTGTTTGAGAGGTTTGCAGTGAACGCTGCTCGTTGGTCGATTTGAACCGAGACAAGAACTGCTCATAAATGTTCTTGTTGGCCTCGGCGTCTCGCTGCAACTCCTGCAGCCTGACTTGCGCCTGACCGTCGACCAGCATTTGCGTCTCGACCGCCTTCAGCTGGTTCTCCAGCGAATTTTGCTGTCCTAGCTGTGCCTCATATTCGGACTTGGTGGTATCGATGTTCTTCTTTCGCTCAATCTCGATCTGTCGGTTGAGATCGTTCAGCTGGCTGTACGATATCACGAGGTCTGGGTGGCGATCGCCGAACACCGCCTTTTTTTGGGCGATTTGGTCGTTCAGCGCCGAGCGCTGCGCTCGCAACATGCTCAATAGGTCCTGCTTGGCCGGACTGTCCACATTAGCCTTGAGATCACGTTGCGCCTGCTCGTAACGCGACCTTGCTTCTTCGGTCCGGGCCCTGGCTGTCGAGACCTGCTGGGTGAGATCGGTGACACGCAGTTGCTGGGTCGTGGACTCCCTACCGGCATTGACGATCTTGTGCTCGAGCCTGAAGGCCGCGACCGCGTCTTCCGAGGCGCGCAGGCGGTCATTCAGCGTCTTTAGACGATTTTTGAGCCAATCAGCCGCTTCATCGGTGGCCTCTGTTCGCGTGCGGCCCTGGCTTGCGACGAATGCCTCGGCCACGGCGTTGGCGTAGTGGGCGGCCTTGTCGGGCCGGTCCGAGGTGAATGCAATAGCGATGACGTATGTCAGCCCACGCCGCGATATGTCGAGGCGGCTGCGGAACTTGTCAAGCAGGCGCGTTGTATCGGTTTGACCGCCCGCAATGTCTTGGTCGTCTGCAATCTTGAGCTGCTCAATCAGCGGCCTCAGAAAGCCGTCTGATTTGGCAATTTCAATGAGGCTCTGAAGCGCTGCGGCGTCCTGCCCAATGCCGGGAAGCACGTCTTGATCAGTGGTGACGCGCTGCTCTCTGGGATCTACGACGACCAGTGCAGTCGCGGCAAATCGGACCGGAAGCACCATCAGGACCACTGTGCCTAGCCCGAATAAAGCGAGACTCAAGAGCAATATGCGTCGGCCATTCTCACGCAGGAACGAAAATGCGCCGGAGAGGGTGAGCTGTCCCTTGATGAACGTGTTGTCGGAGCGGCTCGGCTTCGCCATCCCAGCTCGCGGCGCTTCCCAAGAGGCTGCAGGCCTCATCGGGCTTCGCTGAGATGCACGGCTACCGAACGTCATGGCTTTTGGACTCAATTCAACCGAGAGTCACTGTTCAGTGGCCCACTGCAGCCTAAGTATTCATGGTTAACCTACAGTTGACGGCTGTTGCGCCCGGACGGGTAAGGGCCAACGATTCCACCGATGGCGCGGATCGTCGTCTCGCTGCATTGCGCCCGCTGCATTAACTCCGTTGGAAGCAAGTCGATGTCCGCGCGTTCACCGCATGGTAGGTGATACAGGCATACTCGCGAAGACCTGCGAAGCATGCGTGCTCTATTTGAGCCAAGCAATTAAGCCCAGGGGGCAGCAATGAGGTCGTCGACCGCCACTCATATCACAAGCACGAGTACGCCTAAGCGGCGCGTGCTTCTGTTGCAGACCCAGGCTGAAAACGCCGGCGCACAGGAGATCACAAGGCTTCTTGGAAAGGGTTTAGGCGCCCGCGGTTACGAAATCTTTAACGTGTTCTTTTTTCGTAAATCGGAGTCTTTCGACGAGCCGCCCAGCACCTTTTATTGCGCCTCCAGCCGACCGGGAACTCCGATCGCCCTGCTACGAATGCTATGGGCCCTCGGTTCCCACATCAGAAGCGTTAAGCCGGATGCGGTCCTCACCTTTCAACACTTCGGCAATGTGATCGGCGGCGGCGTCAGCCGGCTTGTTTGCCGAGCCCCCGTTATTGCAAATCAGGTATCGTCCGCGATGTCGATGAGTTGGCCGGTCCGAGCCGCCGACATCGTGATGGGAAGCCTCGGCTTCTTCGATTGCATAACGCTCAACTCGCGACATATGCAGCGCGAATATACCCGTTATCCCTCCCCCTATCGTGCGCGAATGAAATATGTCCCGCACGGGTTCGAGGACAAATCGCTGGACGTGCCAAAGAGGATCGCACGGCAGCGGTTCAAGTTGCCGCTCGATCCTGCGCTGCTTGGCTGCGCGGCAAGATTGCACCCTCACAAGCGGCTTGATGCTGCCATCCGTCTGCTGGCTCACCAACCGTCTTGGCATCTCGCCCTTGCAGGTCAGGGTGCGGACGAAGAGCGGCTAAGGCTTTTGGCGGATGAATTGAATGTAGTCGACAGACTCCATTTCATCGGGGAGATTTCCCCGGAGAAGATGGCGAGCTTCCTAGCCTGCCTGGACGTCTTCGTGTTCCCCTCGCAAGCCGAGACCTTTGGCCTCGCGGCGGTTGAGGCGGCGAGCGCGGGCCTTCCTTTGGTCGTTAACGATCTAGAAGTCTTACGAGAAGTGTTATCGGTCGAGGGCAGGCCAGCAGCACTCTTCGTCGACTCGTCGGACGGCGCAAAGCTATTCGAGGCCGTATCCAGAGTTTTAACTGACCAAAGTCTGAGTAGCGAGCTGCGGCAAAATGCCAAAGGCCTGAGATCTCGATATTCGGTAGAGACGATGATTGAGGAGTATGTGCAAATTCTCAATCAGGCGATCTGATGCTTGGCTGCCTCAGGAAGATGGCGCAGATGACGATCGAGTTCCGCTGCGAGAAGGAACATGCCCGGTTCTGGATGAACCGCCGCGCCTTATCCGTCGACGGCCAGGATATCCCCATCCAGATCGCCTGGTCTGCAACGACCGAGGCCCGACCATCCGGACTAGAAGCTCTGTTCGAGCTTGAGCGATTGGTGCTACGTAGAGGGAAACGGGGTGGCGCTGATAAACTAACTACTATCCCGAAAGGCGCCCTCTGCATCCCAAGTAAAGCCGACGTGGTCGTTGATTTCACCACCGGGCAACGGGAAGCTAACTGCCCGGCCTCGCTTTATCTGCGGCCGCGCTTCAATGGGGCCGCAGGAGAAAACGCCGCCTTAGCGGCTATCTTGGCAGGTGATCTACCTGTTATCGAAATCGTCAATGATCTCGACGGAACAATACTCGATCGCGGTCGTCCCTCTGGAGAAATTGCGGTCGGACTAAGTGGCTCGCTTGAAACCGTCATGGCGCGCACCCTGACAATGCTAACGGCAATCCTCAGTGGCGCTCCCAGGATACTGCCTCAGCTGGCTTATCCTGCTGCCAGCAGCGCCGAGCTAAAACCTACCAGCTATGTTCTGCGGGGCTTGGCCACCTCAATCGCAAAGGAAATATACCGGCTGTGCTGCTACGCGCCTCATTGGCATGTCGGATGGCGTTACAGTACGACCACGAGTGTGTTTCAGTCCGGGAGTTTGTCGGGACCTGCCTGGAACGTGCTTGGAGATCCGGGACATCGGTTCTACGCGGATCCATTTCCGGTTGAATGGCAAGGACAAACGTTTGTCTTCTTTGAGGACCTTGACCACCGGGTGGGCAAGGGAATCATTTCTGCAATTGAGTTCGACGGCACGGGCCCAGTTGGAGAGGTCATGCCAGTGCTGGAAGAGCCATGGCACCTCTCATATCCGTTCCTGATCAAGGACGGCGAGGATTTATGGATGATTCCTGAAAGCTCCGAACATCGAGCGGTCGAGCTCTATCGATGCGTTCGATTTCCTGACAAATGGGAGCGTTACTGCACGCTGCTGTCCGACTTTGAGCTCTCCGATATCACCATCACGCACCACAACGGGTTGAATTATTTATTCGGAGCCTGGCGCGACGGCACCGCCGGTTACTCCGACATGTTATCGATTTTCTATGCCGACAATCTGTTCGGTCCCTGGCTACCCCATGCAAGCAATCCGGTCTTGATGGACCGCGCAAGCACGAGACCGGCAGGAAATTTCGTAAAAATCGATGGAAAGCTGTGGCGGCCGGTGCAGGATTGTTCAAATGGATATGGTACCGCGCTCGGCCTTGCGGAAATTTTGGAACTATCCCCGACGACGTTCCAGCAAGTCGTTCGGCGGATCATTGGGCCCGGCCTCCTGTGGCCCGGCAGAAAGCTCCACACCCTCAATCGTTGCGGCAATCTCGAGGTCATCGATGGATCACGGATTCAGCCAAAGAGCTCTCTCCTGCGCAGGCCCATATCTTCTCCTTCCGGGACCGGAGTGGCGGCGGCAGCGCCGCGATGAGCGGGGGCGACGAGCGGCTTAACCTCAGAGGTCTCAAATCGCAGCAAGAGCTATCGTTCAACTGCGCTCCGCCTCAGAACGTACTTCGCAAAATATGAGGTCGAGCGCGAGTTGACGAGCCGCAAGCTCCATCAGGGACCGAACAGCACCAGCTCCGTGTCGGTAAGATCACCAAGTTGGGGGCAATGCGGGCCTTTAAAATATTTGCGACCACGTTCGGTATAGGCGCCTCGCACGCCTGTCATCCCGCCGTTGGAATCGACGAGCACCAGGAGCTTGCCAAACCTTAACAGCAGCCTCCCGATGCGCCCCGCGCAGGCGGCATATTCGTCGACACTGCGGCAATAGATTAGCCGCATTGCCGGTGGTGCGATCCTGCCGCGGCGGATGCTCACAGGCTGGAGAATGAACGGGAAGACACCCTGCGGTGTACGGCAGACGACGCTCAGGCAGTGATAGCGGGCGTGCCGGGTCAGAAGCTCGGTCTCGACCTCGCCGAGGCCCTCGATCTGCTTGGTATGTGGTGCGATCACATCGATCTTGGAGCAGCGCGGCACGCGCGAGAGCGCCGGCACAGAGATGAACAGTCCTTGGCAGTAGGTCCGAAAGCCCTGCGTCTCGATGATCGGCCAAGTCCAGGGTGCCGGGCTGATGTTGAGATAGGTGACCTCCTTGTGGCGCTGGGCGATCTTGGTCAGGAGCGGCGCATAGTTGCGGTAGGCCGGCTCGACATACCAGCTCGAGAGGTTGCACTGGATGGTGGTCTCCTCGCCGTCCTTCCGCGCGGTGTAGATCAGGAGCAGCACGCCGAACGGCAGGCCCTCATTGTCGAGCATATAGCCGAAGCGCGGATAGCCGTCCGGCACCGGCCGGAAGGCCTGCCGCCGCAAGCCCTGGATCCAGTAGTCGCGCGAGCGACCCACGAAGCCGCGCGTCAGCAAATCCGCGACCGCATCGACGTCGGACTCCCTGATTTCGCGGCAACGAACCTTGGTCTGGATCACGCTCGTCTTACCCGTGGTAATGGTGGTACTCGCTTTTTAGCGCCAGCTTTCGACATGGGCGTCCGCCGCAATATGCGGCGTGAGCCCGAGGACTTCCTGCGCCTTGCTGGGCCGGGCGAAGGTATCGATACCGTGCGTGGCGAACATGGCGATCGCCAGGCGGTCCATGCCGAGCGGCTCACCGCAGCGTTGATCTCGCGTTCAGTGCCATGCAGGCCGCAGACGAGCAGGTTCGGAAAGCTCTTGACGTAGCCGGACTTTTCCAGCTGGGCCCGGCTCATCACCGGCGGGAAGCGTATCACCTCGGTGCCGGCTTCGCGAGGCCGGGTGATCAGGGCGGCCAGACCCTCCACGACGTCCTCATAGAGCGCAGTGCGCGCATAGACGCCGTCAGCACCCATGCGATGAAACAAGATATCCCTCAGACGATCGAGCGGATCGACGGTCTGCGGCGCGATGTCCGGCGAAGTGGGCAGAACAGCGACGGTCATGGCTTTCGACTTCCTGTTGTCTGCAATTGTTCTTGTCAGTCGTGCGGGCTCGCGGGCACACCGCAGCGAGTTTTGGAGCCCGAGGGTAGAGATTTGATTCAAATTGGTCGACGAAATAGAGGGTTAACAACGCTACATTTCGAGTGAGCGGTTAAAGCGCATCTTTTTGCATCGTTCAAATTCTGAACAACTGCATTAATGGTTGGAACGGGGGCACCAGCTGCTCGTGCAGCGCGGCTCAATCTTTGGCTACACCGCCCGCCGAATCGACCCACGAAAGCAGGTCGCCTCCGTCCGCCGCTTCGGCCAATGTGGCAGTGTTGGTCCCGTCGGCACCCACGTCCCGAACGTAAATAGCGACCGAAAGATCAACAAGAACAAGGAAGTTCGCCCGTGGTTGACCACCTTTATCGCCGTTTGCTCACAGGGTTTCGCTGGTCAAGCCGCGACTGCCCGGGAGCCCCACGAAAATGCCGAAGACCCGCTGGGTCGGCTCGGGAGACGCGCCGGCGTGCCCCAGAACCCCATTTCCCGCGGGAAGCAGGTCTGATCCAACCCGTTGCTCACGTTGAGCAAGGAGCAATCTGAGGCTCAGCGCGCTGAAAATTTAGAGCCCTTCAAACCCCGCTCGCCGCGTGATCTCCGGCCGGCATTTGTGAGGCGTCCAGCTCCGCCTCCCGGGAATGATCGGTCGCGATCAAGAGATAGATCGCCGGCACCACGAAAAGCGTGAACAGCGTCCCGATCGAAAGTCCGCTTGCAATCACAAGGCCCATGTTGAAACGCGACACCGCGCCGGCGCCACTTGCAAGGATCAGCGGAATCACGCCGAACACCATCGCGGCCGTCGTCATCAGGATCGGCCGCAACCTGATTGCTGCCGCCTGCTCGATAGCTTCGCGCTTGGCCGTGCCGCCGCGCTGGAGCTCATTTGCGAATTCTACGATGAGAATGCCATGCTTGCTGATCAGGCCCATCAGCGTGACGAGGCCGACATCGGTGTAAATGTTCAGCGATGCGCCCCCGATGCCGAGGCTCACAAATATCAGCGCGCCGGCGATCGACATCGGTACCGACACCAGAATGATGCAGGGGTCGCGGAAGCTCTCGAACAACGCCGCCAGCGACAGGAAGATGATCACCAGCGCAAATCCGAAGGTCGCAACGAACCCGGAGGATTCCTGGACATATTGCCGGGACAATCCGCTGTAATCGACGCTGTAGCCTCGTGGTAACGTCTTGGCGGCGAGGTTGTTGAGGACGTTCAGCGCGTCGGACTGCGCGATGCCCGGCGCCGCGACGCCCTGAATGGTGGCGCTGTTGAGCTGCTGGAAATGGTTGAGTGTCTCCGGGACCGTCTTGGTGGTGATTTTCGCGATCGTCGAGAGCGGTACGGGTATGCCGGAAACATTGGCTACATAATAGTTGAGCAACTGATCGGTGTTCAGACGGTCGCGCCGGTGGACTTGGGGGATCACCTTGTAGGAGCGCTGGTCGAGGCTGAAATAGTTCACGTAGCCGCCCCCCAGCATCGTCCCCATCGCCGTGCCAATATCGCTCATCTTGAGCCCGAGTTGGGCCGCCTTGTCGCGATCGATGTCGACCACGGCTTCGGGGCTGTCGATCTTCAGGTCCGTATCGAGGAAGATGAACATTCCGCTGTCGATCGCGGCCTTCAGAAATTGCTGGGAGGCAGCGTCGAGCTTGTCGAATGAATCGGTGGTCTTGATCACGAACTGGATCGGGAGGCCCTGGCTCCCCGGAAGAGGCGGGAGCTGAAAGGCGGCGATCCGCGCGCCGGCCACTTGGTCGAATTCCTTCTGCGCGAGCGGCTGCAACTGGTTGCTCGTCCTGGTGCGCTCGTCCCACGGCTTCAGCACCATGCCTCCAACCACGGTTGCGGGAGAGTTGATCTGGAAGACATGATCGGTCTCCGGAAAGCTCCTCATGATCTGATACACCTGCTGCGCATACAGCACTTTCTGCTCCAGCGTGGCGTCGGGGGCCAACGTCGACGACGCGATCACGACTCCCTGGTCTTCCTGAGGTGCGAGCTCGCTCTTGGCGCCGGAATAGAGGAAGTAGATACTGGAGAGCACGAGCAGCGCGAACACGGCGGTGACGGGAATGTAGCCAAGGCTGCCATGCAGCCAGCGCAGATAGCGGCCGCGCAAGACCTCAAAACGGGTGTCGATAAAGGCGGTGAGCCGCTCCTGCCAGCCGCGCGTCGCAGCGGGCGGCTTCAGCAGCCGCGAACCCATCATCGGCGAGAGCGTCAGCGCGACGATGGCCGATATGGTTACCGTGCCGACCAGGGTGAAAGCAAATTCCGTGAACAGGGCGCCGGTCAAGCCGCCCTGGAATGCAATCGGCACGTACACGGCGATCAGGACAACCGTCATGGCGATGATCGGACGGCCGAGCTCCCGCGCCGCCTCGATGGCGGCCATGACCGGCGCCCTGCCTTGCTCAAGATGGCGGTTCACGTTCTCGACCACGATGATGGCGTCATCGACCACGAGCCCGATCGCAAGCACCAGCGCCAGCAACGTCAGCAGATTGATGGAGAATCCGGCCGCCAGCATCAACGTGAAGGTGCCGACCAGCGACAGCGGGATCGCGACCATCGGGATCACGACGGATCGCACCGAGCCCAGGAAGAGGAACACGACGAGGTTGACGATCAACAATGCTTCGACGAGCGTCCGCGCCACATCGTAGATCGCCGCATGCACGAAGTTGGTGGAGTCATAGGCGATCTCGCCGTGCAGCCCGTTCGGTAGCTGTTGCTGGATACCCGGGAAGATCTTGTGCACGCCGGCGATCACATCGAGCAAGTTGCCGGTTGGTGCCACCTGGATGCCGATATAGACCGCCGGCTTGCCGTCGAATGCGACCTGCGTCTCATAGTCGTCCGCGCCCAGCGAGACGTCCGCAACGTCCTTGAGCCGCACAATCGCGCCGCCCACCTGCTTGACGATCATGTTGGCAAATTCGCTCGCTGAGTGGAGGCTGGTCGAGGCGGTCAGGTTGACCTCCACCATCTGTCCTTTGGTGGTGCCAAGTCCAGCGATGTAGTTGTTCTGCGTCAGTGCGGCTGAGACATCGGCGGCGCTGAGACCGTAGGCCGCCATTTTCTTGGGGTTTAGCCAGGCCCGCAGCGCAAAGTTCTGTTGCCCGAGGATTTCCGCCGTCTGAACGCCAGGTACTGCCTGCAGCTTCGGCTGAACGACGCGGGTGAGGTAGTCGGTGATCTGGTTGCGGCCCAGTACGTCGCTGTCGAAACCGATATACATGGCGTCGATGGTCTGGCCGATTTGCACCTTCAACACCGGCTGCTGCGTTCCCGCAGGAAGCTGGTTAAGAACCGAGCTCACCTTGGTGTTGATTTCGGTCAGTGCCTTGTCGGCATCGTAATTGAGGCGGAGATTAATCGTGATCGTCGAGACGCCACTTGCGCTTTTGGAGCTCATGTAATCGATGCCATTCGCCTGAGCGATGGCGTTTTCGAGCGGGGTCGTGACGAATCCTGCGATCACATCGGGGTCGGCGCCGTAATAGGTCGTGGTGACGGTCACGACCGCATTCTGCGTGTTGGGATATTGCAGCACCGGCAACGAGTTCATCGCGCGCAAGCCAAGCGCGAGGATCATCAGATTGACCACGGTGGCGAGGACGGGCCGGCGAATGAAGAGGTCCGTGAAGTTCATCTCGCGCCCTTCATTCTTCCGAGACTTGCGGGTTAGCGCTGAAGGGCACGGCGACTTTGTTGTTGATCCGGACCGGTGACCCGTTATGCAGCTTGTTCTGCCCGACGGTGACCACGATATCGCCCGGCTTCACGCCATCCAGCACCGCGACCTGGTCGCCCCGTGTCTGCCCGGTCTTCACGAAGACCTGGCGAGCAGTCTGCTGCTGCCCGTTCTCGCCCTTGCCGGCATTTTCGACAAGATAGGCGATATCGCCGTAGGAATTGTAGTAGATCGCGGTCTTCGGTAGGGTCACATAATCCTTCGGCGCACCGACCTCGATGTCGACGGTTGCGAACATTCCCGGCAGCAGCTTCTCGTCGGGGTTTTTGAATGTCGCCCGAACTTGGACATTCCGACTCGCGGTGTTGACAAGCGGATTGATCGCCAGAATCTGTCCGTTGAATGTCTGGTCAGGATAGGTATCGACCTTGGCGGTCACGGCTTGGCCGACCTTGATCTTCGCCAGCGCCTGCTGCGGCAGGTAGAAATCGACGAAAATCGGGTCGAGTTGCTGCAGCGTCACGATCGGCGTGCCAGGCGCGATATATTGGCCAAGATCGACCTTCCTGATTCCGAGCCGCCCAGCAAAAGGAGCTCTGATCGACTTGTAATTGACCAGCGCCTGCTGCTGCGCCACCTGCGCTTGGTTGTTCTTGAGCGTCGCCTGATCAGTATCAGCAGTCTGTTGGCTGATGGCATCAGTCTTGACCAGCCTGCTGTCGCGGTCAAAGTTGAGCTGGGCCAGCGCCATCGTCGCCTCGAGCGCGTGGAGATGGGCGATGTCGTCGGCGTCTTCGAGCTCGACGAGCATCGCTCCCTCCTCTACTCTCTGACCGGAAGCGAAATGGATCGCCTTGACGATGCCGGAGACCTGAGGGCTAAGGTCGGCCCCCTTCTCGGCGCGCATGCTACCGACCGCCTCCAGGCGATCCTGCCACCGTTCTGTGCTGGCCTTAATCGTCGAGACGGTCTGCGGCGGGTTCCGTAAACCCGCGATTGCCTTCTGGATCATCCTGGCCCTGAAAGCTTCAAACCCGAAGACCGCCGCAAAAACCAGGCCGACCGCGACCAGCATGATGGTCATTCGTCGAAGCATCGGGGTTCCGGCTCGTGCAAATTACGTTCGATAACGCACGCAGCCGTCCGCCGCATCACACTCTCCCGAAATTGATCGAGACGGTCAGCACCTTGGTACGGACGCCGCCCACGACGCCCCCTTTGGCCGCAACTTAATGTTGCGATCGGAACCGGGAGGCGCCCGGATACGTTAAACGGCTAAAGCTGGGGTCTTTACTATTGCGCCCAATTTTGGAGCCCGCCCGAAGGTGGTCAGCGAATGATCGCAGCGCGCATGCGGAACCTGTGCAGTGACTGGCAATCCAATCTATCTCGCCACCATCTGTCCTCCCCGTGATCATTGCGGTCACGTTCCATGAGGCGGCACACCGCTTTTTCGCCCACCTATTGGGCGACGACACTGCTTGGCGCTGCGGCCTCTCCCCACACCAGCCGAATCTGCGATATTCTCGCCGATCGTCCGCATCAGGCGAGCTTATTCAGGTCGCAAGAAGATCGACGGAGGGGCACGGGCCCCTTCGTCTGTTGCTGCGATACGACGTTGTTCAGAACGGCGAATCCGGGAAGTAGAAATCTTTCGCGTTGGCCTTGGTGATGAGTGTCGCGTCCAGGATGTAGCTGCCGCGAACCGGGGCCTGATTATAAAAGTTGGCGGCGGTCAATTCCATGGCGGTTGCAACCATTGCCGGCGGGTAAAGCACGTCCACCGGGATCAGCTTGTCGCCGTCCATAACCTTCTTGACCATGTCCTTCGAGCCGGCGCCGGCGATGACATACTGAATGTCGGTCCGCTTTGCCTGATCGATGGCCTGAAGCACGCCCACTGCCATGTCATCATCCTGGCACCACACCACGTCGATCTTGGGGAACTTGGTCAGGTAGTCCTGCATGACCTTGAAGGCATCGTCGCGATTCCAGTTGCCGAACTGCTTTGCGAGAACCTTCACGTTGGAGCCGGCGATCGCCTTGTCGAAGCCGTCCTGGCGCTGCTGGTCGATCGGGATCGGCAGGCCGCGGATAACGGCGACCTGAGCATTCGGCGTGTTTTTCTTGATGTATTCACCTGCGGTGGCACCGAGTGCCGGGTTGTTACCGGCTACATAAAGATCGCGAACCGAATTGTCGTTGTTGCTGGGTGCCCGGTCCACAAGTGCGACAAATATATTCTTGTTCTTCACCTCCTTGATGGCATTGACCAGGGGATCGGGATCGGATGGCAGGATGACCAAGGCGTTGATGCCTCGGGTCACGAGATCTTGCACCGCATTTGCCTGCGTTGCTGGATCGGGAGACGTCTTCACGATGACGTTCAAGCCCGGATGTTGCGCCATCAGCAGCTTCGCCATCCTTTCGGCATGAAACACCACGCCGGCGGTCCATCCATGGTCGGCGGCGGGAATGGAAACGCCGATCGTCACTTTCTTGTCTTCGGCGTGAGCTACGCCCATCAAAGCCGCCATGACGACGGCCAAGCCCAGTATTCGCTTCCGCATGTCTTCCTCCCAGAGCGGGTCTTGTGATCAGCGACCGGCGACCCGATAACCCGGCCGTTTACGATTTCCGTACCAGGGAACGTTGCACCAACATCGCAACGATGATGATGGCGCCCTGGATCGCGCCGATCAGATATTCGCTGACGAAATTCGAAAGCAGCATGATGTTGCCGACGATCTCGAGTATGAACGCTCCGCAGATCGTGCCCCAGACGCGGCCGACGCCGCCGCGCAGCGCGGTGCCACCGACCACGACCGCGGTGATGGCCTGCAGCTCCCACATGAGCCCGGTCGTTGCGGACGTGGATCCCAGCCGCGGGATGTAGAGCAGACATGCTACGGCCACGCACAGGCCCTGGATGACGTAGGTCATCGTGCGCACGCGTTCGACGGAGATGCCGGAATAGCGCGCCACGTCCTCATTGGATCCCACGGCCAGAACATGGCGGCCATAACGCGTTCTGTGCAGCACGAAGGCGCCCACGGCGGCTGTGACGACGATGACGATGATGGGCACCGGAATTCCCAGAACCGAGCCGAAATAGGCCGGACGATACAGGGAATGGATCTCCGAAGACCGCAGCGTGATGGCGCCACCCTGCGACAGCCATGTCGTAAGACCGCGATAGATCCCCATGGTGCCGAGCGTGGCGATGAAGGGCTCTATGCCGCCTGCCGTCGTGATCAGACCGTTGGCCAGGCCGCAGGCAGCGCCAATGACGATGGCAAGCGCCATGGCGACGACGAGCATCGTCGCGGGATCAGCGATAACGCCGCTGTTCATGAACATGATCGTCAAGCTGGCGACGAACGCGACCATGGAGCCGACGGAGAGATCCAGGCCGCCGGCCGATATCACAAAGGTCGCACCGACGGCGATGATGGCGATGAAGGCGCTGCGGGTGATGACGTTCAGCAGGTTGTCGATGCTGATGAAGTTCGGGTTTGCGATCGCCCCGAGTACCAGAAGAAGGGCCAGCGCGAGGAAAGGGGCGACAGCCCGCAAGTCAATGTCTTTCCAGGACTTCCGCATTTTTCGAGTATCTGCTGCGAAGTCGGTCATTTCGGTTATGCAGCCTCTCCGGATTTGACGCCAGTCGCCAGCACGACGATCTCGTTCTCGTTCATGTGCTCGCCTGTGACCGCGCCGACGATCTGCCCGGAGCGCATGACAATGATGCGGTCGCAAATGCCGATCAGTTCCTGCATTTCGGACGAGACGACGATGATCGAGCGCCCTTGCTCGGCGAGTACCGCGATGAACTTGTAGATCTGTTCCTTGGTGCCGATGTCGATGCCACGTGTCGGCTCGTCGATGATAATGATGGAAGGGTCACTCATCATCATCTTGGCGAGCAGCAGCTTCTGCTGGTTGCCGCCCGAAAGCTGGCCAACGAGCATGTCCTTGCGGCTGGCGCGGATGTCGAACTCGCCGATCGCCTTGTCGAGCGCGACGCGCTCCTTGGCCCGGTCGATC
Organism: Bradyrhizobium diazoefficiens; assembly: GCF_016612535.1. Classification (NCBI taxonomy): domain Bacteria; kingdom Pseudomonadati; phylum Pseudomonadota; class Alphaproteobacteria; order Hyphomicrobiales; family Nitrobacteraceae; genus Bradyrhizobium; species Bradyrhizobium diazoefficiens. The sequence continues at coordinate 86,934 of NZ_JAENXS010000001.1, forward strand.
TGAAACCCGCGCCGGAATTTGTCCAGCGAGGCGAGCGTCAGGTTGACGCACAGATCCTCGGCCAGCAGCAGGCCCTTGCCCTTTCGATCTTCGCTGAGATAGGCGATTCCGGCCTTCAGGCTGGCCTCGACATGCGGAAACTGCACCGGCTTGCCGTTGATGCGAATGACGCCGCGGCCGGGCCGCAGGCCGACAAGGCCTTCCATCAGCTCCGTCCGCCCGGCGCCGACCAGACCGGCAAAGCCGAGGATCTCGCCCTTGCCTAGCTGGAACGACGCATGTTGCGCGAAGCCGGAGACGGAAAAATCCTCGATCTCCAGAATTGTTTCCCGCGCGGCCGCGGCGTGGCGATCGGGATAGAGCTTGGCCACATCGCGACCAACCATCAAACGCGCCATATCGACCGGCTGCAATTCGCGCGTCGCGTGGCTGGCGACAACGCGGCCGTCGCGCAGCACGGTGACCTTGTCGGCGATTTGCTTGACCTCCGGCAGACGGTGCGAAATATAGAGGATGCTCACGCCCTTGGCGCGGATATCGGCGATGACCTTGAGCAATGCCCTGGTTTCGATTGCCGTGAGCGAGGCGGTCGGTTCGTCGAAGATCACCACGCGGTGCGGAACCAGAAGCACCCTGGCTATCTGCACGAGCTGACGTTGCGCGATCGACAGACGTCGCACCACGACATCGGGATCCACGTCGGCGCCGAGATTGCGTATGGCCTGGCGCGCGCCTTCGTTCATGGCGCGGTCGTCTACGACAATGCCCTTGGGCAATTCCCGGCCGAGATACACGTTCTGCGCAACCGTAAGATCGGGCGCAAGAAGGATCTCCTGGTGGACAAGGACGATGCCGCGACGTTCCGCGTCGACTGGCCCGGTCAGAACAGCGGTTTCGCCGTCGATCCGCAATTCGCCGCGCGTCGGCTGCAAATGGCCGGCCAGCAGCTTCATGAGAGTCGACTTGCCGGCACCGTTCTCGCCGATAATGGCGTGAACCTCCCCAGGATACGCCGCCAGGCTGACGTCCTTCAGGACCTCCACCGGACCGAAGGACTTCGACAGCCCCACCGCCTCCAGCATCGAGGCGCCGGTGGCACCGGACAGATCGGCGGCGAGCGCCTTCATTCGACCTTGGTCCATATGTTGCCGGCTTTCGAAGACGCTACGGCCGCCTCAATGAAGCGCATGCCGGCCAAGCCGTCATATACGGTTGGATAGATCGTTCCGGCATCGGGCGGAGCGCCGGTCCGCGCAGCGCGGATTGCCCGCGCAGCTTCGGCATAGATCGTGGCAAAGCCCTCCAGATACCCCTCGGGGTGTCCACCCGGGAGGCGGGAGACGCGGGCAGCTTCAGGCCGCGCCCCGGCGCCGGCGCGGGTGAGCAATTGCTTCGGCTGGCCGAAACGGGTGAACCACAGATAGTTCGGGTCTTCCTGGCTCCATTCCAACCCGCCCTTGGTGCCGTAGATGCGCAGCTTCAGGGCGTTTTCGTTGCCGACCGCGACCTGGCTTGCCCACAGCAGACCACGCGCGCCGCCCTGGTAACGCAACATGATCTGGACGTGGTCATCGAGCAGGCGGCCAGGCACGAAGGTGGTAAGCTGCGCCAGAAGCGCATCTGTCTTTAGTCCGGTGACGAATGCAGCGAGATTGTAGGCATGTGTTCCGATATCGCCGATGCAGCCGCCGGCTCCCGAGCGCTTTGGATCGGTGCGCCACTCGGCCTGCTTGCTTCCCGAAAGCTCGGCGCGCTCGGTGAGCCAGTCTTGCGGATATTCGACCTGCACGACGCGGACGTCACCCAACTCGCCGTTGGCGATCATGGCGCGCGCCTGCCGGATCATCGGATAGCCAGTGTAGTTGTGGGTGAGGACGAACACCTTGCCGCTGCTTTCCACGAGCTCGGCCAGCCGCTCGGCGTCGGCCACCGTGGTCGTCATCGGCTTGTCGCAGATCACATGGATTCCGGCCTCGAGGAAAGCGCGGGCAGCGGGCGCGTGCACATGGTTTGGCGTCACGATCGACACTGCCTCGATCCCGTCGGGGCGCGCGGCCTCGGCCCTGGCCATCTCCTCGAACGATCCGTAGGATCTTTCGGCCGCGATTCCGAGCTCCACGGCCGACGCCTTCGCCCGGACAGGGTCTGAGGACAGCGCCCCCGCGACCAGTTCGAACTGCCCGTCGATCCGCGCCGCTATGCGATGGACGGCACCGATAAATGCGCCCTGACCGCCGCCCACCATGCCAAGTCTGATGCGGCCGCCTGTGCTGTCGTACCCGCTTGCTTCAATCGCCATGCGAACCCCCTAAGCCAGACCGAGCATCTTGCGGTTCGCCAGGTCGTCGGTGCCCGCCCCGGCAAAATCATCGAAGGCGCGCTCGGTCACGCGGATGATGTGGTGCTTGATGAACTCCGCGCCTTCGCGCGCGCCGTCCTCGGGGTGCTTGAGCGCGCATTCCCACTCCAGCACCGCCCAGCTGTCGAAATCGTAGGCTGTCAGCTTGGAGAAGATGCCGCCGAAATCGACCTGTCCGTCGCCCAGCGAGCGGAACCGCCCGGCCCGGTTGACCCAGCTCTGGAAACCGCCATAAACGCCCTGTCGGCCGGTGGGATTGAATTCTGCATCTTTCACGTGGAAGGCCTTTATGCGCTCGTGATAGATGTCGACGTAGTCGAGATAGTCGAGCTGCTGCAGCAGAAGGTGCGACGGATCGTAGAGCAGATTCGCCCTCGCGTGATTCTTCACCCGTTCGAGGAACATCTCATAGCTGACGCCGTCATGCAGATCTTCGCCGGGATGAATCTCGTAGCAAACGTCGACGCCGTTCTCGTCGGCATAGTCGAGCAGCGGGGTCCAGCGTCTCGCCAGCTCGTCGAACGCTGCTTCCACGAGTCCGGCCGGACGCTGCGGCCACGGATAGATATAAGGCCATGCCAGCGCCCCGGAGAAGGTGGCATGCGCCTGCAGACCGAGATGTTTCGATGCTCTCAGCGCGCGCGTCACCTGATCGATCGCCCATTCGGTACGTGCCGACGGGTTACCGCGCACTTCCGGCGCAGCAAAGCCATCGAAGGCAGCATCATAGGCAGGATGGACGGCGACGAGCTGGCCCTGGAGATGAGTGGAGAGTTCGGTGACCTGCAGGCCATGACGTGCGGCGATCCCGCTGATTTCGTCGCAATAGATCTTTGAATCGGACGCCTTCTTCAGATCGAACAGACGCGCGTCCCAAGTGGGGATCTGTACACCCTTGTAGCCGAGCGACGATGCCCACGCGCAGATCGCGTCAAACGAATTGAACGGAGCCGCATCCCCGGCGAACTGCGCCAGGAAAATGGCTGGGCCCTTTATCGACTTCATGAGCTTTCCTCCCGAACGTCCCTTAGGGTTTACACAGGTAGAACCGAAATTACGGCAGGTTGTCCCGCAGAAAAATATCGATACGGATGCGCTCCTGGTCGGGGCTGATGGGCTCACCCGAACAATGCGCGAGCAGAATTCGCGCCGCAGACCGGGCCTCGTGGCCGGGATCTTGGTTGATGATAGCATCGAGCGTACCGCGGACCAGGAAACGCCGCGTGTGCTGGGTCAGCTCATGAGCGATCCAGACCACCTCTCGCGCGCGGCCCAGATCCTCAAGCGCATCGGCGATGCCACGGTTTCCGGCGCCGCAGCAATATATTCCGCGGAGATCGGCATGGCGCGCGAGCAACGCGGCAGTGAGCTGTTGCGTGCGCTCGCTGTCGTCGCGGCCTTCAATGACCGGTAGTCCGACCAGGTTCGGATACTCGCTGGACAGGATCTGGTGAAAGCCGAACTGCCGCTCGGTGTGATCGCGCAGCGACAACGATCCCGCGATCACGGCAACCGTCCCCTCGCGGTCGGCGAGAAAGCGTCCCATCAGCGTTGCCGCAGTTCGCCCCGCGGCCGGGTTGTCGATACCGACATAGTGCAGGCGGCGCGAGCTCGGCGCGTCCGACACGAGGGTCACCACGGCGACGCCGCGCGCGGCGAGTTCGTCGATCGCGTCGCGCACCTTGGGATGGTCGAGCGCGACGACGGCGACACCCTGATAAGCCCGCGGCAGATTTTCCAGCGCGCCGGCGAGGACATCCGGATCGAACACGTCGACATGGAGGATATCGATGAAGCCACGCTGACCGGCGAGCCAGCCTGCGGTGCGCTGAACCTGCTCGGTCAGATTGGTCATGAAACTGTTGCTGCCGGCCGGCAGCACGAAGGCGAAGCGGTATGTCTGCCCGCGGGCGAGCCGCGCGGCCGCGACGTCGGCGCGATAGCCGAGCTTTGCCACGGCGGCCTCGACACGCGCGACGGTCTTGGCGCGCACGCCCTCGCGCCGGTTGACGACGCGATCGGCGGTCGCGAGGGAAACGCCCGCCGCGCGCGCGACATCCTCAAGCGTGGCGCGAACCGGCGGCTGGGTCGCACCAACGCTCATGAGCGCGCCGCCCACAGCATGCCGCGGGTCATCAACGTCCGGATCTCCGGTGCGTCGAGCTCGTAGGCACGGTGGCCGAGCGAGGAGTAGAACACCCTGCCGGCGCCGTAGCGCTTCTTCCAAACTACAGGCATCACCACGCCATCGATCCAGGGCGCGTGCTCGCCAGTGAAGGTGGTCGTCGCCAACACCTCGTTGGCGGGATCGACATGCATGTAGTACTGCTCGGAACGATACTCGAAGCTCTTCAGACCCTTCATGATGGGGTCATCCGGCTTCGTCACGTCGACCCTGTAGTCGATGATGTTGCCGGGATGGGCGACCCACTGCCCACCGCACATGAACTGGTAGTCGACGGACTCGCGGAACGCATCGCCCATGCCGCCATGATGGCCGGCGAGCCCAACGCCGCTCCGGACCGCCTCACAGAGATTGAGCGCCTCCGGTTTCTCGATCTTCGCCATGGTATAGATCGGGATGATCAACGAGAGATCGTGAATGGCAGGATCGGCGAATGCCGCCGTCGTGGTCTCGATCCGCACCTCGAAGCCTTCCGCCTTCAGCCAGCCGCGGATCATCGAAGCACAGAGATCGGGATCGTGTCCCGGCCAGCCGCCCCAAACTATCATTGCCTTGCGCATGTCTCTGTCCTCAGTCGATCTGCCCCGTTTCACGTCCGGCCGGCAGCATCGCCGGTCGCTCGACGCGGTTCTCGATTTTGACGCGCCGTCCTTCGTCGGCGGAGGTCTGGAACGCCTCCATCACCTCCAGCACGTGGAATGCGAGCGCGCCGCTGGCGCGATGCGGCCGGTTGTTCAGGATCGCGGAGGCCATGTCGGCGACGCCGATGGAACGGAACTCGCCTTCAACATGGCCGTGTGTCAACGGCACCGTCTCCCATTCGCTACCGGTCTTGGCGACCTGCACCTCGCCGCCGAAGCGGTTCGGGTCGGGCACCAGCATGCTACCCTTGTTGCCATAGATCTCGATCGGCGCGTGCCGATGCTTCGGCACATCGAAGCTCATCGCGATCGAGACGACCGGCCCGCTCTCGAATTCGAGCGTACCCGCGACATGGGTCGAAACCTCGACCGGGATCAGCGTGCCGTTCATCGGCTGGCTGGTGACCAGACGCTCGGATTTCGGGCGCGCAGTCGAGCCCATCACGCTCGCAACGGGGCCAAGCAGCTGCACGAGATCGGTGATGTAGTACGGGCCCATATCCAGCATCGGCCCGCCGCCGCGCAGATAATAGAAGCCCGGCGCCGGATGCCAGCGCTCGTGGCCGGGGCAGCCAAAGAAGGCGCTGCCCGCCACAGGCGTGCCGATCGCCCCGTCGTCGATCAGCTTGCGCGCGGTCTGGTGCCCGCCGCCGAGGAAGGTGTCGGGCGCGCAGCCGACGCGAAGATTCTTCTGCGCGGCAAGATCCATCACCTTGCGGGCTTCCGCGACGTTGATGCCGAGCGGCTTCTCGGAATGAACGTGCTTGCCGGCGTTCAGCACCGCGAGACTGACGTCCGTATGGGCGAGCGGTACCGTGAGATTGATGACGATCTCGACGTCGTCTCGCTTGAGCAATTGGTCAACCCGCATCGCCGGCAGCCCGAAGGCTGCGCCCTGCCGCTCCGCGGCATCGCTGCGCATATCGGCGAGCGCCTTGATTTCGATGACCGGAAAGCGCTGGGCCGCCTTCAAATAGGCGGTGCTGATATTGCCGCAGCCGATGATTCCGATGCCGACTCTTCTCATCTCGATCTCCCTGAAGTACCGTTCATCCCTTGACCGCGCCTGCGGTGAGGCCGGCGACGATGTGCTTCTGCGCCAGAAGAAAGAGAATGATGGTCGGCAGGATGGTCAGCGTGATGAAGGCCAGGATCAGATGCCACTCGGACGAATACTCGCCCTGATAGACCATGATACCGAGCGGCCAGGGATAGAGCGCATCGGTGTTGAGCATCACCAGCGGCAACAGATAGGCGTTCCAGCTGTTGACGAAGGTGATGATACCGACAGTCGCCAGAATCGGCCGCGACAACGGCAGCGTCACATAGCGGAAGAACTTGATATAGCTGCAGCCATCGACCAGCGCAGCCTCAAGCAGCTCATGGGGAATATCCCTAAAGAAGCGCCGCAGCAGCAGCACGCTCATTGCGAGGCTGAATGCGACCTGCGGCAGCGCGACGCCGAAATACGTATCAAGCAGTCCGAGATCGCGCACCTTGATGAACAACGGCAGCACGGCGGTCGCTGCCGGAAACAGCAGGCCGAGCGTCAGGTAGCTCAGCAGCATCGATGAGCCGTAAAACTTGACATGGGCGAAGGTGAACGCCGCCATCGAGGCTGTGATCAGGGTCAATGTCACCGTGAGCGTCGAGATGATCAGCGAGTTGCGCAAGAGCTGCCAGTAACGCCCTGAAAACAGGATGTCGGCATAATTCTGCCATTCCCAATGACGTGGCAGGCCGAACGGATTCACGCGCAATTCGCCGAGCGATTTGAAGCCGCCGAGCAGGGTCGCGAGCAGCGGCACCAGCACGAAGACGGCAACGGCAGCGAGGAACGCCGCCTTGAACAGCACGGCGGGATCGTACGGCGCGCGGACGGTCTCGGCGTTACTCATCGCGCATGAACCATCGCTGGTAGGTGAACGCAAAGGTCACGCAAATCACGAACAGGATGACGCCGATGGCGCTGCCATAGCCGACCCGCATGCGCGAGATGCCATTGTTGTAGAGGAAGCTCACCATGGTGTTGGAGGAATCGGCAGGCCCCCCGCGCGTCAGCGGCATGACGACGTCGAACAGCTGCAGCGAGCCGACGATAGCGAAGAACATGGAGAGCCGGATCGTCGGATAGAGCAAGGGGATCACCACATGGCGCAGGGCTTGCGAGCGCGTTGCGCCGTCGATCCGCGCCGCCTCGATCAGGCTCTTGTCGAGACTCTGCAGCGCCGCGATGAACAGCATCATATGGAAGCCAAAATACTTCCAGACGATCACGATCAGCACCGCCAGAATCGCTGTGTCGGTCGAGGCCAGCAGATGCGGCGGCTCGGCGCCGAAGGTGCGCCAGATCGAGGCGACCAGGCCGTAGTCGCCGTCGTAGACAAAAGAGAAGATCAACCCGGTCGCGATCTCGGCCAGGATGTAGGGCATGAAGAACAGCATGCGCAGCGCGACCGCCCCGCGAAAGCGCTCAGCGAGCATCAATGCCAGCGTGAGCGCAAGCGGCAGCTGGACCGCGAGCGAAACCGCGATGATCAGCCCGTTGTTGCGCAGCGCGAGCCAGAAGGCGCGAGTCTCCAGCACGAAGCGGTAATTGTCGAAGCCGATCCAGTTGGTCGGCCTGCCGAAGCCATTCCAGTTGAAGCCGGAATACCAGGCCGCCTCGCCGATTGGCAGCACCACGAACAACGTGAACAGCAGCAGCGCCGGCGGCAAGAACAGGATCAGCACCGTGAAGCGGCCGTCCCAGCTCGGGCCGCGGATCGCGGCCTGCGGGACCGTCTCGTCAGCAACGCCCATCGCCGACACGATCGCAATCCGCCGCGCCACCGTCAGTTGCCCTGCTTACGCGCAGCTTCGATCGCTTTCGCTGCGTCCTGCGGGCTCATGCTGCCACCGGCGATCTCCGCGCTGACGTCATTGACGACGCGACCGACCGAGGGGCCGAGGCTCTGGTCATAGAAGTTCTGGTGATAATCCGACTTCGCCAGATTGGCCGCGATCAGCTTCATGAAGGAATTGTTGAGGCCGGCGTCGGCACCCTGCACGACGGGGATGATGTAGTTGCCCGCCGCAAGCCGCGTCTGCACGTCCTTGGAGATAAAGTACTTCAGGAAATCGACCGCCTCCTTTGGCGAGCCTTTGGTGACTAGCCAGCCGGTGATGCCGCCGAGCGTGTCCGTCTGCCCGCCCTTACCGCCTGGTACCACCGGAAAATCGAACCAGCAGATCTTGTCCTCGCTCAGTCCGACTTTGTCGGCCGCCAGCGCGCGCTGCAGATTATAGATGCTGGAGATCGCCAGCGTCATCGCCGCCTTGCCGTCGCCGAAATAGCCGACGGCCTGGGGATTCTTGAAGCCGAGAAAGCCGTTCTGGAACGGCTGCAGGTCGACGAGCTGCTTGAACAGTTCGCCGGACTTCTGGAAGGTCTCGCCGGCGAAGCCGCCATTCTCGCCGCGCAGCGCGGCGTCGAAGGCCGGCTTGCCGCCGATGCGCACCGCAAGATGCGTCCAGTAGAAGTGCAGCGGCCATTTGTCGGCGCCGCCGACCACGATCGGCGTGACGCCGGCCGCCTTCAGCATCTTCACTGCGGCGAGCAGATCGTCCCAGGTCTTGATGGCGGCTGGATCGACCTTCGCCTTGGCCATGAGTTCCTTGTTGCAGACGAAACCGACCTGCGACAACGCGACGGGCAAGCCATAGACGCGGCCATCGCTGGTGAAGGCAGCGAGTGCCGCCGGCGTGATGCTGTCGCTGTAGCCCTTCACCTGGTCGGTGATGTCGTCGAGGACGCCGGCCTCGATCTGCGCCTTCAGAACGCCGCCGGCCCAGCTGTAGATGATGTTCGGCCGGTCCTTGGATTGCAGAATGGTCGGCAGCTTGGCCTTGTAGGCCTCGTTCTCGAGGAATTGCATCTCGACCGTGACGCCCGGATGCGACGCTTCATAGCTGCGCGCGACCTCTTCCCAGATTTTCACCTGGGCCGGATTGACCTCAATATGCAGCCACTTTACCGTCGTGTTGGCTGCGGCAACGTCGACCAAAAGCAGGCATACGGCAGCGGCGAGTCCCAGCTTCCTGAGCAGTCTCATCACCTTCCTCCCAACCGACTTTTGTTCTTTGGCTACAATCCTGCCCCCGATTTTTGAGGTACGCAACTAAAATTCTGCGCTATGCACCTCACGCGCGATCTAAGCAAGGTTGAGCGTCGCACCGCCCGCAACGCAACCGACGGCTACCCACATCCGCAGTTTATTCCGACCTCGCTGGCAAGGCCGCTCCGTCACGGCGGGCGCAGCGGACATTGGCGCTGCGAGACGAAGGTCGGTGGAGTTCAAGCTCCGCAAGGAACGATGGCTCATTGGATGACATCCAAATATCGGTATCGCCTGCTCGCGAGCCGTAAGCTCGCCCGATGCCGGCAGAGTGAGTTTCTGTCACTCGCCTTCAGCCGTGTCCCCTCGTCGCGCGATCGTTGCGTCGACGCGGGAGACGACTCATGTGACTTCGGTAGCCGACGTTGCTTCCCACGCGCTCTCCCGCAAGGGACGGGCCACGGCAGCACTGCCCGCTATAGGCGCCGCGCCGCCAGCTTGCTTCAGTCGCCGAGCGGTCCGTCTGAATGGCCATCCGTGCCCTTCAGCAATTCGTATTTGATCCGCCGCATCCGGGCCTGGGCTTCGAGGGGCTTGCAATAGGCCGCCGAAGCGGCAAGCAGATCGATGGTCGCGAGAAAGGCATAGCGCGACGCGGTGGGCTTGAGCGCTTCGGGCAATCGCCTGCGCCGGATGAACAACACTTCCCAAACTAGCCGGCTCGTCGCACGGCCTGCGACGTACGACCATGAAAAGCGTCGCACGAGACCCGACTTGCGCTGCCTGAGAAATTAAAAAAGCCCTTGCGGGCCAATCTCTTAAGGATGGTGGGCGCACCAGGGCTCGAACCTGGGACCCGCTGATTAAGAGTCAGCTGCTCTACCAACTGAGCTATGCGCCCGAAAGGCGGTCAATGCCTTGCGAGGCCGGTCGTTTAGCAAAGCGATCCGCCTCTGGCAAGCGATGCGGCGCATGTTTTCCAAGGTTCTTCCACAGCCCCAAAAATGCGAAAAGCCGCTGGAATTCCAGCGGCTTCGCCAAGATCAATTCAAAGGCCAATTCCCGGGGAATCCCGATCCGCTTACAGACGGCCTTCCCGATCAGAGCCGCCATCGCGGTCGGAATGGTCGCCGCCGCGGAAGTGATCCATGCCGCGCTCCATCATGCGGTCCATGCCGCGTTCCATGAACCGGTGGTGCGGGCCGTCTTCGCCGCCGCCGAACGGGCCGCGGTGGCGGGTCAGTAGCGCCAGGCGCCGCTTCTGGCCGTCGTCCAGGGTCTTGTAGAGCGGATCGGCGGCATCGGCGATCTTCTTCAGGGCCGCAGACGTCGCGCCCATGTCATCGGCGCGCTGGCGCAGGCGGGCGACCGGATCCTCCGGCTGGTCGCTATCCTTGGCAGCATCGCCGGGGCCCGCATTCATCCGTGCATTGGCGCGGTCGAGGCGCAGCTTGGCGAACTCGCGCACGGCGGCCTCGACCGGCGGCCACAGCTTTTCCTGATCGGCGTTGAGCTTCAGCCCGGCATGGACGGCGGCGATCCGCGCGTCGACGAGGGCGGCGCGGTCTTCCGGGTTCAAGCGGATGTGGTGGAAGTGCTGCATCCACGGACGGTGATATTGGGCATAGACCGCGCCCGAGCCGGCGATGCTGAGCACGGCGATGGCGGCGATGGTGAACTTCCTCATCCGGACCTCCTCTGGAAGGATGCCCGTGATGATGAGCGCCGAACGACCGAGGTGCAACTTACAACTTGGACAGGAAGAGCGTGCTGACCAGGACGTCACGCCCCTGAATGTCCGTTCAGTCGCAATCGGAAATCATTCGCAACAAAAGGGCTTCGGTGCAGTGCACGGAAGCCCTTCGTTCATCGCCGATGAGATCAGTTCGTCGAGATTAGTTCGTCGTGCTCTTGGATTCTTTCAGAAATTCGTCGATCAACGGCTGGCCGACGCGGCTTGCGGCGTCCTTGTAGACCGGCTCCATTGCCTTGTGCATCGCTTCGTCCTGCTCCGGCGTGAGCTTGATGATCTCGCTCTTGCCGCTCTTCTTGATCTCGGCGAACGCGTCGTCGTTCTCCTTCTGCGACTGCGCGTTGTTGAAGTCGGTCGCCTCCTTCATCGCCTTCGAGAGCTGGTCGCGGATGTCGGCCGGCAGACCGTCCCAGAACTTCTTATTCACGATCACGACGTAGCCGATATAGCCGTGATTGGTCTCGGTGATGTACTTCTGCACCTCGTGCATCTTCTGCGTATAGATGTTCGACCAGGTGTTCTCCTGGCCATCGACCACGCCGGTCTGGAGCGCCTGGTAGACTTCCGAGAACGCCATCACCTGCGGCAACGAGCCGAGCGCCTTGAACTGGGCCTGGAGCACGCGCGAGGACTGGATGCGGAACTTGACGCCTTGATAATCGGCCGGGCTCACCAGCTTCTTGTTGGCGCTCATCTGCTTGAAGCCGTTGTCCCAATAGGCAAGGCCGGTGATGCCTTTGGAATCCAGCAGTTTGAGCAGCCGCGCACCGAGCGGGCCTTCCGTCACCTTCCGCAGCGTCTTCAGGTCGGGAAGGATGTAGGGCAGATCGAACACCTCGAATTCGCGGATGCCGAGGGGGCCGAATTTCGAGTTGGACGGCGCCAGCATTTGCACGCTGCCGAGCTGAAGCGCCTCAAGCTCTTCCTTGTCTTTGTACAGCGTCGAGTTCGGATAGATCTCGATCTTGACCTTGCCGCCGGTGTACTTCTCGGCGAGTTCCTTGAATTTCTCCGACGCCTTGCCCTTCGGCGTGTCGGCGGCAACCACATGGCTGAACTTGATAATGATCGGGTCGGCGCTGGCGGGGCCGGCAAGGCCCAAAGCCAATGCCGCGACGGACGCCGCGATCACGAAGATGCGCATAATCTCTCCCTGTTGTTCTTGGGCCGCCCGGCGCGCGGGCGGTCTGTCCTCATGCCGGGCACATCAATACAGGCCGGCGTCCGTGCGTGCTATTGGCCGTTAGCAGGGCAGCTATTCGTGGTGAATGCGAGCCCCGCTGCGCCCCCTCTCCCGCATCCGTCTTCGCCCGAAGGCGGGCTTCGGCGGACAAGAGCGGGAGAGGTGCAACAACTCGCAGCTTCGCGCGTCAGCTCGCCGCAGCCGCCGTCACGGTGTCGCGCTGGCGCTTCATGACGATCTTGTTGAGCGCGCCGAGATAGGCCTTGGCCGAGGCCACCAGCGTATCCGGATCCGCCGCGCGCGCCGTCATCGCACGTCCCTCATGCGACAAACGCACCGAGACTTCCGCCTGCGCGTCGGTGCCTTCGGTCACCGCGTGGACCTGATACAGTTCGAGCTTGGCCTCGTGCGGCACCAGGCGCTTGATGCAGTTGAACACCGCATCCACCGGTCCGTTGCCCTCGGCCTCCTCGATCCTGGTCTGGCCATCGACGTCGAGCTTCATGGTCGCGCGCTGCGGGCCATGGGTGCCGGCGATGACGGTCAGCGAGGTCAGCTTGATGCGATCATGCGAGGCCGCCATCTCCTCGTCGACCAGCGCCTCGATGTCCTCGTCGTAGATGTCCTTCTTGCGATCGGCGAGCGCCTTCATTCGCGTGAACGCATCTTCCAGCTGGTTCGGGCCGAGCTTGTAGCCCATCTCCTCCAGCTTGTGCACGAAGGCATGACGGCCGGAATGCTTGCCGAGCACCAGCGAGGACTGCTTCAGGCCGACCATCTCGGGCCGCATGATCTCGTAGGTCGAGGCGTCCTTCAGCACGCCGTCCTGGTGAATGCCGCTCTCATGCGCGAACGCGTTCCGGCCGACGATGGCCTTGTTGTACTGCACCGGGAACGAGGTCGCCGCCGACACCACCTTCGAGGCGCGGGTGAGCTGCGTCGTATCGATCTTGTTCCAGTAGGGGAATTTGTCGTTGCGCACGTTGATCGCCATCACGATCTCTTCGAGCGCAGCATTGCCGGCGCGCTCGCCGATGCCGTTGATGGTGCATTCGACCTGACGTGCGCCGCCGATGATGCCGGCCAGCGAGTTCGCAACCGCCATGCCGAGGTCGTTGTGGCAATGAACGGAGAACACCGCCTTGTCCGAGTTCGGCACGCGCTCGATCAGCGTCTTCATGAAGTGGGTGTATTCGTCGGGCGTGGTGTAGCCGACGGTATCGGGAATGTTCACCGTGGTTGCGCCGGCCTTGATGACGGCCTCGACGATGCGGCACAGATAATCCATCTCGCTGCGGGTGCCGTCCTCGGCCGACCATTCGACGTCGTCGATCTGGTTGCGGGCGCGCGCGACCATCGCGACCGAGGTCTCGAGCACCTGCTCAGGGGTCTTGTTCAACTTCACCCGCATATGCAGCGGCGAGGTCGCGATCACGGTGTGAACACGGCCGCGCTTTGCGAATTTCACCGCCTCGGCGCAGCGATCGATATCGGCGGGGTGCGCACGAGACAGACCGGCGATGACAGCGTTCTTGGAGCGGCGGGCGATCTCGCTCACCGCCTGGAAGTCGCCTTCCGAGGTGATGGGAAAGCCGGCTTCGATGACGTCGACGCCCATATCGTCGAGCATCTCGGCGACCTCGAGCTTCTCCTCAAAGGTCATGGTGGCGCCGGGGCACTGCTCGCCGTCGCGCAGGGTGGTGTCGAATATGATGACGCGGTCCTTGTCGGACTTGTTCGCGGGGGCCATTGCAAATTTCCTTTTGAGCTTTAGCGCCTGTCGGTCCTGGGCGCTTGGAGGTGTCCGGTGATCTCGACCAACCCCTGAGTGCCCAGGCGCGTGCGCCCAGCCGGCCCTCAGGGGCAGCTAAGAAGGAGCTCGCCACTAATAAGGGTGAGCAGGGACGCGGCCGGGATCGTGGCGGCGGCCAGAGCCACCTCCCCCGAAATCCCATCGATTTGGCCGCGAATCAGCATTGCCAGACCCTTTTGAGCCCTTGATCCTCGGACAAAACCGTTGACGGTTGGTTGCCGGGAGGCTCAGTGCATCGCTTCTAGACGAGAAATGGCAGCAACCGCAACGCCAAAAGATGGTCAGGGGGGCTGACTCACCGGGGACAGCCGTTGGGATAAGCGAAAATGCAGCCAAGTGCTCGACCCATACCGTGAGGTCCATCGATTTTGCGACCATATCAGTACCGACCGACCAGTCTTCGCCAAACCACGTCCTGCGGTAATGGGTCGTCGCTTTTCGCCAGGACCACGATGAGGAGCAGTTGCGCAACGCCTCAGCCTTGCTCATCGCGAGCGCAGGAGCAACACATCCGAATTTCGGTAAAGTGGAATGTTTTCAGGCACGCCGATTGACCCAGCGATTGCGTGTCTTGCCCGTCGGGCAGCGTAAGCCGTTGTAGGTTTGTAGCGCCTGCGACAGGCGCCGCCGTCATGCCCGCGCGAGCGCGTAGCGCTCGTCGCTGGAGGTGCGAGCCTTGCGATGCGACGGATCGCAAGGTGAAGCCTCGAAGGATGGCCACGGGCGCTCGCGGCCCATCCTTCGAGGCGCGCAAGAGCGCGCACCTCCAGCGACGAGCGCTACGCGCTCGCGCGGGGATGACGGTCGAGCTTGTGGCGTCTGGCCCTAACCCGTGCGCCGCGCGCGGGCTCTGGTCTCCCAACGGTTCAGCATCAGGCCAAGTTCGCCCGTGACCGGAGCCGGGGGCGTTATCTTGTTGGCGGCCGTAACCTCGTTGGTGTTGGCGGGCGCGTTGGCGTTGAGCCAGTCCGGCTGTGCGTAGCCGCGCCAGCGGCGGGCTTCGGCACGGCGCTTTTGAGAGACGAGCTCGCGCGTGAAATAACCGGCCGCGAACGCAATCCCGAGCAATACGATCAATACGACGACACCCACAACCAACTCCGGCCTTTCGCCCCACCGGGTTTGTGTGCAGCAATGTGGGCGGGGTCAAGGCCCGACCTGTCTCATCCGAACGAATAGTCGTTCACACCTGACGGACCGACATACGCAAGCCTATCTCGCGCCATTTGAGACAGACCTGCGACGAATTCGCGGCATCATTGCGATATCGCGCGAAGGATGCGCATCCATTGCTCGCAACCGCCCGCGGACCGGACTAACCTCTGGCCGCTCGGCCGGATCAACCGGCCAGCCGAACATGACCGGGAGGACGCGAATGACACGCCAACAGCAGCGTGAGCAGGATGCTGCGCTTTCACGACGGACGCTGGTGCAGGGGCTTGCGCTCGGTGCCGCAGCCACGATGGCCGGAGCTGGCACCGCGCTGGCCCAGACCAGCCCCGCCGCTCCGCCGACGACGATCACCACCCCGCCGCGCGATTTCAGCCCGCGCGGCGCACCGACCACTTATTTCTGGGACCCCGACATCATCGCGGTCGATCCCGCCTTCAACGATCTCGCGCAGCCCAACACCGCGATCAAGCGCCTCTACACGGGCGTGTTGTGGGCCGAGGGCCCGGCCTGGAGCGCGCAAGGTCGCTATCTCTTGTGGAGCGACATTCCCAACAACCGGCAGATGCGCTGGAGCGAGGACGACGGCCACGTCAGCGTGTTCCGCACGCCGTCGAACTACAGCAACGGCAACTCGTTCGACTTCCAGGGCCGCCAGCTCTCCTGCGAGCATCTGACCCGGCGGGTAACACGCTACGAGCATGACGGCACCGCCACGATCCTCTGCGACAATTATAATGGCAAGAAGCTGAACTCGCCGAACGACGTCGTCGCCCATCCCGACGGCAGCTACTGGTTCACCGATCCGCCCTATGGCGGCCAGCTCTACGAGGGCGAGCCGGACGGACCAGGCGGTGCGAGCAATGCAGGCGGCAAGCTCAATCCGCGGATCGGACAGCCGGCCGGCTTCACACCGGGCAAGCGCGAGCTGCCGACCAATTGCTATCGCATCGACCCCAGTGGACGCGTCGATCTCGTCGTCGCCGAAGATCAAGTGCCAGATCCCAACGGTCTTTGCTTCTCGCCCGACTTCAAGAAGCTCTACGTCGTCTCGACCGGCAAGGGTCCGGGCGATGCGGGCGCGGGAGGTAAGGGCGAGGTCTTCGTATTCGACGTCGGCAGCGACAACAAGCCGTCGAACCAGAAGCTGTTCAGCGACTTCATGATCGACGGCGTCAAGTGCGGACCGGACGGCGTGCGCTGCGACGTCAACGGCAATGTCTGGGCCTCCAGCAATGCCGGCCGCGCGGTCGGCTATAACGGCGTGACAACGTGGTCGCCGGACGGCAAGCTGCTCGGCCGCATTCGCCTGCCCGAAGTCTGCGCCAACATCTGCTTCGGCGGCCCCAAGCGCAACCGCCTGTTCATGGCCGCGAGCCAGTCGCTCTATGCCGTGTACACGGCCACGCAAGGCGCAGGGCCGGGCTGAGGCAGCCCGGCTTCACAAGATGGTGCCGGCGCAATGCGCCGGCACCAGATTCCGAAGATTGGGCTCGATGATTGAGCGGCCCTGGCACCGCGTGTCAGTTGTCACCACGCTTCGGGGGCGCCGGCACGGCGGTTCGATTGGCTGGCACGATCTGCGGCTGGAACGCGAACACCTCGCGGGTGCGGTCGTCAACGAACACCTTCAGCCAGTGCACATCGTTGTTGCCGTTCGCCTGATTGTCGCCGAAGGTCTCGACGCGAACGAAGTTTTCCAGCCGACGGCCCTTGGCATCGAGAAACGGCCGGTCGATCCGGAAATAGTGGGAGTCGCCATGGACGTAAGCGACGGGCTTGCCGAAGCCGACCACTTCATCGCGTAGCGCCAGCAGGAAGGTCTGGAAACCGTCCGGATTGGCATCGGTTTCCGCAAGCGTCTTCGGGTCACGCAACGGGGAGCGGGTTCCGTCCGACTGATCCCAGCCCGGGTCCGCCTGCGAGATGAACATGATCGCCGAGGCGCGGTAGGTTCGCGCCATGTCGAAGGTCTGCTGCATCCAGAGGATGCTGGCGTTGTTGCGCGCGGCCCATTCGGCGTCGTCGGGCAGCGTATCGCAACGATTGTTGCACGATCCCTGAATGTTGAGCGTGGCGTAGACGACGCCGTTCATGATCCATCGGCGATTCTCGACGCAGCCGGTCAATTGGTTGTTGTGGTCGAGACACAGCTTGTCGTGCTGCACCTGCTGCTTGATCGGTCGCTGACCAAGGGAATAGTCGGTGCTGAAGAAAAGCTTCCGCTCGTAGTCGAGCCTCTCTCGCGAAGAGAACGCGCCGTTCGCCGGCCGGTCGCAGTCGGTCCAGTCGTTGTCGCCGGGGGTGAAGATCGCGGCCGATTTCAGCGCGTTGAAATATCCGAGCCCCTGCTGGTAGAGAGCGTCGCTGCACGTGGTCGGCGTCACGGATCCTGGCGTGCCGCTGCCGGCTTTCAGGTCGCCATCATGCACCGTGAAGGCGAGCTTCTGGTCGTTCATGTCGGCGATCAGGTTCGGCACGCCGACCTGCGCCTGGAGGTCGGAATAGGGCAGATCGCCCCACAGCCCGATGGCGTAAGCCCGGCTCTCGCCGCCCCTGTCCCGATCGTCATCGTCAGCATGCGCGCCGACCACCGGACCAATCGCGAAGCAGGCTGCCAGCACGAGAAAGCTCATCCTGCGCAGCTTGCGGTAAACGCCTTCCAACTTCCCGCCACCAAGTCTCATCATGATTGCTCTCCTGATAGTTTTTGACAAAAGAAGACTCACCACAGCGACAACGTCGCGTTGTCCTGCGCCAAGCCTGATTTACGGAATGAGAGAAAGGCCGCCCGTAGCTTCGAATTGCCGCGGTGAACGTAGCTGCGGGTTGTGACGCCCCGGTGAAACATTTTGAAACACGGTGCACGTGATGCAGCGCCACGAGCTGTGTGATCAACGAGGCAGAGAGAGCACGCGCGCTGTCCACGCAAGTTCGCCTCGGCTGTGATGACGTAGCTCGTGAGCACGGCGCCGAGCTTCGCGTTGGGCTTCGGCCGCTCGATGCGTCGCCGCTGCAAGCACGCCAGGCCGATCCATGCATCGCGCTGCGTCCGCAATGCAAATGCATGCCCGTCGACGAAATCTGCATGCCTGCGCGTAAAAATAGCGGGCCCGCGCCCCGCCGCTGCCTGCGATTTGCGCAGCGCTAGACTTTAGTCCCCATCGTACAAACCTGAATACAGTTTCACTTGCCGAGGATTCTCTCGCCGTTATAGTCGCGACATAATGGCTCGAAGAGGCCTGTTTAAAGGGAGAGAACAACATGAATAATGCACTCTCTGTTGCATTGCGAATAGCGCTCGGTGCGGCCTCGATCGGCGCACTGGTGACGGCGTCAGGCGCGGCATTTGCGGCCGATCCCATCAGGATCGGCGTGATTGCGGAGGCGCAGGCGATCGCCGGCGCATCGATCCCGCAGGCGGCACAGCTCGCCGCCGACGAGATCAACGCGAGCGGCGGCGTCGACGGTCGCAAGATCGAAATCATCTCCTACGACAACCACTCCTCCTCGGCGGATTCAGTGCGCGCCTTCCAGCGCGCAGTGAACGAGGACAAGGTCAACATGGTCATCGCGAGCTACATCAGCGAAGTCGTGCTGGCACTGGAGCCGTGGGCCTCGCGGCTGAAGACGCCCTTCGTCACGCCGGGCGCCGCCTCCAACGAGATCAGCAAGAGCGTCCATGCCGACTACGAGAAGAACAAATACACTTTCCACGGTTACCTGACCTCGGCGGCGCTGGCGCTCTCGGTCTGCGACGGCGCCAAAGACCTGCTCGTCGACAAGATGCACATGAAGACGGCGGTCATCATGAGCGAGGACGCCGCCTGGACCAAGCCGCTCGATGTCGGCTACGAGGAATGCCTGCCCAAGATCGGGCTGAAGGTGCTCGACCACATCCGCTTCTCGCCTGACACCACCGACTTCACCCCGATCTTCAACAAGATCGAGGGCTCAAAGCCCGACGTGATCATCACCGGCATCTCCCATGTCGGCGTGCAGCCGACGGTGCAGTGGAAGAACCAGCAGGTGCCGATCCCGATGTTCGGCATTTCCTCGCAGGCGACCAACGAAACGTTCGGCAAGGACACCAACCAGGCCGCCGAAGGCGTGCTCTATCAGGGCGTCTCCGGGCCTGGCGTCGCGGTCACGCCGAAATCGGTGCCGTTCGCCGAAAACTTCAAAAAGAAGTTCGGCAATTATCCGTCCTATGCCGGCTACACCGCCTATGACGAGGTCTACTACATCGCCGATGCGGTGAAGCGGGCCGGCTCGACCGACGCCGACAAGCTGGTCGATGCGCTGGAGAAGACCGACTGGGAAGGCACGATCGGCCGCGTCCAGTTCTACGGCAAGGACGATCCGTTCACCCACTCGATCAAATACGGCAAGGGCCTGATCACCGGGCTGATGCTGCAATGGCAGGACGGCAAGCAAATCGCGGTGTGGCCCAAGGATGTCGCCAAGGCCGACATCAAGTTCCCGAGCTTCATCAAGCTCAGCAACTGATCGGCAAGGAACATGCTCCCGGGACCACCTCCCGGGAGCTTCCACTTGCGCTCCTTGCGGCCAGCCCCTCCCTCAAAGCGGCAGCCTGGCTGCCACCAGGCCAATCATAGATGCAAGCATTCCAGATTCTGATCGATGGCTTTGCCATCAGCGCTCTCTACGCTCTCGGTGCCACCGGCTTCACGCTGATCTTCGGCGTCTCCGGCGTCCTCAATCTCTCCCACGGTGCCATCATGGTGGCCGCAGCGGTGGCGGCCTGGGCCGCGGCCAGCGTGCTTGGTGTCGGCACCTATGCCGGCGCGCTGATCGGGGTCGCGGTCGCCCTCATAGCTGCCTTTGCCACCTACTTCGCGGTGGTGAAGCCGATCCAGGACTCCCGGCGCATTCCGAACGAGGAGAAGGAAATCTTCGTCCTCACGGGAACGCTGCTCTGGGGCATCATGATCCAGGAGCTGATCGCTTATTTCTTCACCAACAATGCCAAGACCGTGCTGCCGATCGTCCAGGGCGTCGTCGACGTGCTCGGTGTCCGCACGCCCAAGAACGAGATTTTCACCGCGATCGTCTGCTGCCTCGTCATCGCGCTGCTGTGGTTGCTGGTGAACCGCACCCGCACCGGCAAGGCGGTGCTGGCGGCCTCGATGAACCCGCGCGGCGTGACGCTGCTCGGCCTCGAGCTCACCAACATCTACGTCGTGGTGTGGGCGATCTACGGCATCCTCGCCGGCATCGCCGGCGTGCTGCTCGGCATGTTTCTCGGCGTCTCCTCCTACAGCGTGGGACCACTGACCGCGAGCGCGTTCTCGATCGTGGTGCTCGGCGGCCTCGGCAGCGTCTCCGGCTCGCTGATCGCGGCCTTCGTGGTCGGTTATCTCGAAACGCTGACGGCCTATCTGGTCTCGCCGGCCTACCGTACCATTCCGGCGCTGCTGCTGCTGGTGTTCGTGATGTATATCCGGCCTCAGGGCCTTCTGGGGAGGCGCTGAGATGGGCACGTTCTTTACCTCGCGCCTGTTCTTCGTCTCGCTTGCGCTGGTCGTGATCGCGGCGACGCTGCCGCTCTATGTCTCCGGCTACGTGCTGGGCCTGCTCACGGTCGCGTTCTATTTCGGCGTGTTCGCGATGGCCTGGGACTTGCTGTTCGGCTTCGCAGGCGAAGTGAATTTCGGGCCGACCTTCCTGATCGGCGTCGGCGCCTACACCGCCGGCATTCTCAATGCCCAATACGGCTGGTCGGTCTATCTCTGCATCGTGTTGGGGGCGCTCGCTTCCGTCATCGCCGGCCTCGTGCTGGCATTGCCGGCGCTCCGCGTACGCGGGCCCTATTTCGGCCTGACCACGCTGGTTGCGGTGCTGATGCTGCAAAATTTCATCGTCGTGTTCGCCGACCTCACCGGCGGTGAGATCGGTCTCACCATCCCCGACGTCATCACCATCAATGCCGGCGCCAATTACTGGATCGCGCTCGGCTTCATGACGATCTCGGCCGCGATCCTCTACGGCCTGTCGCAATCACCGGTCGGACTGGTGTTGCAGGCGAGCGGCCAGGACCCGGTGCAGGCCGGCGCGCTCGGCTTCAACATCGTCAAGCACAAGCTCGCCGCCTTCATCGTCAGCGCGTTCTTCTCGGGCCTGTCGGGCGCACTGCTGGTGTTCTACTTCGGCACGGCGTCGGTCGGCACCGTCGTCGACGTCGCGGTCGGCGTCAACGTCATCGTCGCCGCCGTGCTCGGCGGAAGGCGTACCGTGCTTGGAGCAGCGTTAGGGGCGATCTTCCTGATCGTCGCCGGCGAATTCCTCCGCCCCACCGGCGAGCTTGCGACCTTCATCGTCTCGGCGGTCGCCCTCCTCGTCGTGCTGTTCTTCCCCGGCGGCTTCCTCGGAGCGGCCCTCTCGCGCGAGGCTCGCTCGTAATGGATCAGAGGCTCTCAAACCGGCCCGTGCTCGAAGTCCGCGGCCTGACCAAGCGTTTCGGTGGCTTGACGGCAGTCAAGAACCTCGGCTTCGAGGTCAACAGCGGCGAGATCTTTGGCCTGATCGGGCCGAACGGCTCGGGCAAATCAACCGCGATGAAGACCGTGATGGGCATCGAGCGCCCGACTGCCGGCGAAGTCATCTTCGAGGGCGAGAATGTCGCCGGCCTGCCCGCGCACAAGATCGCGCGCAAAGGTTTTGGCATGGTGTTCCAGCACTCGCGGCCGCTGAACCGGCAGACGGTGCTGGAGAACATCATGGTCGCGCTGCTGCCGGACAGCCTGTTCATGCTGTTTCCGGACAAGGCGCTGCTCGAGCGCGCCAAATGGATCGCCGACCGCGTCGGGCTAGGCTCGGTGATGAACCGCCGCCCGCCGACCCTGCCGTTTGCCGATCTGCGACGGCTCGAACTCGCAAAGGCAATCGCGCGCGATCCCAAGGTCGTGCTGGTGGACGAGCCCTTTGCCGGATTGACGCGCGCCGAGGTCGAAATCTTCTCCGATCTGATCCGCAGCTTTCGCGACGAAGGTCGCGCGGTGATGCTGGTTGATCACAACGTCAAGAGCGTCGCGGCGCTGGTCGACCGCGTTCTGGCGATGTATCTCGGCGAGGAAATCGTCACCGGCAAAGCCGACGACGTCATGAAGAACGAGACTGTGCGGCGGGTTTATCTCGGCGGCGCGCTTGGGACCCATGCGCGGCCAGAGACCAGCTTCAAGGACAAGGTGCCGCTGCTCCAGGTCGAGAATGTCAGCGTGTTCTATGGCAAAGCCCAGGCGCTGGAGAACGTCTCGATCCATATCCACGAGGGCGAGTTCGTCTCCATCGTCGGTCTCAACGGCGCCGGCAAGACCACGCTGTTCAACACCATCTCAGGCTTTCTGCCCTACACCGGCGAGATCATCCGCGGCGGCGACAAGCTGCGCGGCACGAGCCCGGCCAAAATCGCCCGCAGCGGCCTGGTGCAGTGTCCGGAATCGCGTGAATTGTTCGGCGAGATGAGCGTGCGGGAAAATCTCGATCTCGGCGGGCAGCATCTCACCGAGGACAAGCGTGCCGTCCAGCTCGCCTGGCTGTTCGAGCTATTCCCGATCCTCAGAGAACGTCAGGGGCAACTGGCGCAGACACTCTCCGGCGGCGAGCAGCAGATGCTCGCCATCGGCCGCGCGCTGATGATGCAGCCGCAGATCCTGATCCTGGACGAACCGACGCTGGGGCTCGCGCCCGTCATCCTCGAACTCCTGTCCAAGGCACTCACGAGGCTGCGGCAGACCACGTCGATCACGGTGCTGCTCGGCGAGCAGAACGTAACCTTTGCGCTGCCGCATGCCGACCGCGTCTATGTGCTGGAGCACGCCCGTATCGTCTGGGAGGGCGATCCCGGCCGCTTCGCCACCGAGGCCGGCGCCGACTTTCTCTAGGTCGCGCCTATCAACAACAACAAAACAAGGCAAGAAAACAAGGCAAGAAAACAAGGAAAGGGAAACGACCATGCGATCATCGACGACATTGAGCAACAACTTCCTCCTCGCCTCCGCGCTGGCGCTGTGCCTCGCCGCCCCCGCCTACGCGCAGTCGAACGATCCGATCAAGATCGGCGTCATCGCCGAGGTGCAGTCGATCGCCGGTGCTGCGACGCCCGGCGGCGCGCAGATCGCCGCCGACGAGATCAACGCCAAGGGCGGCATTATGGGCCGCAAGATCGAGATCGTCACCTATGACAACAAGAGCTCGTCGGCCGATTCCGTGCGTGCGTTCCAGCGGGCGGTGAGCGAGGACAAGGTCTCCGCGGTGATCGCGAGCTATATCAGCGAGGTCGTGCTGGCGCTGGAGCCCTGGGCCGCGCGGCTGAAGATGCCGCTGATCACGCCGGGCGCCGCCTCCAATGAGATCACCAAGGCGATCCACAACGACTACGAGAAGAACAAGTACACCTTTCACGGCTATCTGACCTCGGCGGCGCAGGCCCAGATCGTCTGCGACGCGGCCAAGGATCTCCTCGTCGACAAGATGCACATGAAGACGGTTGCGATCATGAGCGAGGATGCGGCCTGGACCAAGCCGCTCGACGTCGGCTACGAGGCCTGCCTGCCCAAGGCCGGCCTGAAGGTGGTGGAGCATGTCCGCTTCTCGCCGGATACCACCGACTTCACGCCGATCTTCAACAACATGGAAGCCAAGAAGCCGGACGTGATCGTCACCGGCATCTCCCATGTCGGCGTGCAGCCGACGGTGCAATGGAAGAACCAGCAGGTGCCGATCCCCATGTTCGGCATCAGCGCGCAGGCGCTGAGCCCGACCTTCTGGAAGGACACCAATGGCGCCGCCGATGGCGTGCCCTCGCTGGCGGTCGCGACGCCGGATGTCGCGGTGACACCGAAGACAAAGCCGTTTGCGGCGGCCTTCGCGGCCAAGTACGGCATGCCGCCGGCCTATACCGGCTATACCGCCTATGACGACGTCTACATCATCACCGACGCTATCAAGCGCGCCGGCTCGACCGATCCCGACAAGATGGTCGCGGAGATGGAGAAGACCAATTTCGAAGGCACGATCGGCCATATCCAGTTCTACGGCAAGGACGACGAGTTCACCCACGGCATCAAGTCCGGCCCGGGATACGTCACCGGCCTCGTCTTCCAGTGGCAGAACGAAAAGCAGGTCGTGGTCTGGCCAGAGAAAATTGCCGAAGGCCAGCTGAAGTTTCCAAACTTCGTGAAGCTGTCGCAGTAACGCGCATCAGCCGACATTCAGCCCGTCGCTCCGTAAGGAACGGCGGGCTTTTCCTTTCGCAGCTGCGTCGTGTGTCGTCGCCGACCGTATCGACCTTGGGCGATGTTGACTTTCCGCCTGTCCCCTCCCCATACTTCGAAAAAAAATAACAACCAATCATAAGACGGATTTGAGGGAGGATAGGATGCCGACTTCACGCAGGCAGCTGCTGAAGGGTACGGCGGCTGCCGCCGCTACACTCAGCCTCGATTGGACCCGGGCCCAGGCGCAAGCCGAGAATTTGCGCATCGGCCTGATCTACGATCTCACCGGCCCCTTCGCCGCCGGCGGCTCGGTCGCCTCCTCTGTAGGTGCACAGATCGCCATCGATCTCGTCAACGAAAAGGGTGGCATTGGCGGCAAGACCAAGATCGTGCCGGTCGCAGCCGACTCCCAGAGCAAGGCCGATGTCGCGATAAACGAGGCCGAGCGCCTGATCAGCCAGGAAAAGATCGACATCATCAACGGTGTCTATTCCAGCGCGCACGCTGTGCCGATGGCGGCGAAGGTCGAGCAGCAGAAGAAGATCCTCTGGATCACGACCGCGGTGTCGACCGCCGTGTTCAAGGACAAGAACCTGCACTACGTATTTCGCGCGCAGATCCACTCCGACCAGTACGGCCAGGCCTTCGCCGGCTTCATCACCGAGCATGCGAAGACAAAACTCGGTATGGAGCCGAAGGACATCAAAGTCGCGCTGATCCACGAAGACGGCCCCTACGGCGTCGGCGTCGCGGCGGCCGACGAGGCCTACGCCAAGGAGGCCGGCATCCAGGTCGTGTTGCGCGAAGGCTATTCGGCTTCCGCGCCCGATCTCTCGGTGCTGGTGACCAAGCTCAAGCGCGCCAAGGCCGACGTGATCTCGCATGCCGGCTACAACCCCGACATCACCCTGTTCCTGCGCCAGGCGCGCGAGAGCGGATTGCGTTTCAAGATGCTGTTCGGCGCCGGTGCCGGCTACAGCCAGCTCGACAAGCTGCGCGCGACGTTCGCGGGTGACATCGACAATTTCTGCAACATCGATCCGGTTCCGGCGCAGCTGCTCGATCCGTCAAAGCTGGCGCCGGGGATTGGCGATCTGATCAAGACCATGGTCTCGCGCTACCAGGCCAAGACCGGCGCCACCGACGTGCCGCCGCACTGCTCCATGGGTTTCAACCAGACTTGGGTGCTGCTCAACAACGTGCTGCCGGTCGCCAAGGAGAAATACGGCAGCTTCGAGCCGGAGGCCATTCGCAAGGCCGCCCTCGACGTCGACATTCCACCCGGCGGCACCATCCAGGGCTATGGCGTGAAATTCTTCCCGCCGGGCACGCCGCTCTCCGGCCAGAACGAACGCTCGACTCCGGTGGTGATGCAGAACGCAGGTAAGCATATTTCCGTGGTGTGGCCGACCAACATCCGGACTCAGGACCCGGTGTTTCCGCTGCCAAAAGGCTCGACCTACGGGGCGTGAGGTTCCTGACAGCAGGCTGACAGTACGCCCCTATCCATGCGGGAGAGGCCAGCGCGCAACACCGATGTCATTTCGCAACGCCCGGGCGCCTCGGTCATTTATGAGGTTCACGCGCCCGTGCTATAGAAAGCCGCCATTCACCGACGATGGCGTGAGAAGTGGAGATATTCATGAAGGCTCTTTCTGCTGCTCTATTGGGAATCGTTGTTCTCTCGGCCGGCGTGTGGTTGACGTCGACGCCTGCTCTTGCTCTGGGCGGCTGCGGTCCGAACGCCCATCGCAATGGGGCAGGCCGTTGCGTTCCCGGCGGTCAAAACGAAGACTGGTGCATTCGCAAGACCGGCCATCCGGCCACGCGCATGCCGAACGGCACCATGCGTTGCCTGTGAGCCTTCGGCGCGATCGGCGCCCTCTCCCTTTGTTGTGGGAGAGGGTCGCAACTCGGCCCAGCCTCCCCTCTACAACACCACCCGCCGTCCCTCTTCCGCGGCCCAGTACCCCGCGTAGTTCACCTTGATCGTCTCATAGGCCAGCGCGAGGTCTGACAGCGGCTGCCGGCCTGTGGCAGCGCATTCCATGAAATCCTGGATCTCCTGGAGATAGCCGCGCGTCCATTCCTCCTCGATGCAGACATATTGCCAACCGGTTTTGCGGTCGACTTTTTCGGTGACGTAGACGGAGGCGAGCTTCTCCTCGGAGGTCTGGTAGCTCATCAGGTGCGTGTTCGGGGTGATGTTGGCGAACAGCGAGCCGCCGTTCGTGTAAGTCTCGATCAAATTGCGCACGCCGCCCATGATCATGTCGCCGGAGAACACCGTGGCCTTGGTGCCGTCGGAGAACGTCGCGGTCAGCGTGCCCCAGTCCTCGACATCGACCGGGTTGGCCTTGATGTAGGTGCGCTCCTCCGGCTTCAGGCCCGCGGTGACGTTGCCGACATCGCCGGTGATGCTGGCGACCTTGATGGTCTCGCCGCGCGCCCTCGCCTCGACCTGCTTGAGATAGAGCACCGCCGAGAGCGGATGACAACCCATCCGGATCAACGAGCCGCCGCCGGTCATCCTCCATTGCGCGGCATGCGCCGCGTGCGAGCCGGAATGGCTCTCCTCGCCCTTCATGAACAGGATTTTGTCTTTCGTCGCCGTCAGAATCTCGGCGGTCTTGGTCACGGCAGGCGCGTAGATCCAGTCCTCCGCATACATGAAGAGCTTGCCGGTGCGCTCGATCGCAGCCCGCGTTGCGTCCATCTGCTCCAGCACGCGTTCATACATCAGCGCTTTCGGCACATGCCTGCCGATCGGCTGCTGGTCGCCGTCACGGCCGAAATAGCCGGCGAACGGCTTTTCGCAAATCACATGCTTGCCGGCCTGCATGGCCGCGACGATCATCTCGGCATGAAGACTTGGCGGCGTGCAGATGTCGATGACGTCGAGCGCGCCGTGCGCGATCAATTCCGCAAAGCTGCGATAGACGCGCGGAATGTCGTGACGCCGGGCGAACTCGACGACATGATCGCCCCGCGCGGCGACCGCCGCGACCTCGACGTCCACGCCAAAGACGCGCCGGAATGCATACATATGCAGCTCCGACACGAAGCCGCAGCCGACGAGTCCGACCTTGATCCCAGCCATAGCGCCCCTACCCTTGCTTTGGGCGGCACTATAGCGTGCTGGCAGAGCTATTCCACCGAGACCCGCACCACGCCCGCACTCATCATGCCGAGCGCGCGGGCGGCGGGCACCGAGAGATCGACGATGCGGCCGCGGATGAAGGGACCGCGATCGTTGACGCGGCATTGAATCGAGTGGCCGCCATAGGACACCTTGATCACGCTGCCGAACGGGCGCGTGCGGTGGGCGCAGGTCAGCTCGCCGCCTTTGCCGGCTTTTCCATATCCGTAATACGAGGCAAGCCCGCTTTCGGCATTCGCAACAGAGAAAGCAAGAAGCGAAGAAGTGGCCAGACAAAAGGATAGCATGGTTTGCGCTCGCACAGCACCGCTCCGGGTTGACCCTGCCCGGCGCTACAAACGTCTTTGTTCCCCGAAGTTCCTCGTCACTGCCGGGGGAATGCCCGGCAGTGCCATCACACATTGTTACTGTTTGTGAAAGACCAGCGTGCGCACCTCGATGCTCTCGCGCGGCGCCGCATCTGGCGGCGTGGTCGGATCGATGAAGGCGGTATGCGGCCCGAAACGCGTGCGGCCGTCCGTCGCGGAATCATAGCATTTGAGCAGCAGCGCTTCGTCCGCCGTCATCTCCGGGAAATAGAACCAGCGGTGGTTCGGATTGTATGTCACCGAATAGGTCTCGCCGCGACGATCGGGATAGATCAGGTCGGAGGCGACAAGATCCTCAGGCGCGACCGTGGTGCTGTCGGCCATTGCGAGAGGCGAATCCTTCAAGGGGCCGCGGATCGGCCGCCAGAGATTGATCACCTGCACGCGCCCCCTAAGCAATTCCTCGGCCTCGTCGGGCAAATGTTCGCGCACGCGATTGGCGCCGGACGTGACAGTCTGGTCGACATGCACGCGGGTCGCGGGCTGGCGCGGCCCGCCACCGCGAATGTCGGGCGCACCCGCGACGCGCTTGCGCACCGTGTGATCGAAGATGACGACGCGGTCGGCCTTCAACGTCGCACGTAGGAAAGCTTCGACTGCCGGATAGTAGACCGCACGAATTTCCTCCTCGTTGTAAAAGTCCCTCACCCGATTGGGATGGCGCACCAGGACAAAGCCCTCGCGATCGAGCGAGAGATTGTTCGCAATCAAACGTGCATCGAAGATCGGGACCTGGTGTGGCTCCGGCAGCGATGTGCTTTTCGGCTCGCCCGGTGGCGGATCGAAAGCGTAGGTGCGCGGCTTGCCGGAAACCGGCGCGAGATAGTTGAGTTCAGCGGTGACGAAGGGAAGCGATTCGATTTTTGTTTCTTGCAGGCCCATTTCTGATCTCCTGGCCGAGTTATGGTTTCGGCGTCAGATTGATCTTGGCGGGCGCTGATTGCGCCGCAAGGGAGCCAGCTCGAATAGCAATGTCGCTGTTGTCGGCAGGGCCGAGAGGAGAACAATCACATCGGGCGCGGCTATCTCGCCAGCGAGTTATTCTTGCCTCACCTTCAATCGAAACCGAAAGGACGCCGGGAGACGCGCCGGCGCGGACGGGTAGGACGGGTAGAAGGTCCGTAACCATGAGCCGTAGCCAAAGCAAACTGGCGCGTCGCCAACGTCTCGACTTCGCGTGCAGCGCACAAGACGGCCGAACCTGCCTCAATAGTGACCAGCTGCCGGCCGGCTCCGCCGCACCGATATGACACCGGGACGACGATGCCGGTAGGCGCCGGTGGCGAACGGCAAAGCATTAAGCTTCCCGCGCGTTCGCAACCAACAAGCACCTTCCCGATTTACTATTCGTACCGCTACTATCGGCGCCAATGGCGCGGCTCAAACGGGCTCCTCGCGATAACGGGCCTGGGGCCTGCGCCAAGCATGAGTGGGAGGATGACATGAGTGCCGCCGGAAATGAGCCGCTTGCCCGCCAGGCGCTGGCGTTTGTCCTGGCCGGTGGACGCGGCAGCCGGCTGCTGGAGCTGACCGACCGGCGCGCCAAGCCCGCGGTCTATTTCGGCGGCAAATCCCGCATCATCGATTTCGCGCTGTCGAACGCGGTGAACTCCGGCATCCGCCGCATCGCAGTCGCCACCCAGTACAAGGCGCACAGCCTGATCCGGCATCTTCAGATGGGCTGGAACCTTCTTCCGCCCCGAGCGCAACGAGAGCTTTGACATCCTGCCTGCGAGCCAGCGCGTCTCTGAGAACATGTGGTATGTCGGCACGGCGGATGCGATCTACCAGAACATCGACATCATCGAGTCGCATGCTTGCCGCTTCATCGTCGTGCTCGCCGGCGACCATATCTACAAAATGGACTACGAGGTGATGCTGCGGCAGCATGTCGACAGCGGAGCCGACGTCACCGTGGGCTGCCTCGAAATGCCGCGCGCGGAATCTTCGGGCTTCGGCATCATACATGTCGACGAGAACGGCTGGATCCAGGAGTTTCTGGAGAAGCCCAAGGATCCGCCGCCGATGCCCGGCAAGCCGGACGTCTCGCTCGCAAGCATGGGCATCTACGTTTTCGACGCCAAATTCCTGTTCGACGAGTTGAAGCGTGACGCCGAGGATCCGAACTCCAATCACGATTTCGGCAAGGACATCATCCCCTACATCGTCAAGAACGGCCGCGCGATCGCGCACCAGTTCTCAACGTCATGCGTTCGTTCCGGCAACGACGATGGCTCCTATTGGCGCGACGTCGGCACGGTCGATGCTTATTGGGCCGCCAATATCGACTTGACCGACGTGGTTCCGGAGCTCGATTTGTTCGACCGCGCTTGGCCGATCTGGTCCTATGCGGAGATCACGCCGCCCGCGAAATTCGTCCACGACGAGGAGAGCCGGCGCGGTTCGGCGGTGAGCTCGCTGGTCTCGGGCGGCTGCATCATCTCCGGCGCCTCGTTGCGCCGCTCGCTGCTGTTTACCGGCGTGCGCATCAATTCCTACGCCAATGTCGAGAACGCCGTCATCATGCCTTACGTCAATGTCGGGCGCGGAGCGCGGCTGAAGAACGTCGTGATCGACCGCGGCATCGAAATCCCCGAGGGGCTCGTCGTCGGCGAGGATCCCGAGCTCGACGCAAAACGCTTCCGCACCACCGAGCAGGGCATCTCGCTGATCACCCAGACCATGATCGACAGGCTCAATACATGACGCCTGTTCGCGTCCTCGCGGTCGCTTCTGAAGTCTACCCCATTATCAAGACCGGCGGCCTCGCGGATGTCGCGGGCGCGCTGCCGATCGCGCTGAAGGCGCACGGCGTCGAGATGCGCACGCTGATGCCGGGCTACCCGGACGTGATGCGGCTGCTCGCGGGTGCGGAGGAAATCCGGCGCTGGCCGGATTATTTCGGCGGCCCGGGCCGGCTGCTCGCCGGCTCTCATGATGGGCTCGATCTGTTCGTGCTCGACGTGCCGCATCTCTATGCGCGACCGGGCACCCCCTACGTCACCGCTGAAGGTGTCGACTGGCCCGACAACGGCGTGCGCTTCGCGGCGCTGTCGCGCGTGGCGGCCGATATCGGCCACGGCCTGGTCTCCGCTTTCGTGCCCGACGTCGTGCACGCCCACGACTGGCAGGCCGGGCTCGCGCCGGCCTATCTGCACTATGACGGCGGAACGCGGCCCGGCACGGTGATGACCATTCACAACATGGCCTATCAGGGCAAGTTCGACCGTGCGCTGACGGACGCGATCGGCCTGCCCCCGGAGGCGTCGTTCGACGTCCACGGGCTCGAATATTTCGGCGGCATCAGTTTTTTGAAAGCCGGGCTGCAACTCGCCGATCGCATCACCACCGTGTCGCCGACCTATGCGCGGGAGATCCAGAGCGACGAAGGCGGCATGGGCCTCGGCGGCCTGCTGCGCGAGCGCGCAGGCGTGTTGAGCGGCATCATCAACGGCATCGACATTTCAGTCTGGAATCCGCACACCGATCCGCACATTGCCTATCGCTTCAGCGCGAACGAATTGTCATTTCGTTCGGCCAACAAGGCGGCGCTGCAGCAGCGGCTCGGCCTCGATCCGCGGCCGGATGCGCTGCTGCTCGGCGTCATCAGCCGCCTGTCGTGGCAGAAAGGGCTCGATCTCCTGCTCGAGGCGATGCCCACCATCCTCGGCGACGGCATGCAATTGGCTCTGCTCGGCAGCGGCGATGCCGAGCTCCAGGATCGCTACCAGGGAACGGCGCGTGGTCATCCGGGGCGGATCGCGGCTGTGATCGGCTATGACGAGGCGCTGGCGCATCTGATCCAGGCGGGCTCGGACGCACTGCTGGTGCCGTCGCGGTTCGAGCCGTGCGGCCTGACCCAGCTCTGCGCGCTGCGCTACGGCGCCGTGCCGATCGTGTCGCGCGTCGGCGGACTCGCCGATACCGTCAGCGAGGCAACGGGATTCACGTTCGGACCGGTCACATCAGCAAATCTTTCGGCTGCGCTGGGACGCGCGAGCTTCGCGTTCCACAACAAGGCGGCGTGGCGGCAATTGCAGCTCACGGGCCTTGCGACCGATGTCTCCTGGCGCAACCGCGCCGGCGAATACGCCGCGCTCTATCGCGACTTGATGGCATCCCGCCGCGCGGCGTGACCACCGTCGAATCCGTGCTATAGAGCCGGCATGGAACCCTTCGCGATCAAGTTGATCGGCTTTGCCGCCGCCACCTGCACCACCGTCGCCTATGCGCCTCAGGTCCTCAAGGTCTGGAAGACCCGCTCGGCGCGCGACATTTCGCTTGGCATGTTTCTCATCATGGTGCTGGGCCTGGCGCTCTGGCTGATCTACGGCCTGCTCTCAGGCGACGCGCCGCTGGTCGCCGCCAACGCCATCACCATGCTGCTCGCCGGCGGCATCCTGGTGATGAAGCTGAGATACGGGTGAGGCTTTCTTCGCCTCTCCCCGCTTGCGGGGAGAGGCCGGATCGCCTCGGCGATGCGAAGCATCGTCCGGTGCGATCCGGGTGAGGGGGAGTCTCCGCGAGTCCAATTGTCACCGCGATTGCGGAGACGGCCCCTCACCCCAACCCTCTCCCCGTAAGAACGGGGAGAGGGAGAAGAGTCTCATCATCCGAACACATACGACGCCATCGCCACATTCGCGACCTCGTCGACAAAAACGCGGTGGCCGACATCGCTGCCGGCAGCGCCGGCGACAACCATCAGCGGCAGCAGATGGTCTTCGCGGGGATGGGCGAGGCGCGCGCCAGGCGCACTCTCCCAATCGACCAGCATCGCGGTGCGGCGCGCCGCATCTGGCGCGCTGATCGCCTCGTTCAGGTAAGCCTCGAAGTCGTAGGACACCGGCTTCGACTCCGCGCGTCCAAAACCGCGCATGTTGTGATAGGTGAGCCCGCTGCCGACGACCAGAATGCCTTCGTCGCGCAGCGACGCGATCGCCTGCCCGGCCTTGATGTGCTCGGCCGCGCCGTAACTCGATTTCAGCGACAGCAGCACGATCGGAATGTCCGCATTCGGATACATCAGGCCGAGCGGCACGAAGGTGCCGTGGTCAAAACCCTGATTGGCATCTTCCCGGCAATCGAGGCCGGCGCGCGCAAGCAGCGCCTTCACCTCTACGGCAAGCTCGGGCTGGCCCGGCGCCGGATATTCGATGTGATAGGTATGCTCGGGGAAACCGTAATAGTCGTACACCATCGGCGGATGCGCCGAGGTCGACACGGTGAAGGCGTCGGCCTCCCAATGGCCGGTGATGACCAGCACCGCCTTCGGCCGCGCGGGCAGAAGCTGCGGCAACCGGCCGAACTCCGCAACGGTCTTGGCATACTGCACCCGCCTGTCCTCCATGAAGGGCCAGGGGCCGCCGCCATGCGACAGGAAGAGGGTCGGAAATCGCGTCATTTGTGCCGGCTCGTCTCGTTGACAACATGCGCGTGCGAACGGCCCGCGCGATCGGCGGCGAGCATAGGCAAACCGGTATGGTTAGCAAGCCGTTAACGATTTGCCGCCCACAATCCAGCCGTGGCCGAAGGAATCGGCCAGAAGACAAGCGAGACGTTGAGATGAAGAAGTTTGCGCTGGGGGACGTCGTCAACAGCGACAAGGGCCGTCGCGGGGTCGTCCGTGCCGCCTACCGCTCGAAGGAAGGCCAGCAGTTCTACGCCGTCGAGAAGGACGGCGCGATGGACTATCTGGAGGAAGACCGGCTCAGCGCGGCCCCGCGCGTCGAGCTCGCGGCCTAAATCCAACTCATTTTTTGCTCTCATGCGCGATGCGGTCCAGACGCTCCGACCAGGGGTCGTCACCGCTCGCGATCCGATCGTTCGCGATCAGCAGCAGACGATCGCGATCTGAGGCCGCATCCCAATGCGGCAGCTCCGTGCCGTTGGGATCGCCGCTTTTTGCGAAATTGATCCAATAGGCCCGCATGCGGTTTGCGACCTCGCGATCCCTGCGCGAGAAGATGCCCGCGCCGGGCACGCCCTCGGCGCCGAAGATGAACTGCAACTCGCGCCCGTGGCCTTCGTCGGGATTGCCGCGCCGGGCTTCCGGCACATAGGCAAAGCGATAGCGGAAGGTCGGCGCGCCGGTCGCAGCATGAAGCCTGGCGAGCATTCGCACCGGCTCGGAGAAGACCTTGTCAGTGTAGAAGCTCCCCGCAACGTCTGACGATTTGACGGCGTCAGGATAGAGCTTGCGCAGTTCGCCGACGTTCTCGCCGGACGATGACAGCACCTCCTTGATCTCCAGCTCGCTGTCGAAGCGGGTCTCGTCCTCGTTCGAGCCGACGATCAGGGGAATGCGGCTCTGATGTCCCGCTGCAAATCCGGCGGCGATGTCCTCCGTCACCAAATTTCCATCCACCGCCGGCGCAAAGCTGCGTGGCGATGTTTCCAGCAGACGCCTTTCAGCGGCAAGCAGCCGTGCCGGTTCGACCGAGCGCAAATCCCCCTCGTGCCCGAGCGTGGCGACAAACTCCCGGCCTGCGGCCTCGGCCTCTTGCGACGACGGCAGGCGCGCGCGGCCGGGCACCGATTGCAAAATGGCTTTCTGGAAGAGATCGCGTGATTGGGCGCACAGCATCAACAGCGCAATCGATGTCGCGCCGGCGCCGTTGCCAAACAGCGTGACGTTGTTCGCATCGCCACCGAACGCCGCGATGTTGTCGCGCACCCAGCGCAGCGACGTGATCTGGTCCATCAAGCCGAAATTGCCGGAACCGCCGTCCCACAGCGCGGGATGCGTGAGCCAGCCGAGCGCACCCAGACGATAATTCACGGTGACCACGATGAGCCCGGCCTGCGCGAGCCTGGCGCCATCAAACAGCGGATCATTGGCGGTCCCCGTGACAAAGCCGCCGCCATGGATGAACACCATCACCGGCAGCGGCCCGTCGACGCCGAAGGGGCGAAACACGTTGAGCGTGAGGCAATTTTCGCGCGAAGCCGGCATCAAGGGCTGGAGACAGGGCGGCCCGTAGTCGTAGGCCGTGATCATCTCCGAACTCTCGGGCAAGGCCTGCGGCGGACGCCAGCGCAGGCTGCCGACCGGCGGCGCGGCATAGGCCAGCCCTTTGAACGACGCCACCTCGCCCTCGACCGCGCCGAGCATCTGGCCTTCGCGGGTCAATGCAAACGGAAACTGGCCGACCGGCTGGGCCACGGCCCTGCCCGCACAGCAGAGAACGACGGACGCCGCGACGAGTGCCAGCAGGAACCGCATCTTCGGGTGATCTCGATGCGCGAAAAGGTTCCCCTTGAGGTTACGTCCACGCCCAGCGGCGAGGCAAGCGCCGTGGCGGCGGCTAGCCGCCCTTGGCAATGATCTCCGCCAGCGCGCGCCGCGCGATGATGCCGAGCTCGCCGAGCGTGGAGTGACCGGACCGCGCCGCCTCGATCAGGCGCTCGGCGATGAACCTGCGGCTGTCGTGATCGCCGCCATGCGGCAATTGGCGGCACGTCTCCTCCAGGACAACGTCCATGTTGGCTTTGGTTCTCTCACTCAACTCTGTCATGACGTCCGGCCGGTACGCGTGGCTTGTAACCGCAAGCATACACAGACGGATCGTGCATGAT
The DNA here is from genome assembly GCF_016612535.1 of Bradyrhizobium diazoefficiens. Taxonomy (NCBI): domain Bacteria; kingdom Pseudomonadati; phylum Pseudomonadota; class Alphaproteobacteria; order Hyphomicrobiales; family Nitrobacteraceae; genus Bradyrhizobium; species Bradyrhizobium diazoefficiens. The sequence goes on from NZ_JAENXS010000001.1 coordinate 122,480, forward strand.
TAGCCCGGGCAATCACGGCCCAGTCACGGCCATTGTGCATCGCGATGCGTGCATCGAAGCAACCTTCGCGCCGCCACGACGAGGCCGCAAACGACTACCGAAGATTGCACTTGCTCTGATGACAAGCCGAGCCTGCAGCGCTAGCCTGCCGGCAAAACAAAATACACGGGAGGAATGCCATGCCTGATGCAATGGTTGCCGCGCGTGAGCCCGAAACGGCGAGCGGAACAGCCCAACAGGTCGATGTTGCCGTGGTCGGCGCCGGATTTGCCGGCCTCTATCTTCTCCATCGCCTGCGCAAGGCCGGCCTCTCGGCCGTCGGTCTCGACGAGGCCGGCGATATCGGCGGCACCTGGTACTGGAACCGCTATCCCGGCGCGCGCTGCGATATCCAGACCATCGACTACAGCTACACCTTCGATCCGGAACTCGACAACGAGTGGACCTGGTCGGAGAAATACGCGACCCAGCCCGAGATCCTGCGCTATCTCGGCTTCGTCGCCGATCGCTACGATCTGCGCCGCGATATCCGCTTCAGGACCAAGGTGACCGAAGCCAGATGGGACGAGGCGACGGAGCGCTGGCAGCTCTGCACCGACAACGGCGCGCCGGTCTCCTGCCGCCACTACATCATGGCCACCGGCTGCCTCTCCGCGCCGAAGCCGCCGGAGATCGACGGCGTCAAGGATTTCGAAGGCAAGATCTATTTCACCGGACGCTGGCCGCATGACGGCGTCGATCTCGCGGGCAAGCGCGTCGCCGTGATCGGCACCGGCTCGTCGGCCATCCAGTCGATCCCGCTGATTGCCGAGCAGGCCGCGCATCTGACCGTGTTCCAGCGCACGCCGAATTTCGCGCTGCCCGCGCATAACGGCCCGGCGCCTGAGGATCGCAGGACCTTCTTCGAAAGCGACCGCGCCGCCTATCGCGATCAAGCGCGCCAGTCGATGGCCGGCGTGCCGTATCCGCAGCAGACGGTGGTGAGCTGGCAGTTGAGCGACGCCGAGCGTCGCGAACGTTTCGAGCGCGCCTGGGCTGCCGGCGACCTCGTCCATATCCTGACGCAACTCTGGGCCGATCAGGGCGTCGATTTCGACGGCAATGCGCTGATCGGCGAACTCATCCGCGAGAAGATCGCCGCCGCCGTGAAGGACCCGGAGACCGCGGCGGCGCTGATGCCGCACGATCATCCGTTTGGCGCCAAGCGTCCCTGCCTCGATACCAATTACTATGCGACCTACAACCGGCCGAACGTCACGCTGGTCAATCTGCGGCAGGAGCCGATCAAGGCGATCACCGCAACCGGCATCACCACCGGCAAACGTCAGTTCGATGTCGACGCCATCGTGTTCGCGACCGGCTTCGACGCCATGACCGGCGCGATCCGCGCCGTGCATCCGATCACCGGGCGCGGCGGCAAGTCGCTGACCGATGTCTGGGCGCAGGGGCCGCAAAGCTATCTCGGGCTCACGGTCGCAGGCTTTCCGAACTTCTTCATGATCACCGGGCCCGGCAGCCCGTCGGTGCTGTCGAACATGCCGGTGTCGATCGAACAGCATGTCGACTGGGTCGTCGACCGCCTGGCTGCATTGCGCGATGCCGGCTTCACCACGATCGAGCCGACCGAAACGGCACAGGCCGGCTGGGGCCGGCACATGGCCGACTGCTCGATGGTGACCCTGCATCGGCTCGCCAACACCTGGTACACGGGCGCCAACGTTCCCGGCAAGGTGCAGGGCCTGATGCCTTACACCGGCGGCGTCGGCCCCTATCGCCGTATCTGCGACGAGGTCACGAGCCGCGGCATGCTCGGCTTCAAGCTCACCGGCCCCAACGGCGCCGCGCAGTGCAATGACGGCGAGGTGGTACGGCTGCAGCCGGACGTGCGGCTGGTGCTGAACCTGCTGGCGTCGCTGAACCTGCCGCCGATCGAGTCGATGGGCGCGATCGGCGCGCGCGCCTTCGTCAACGAGTTCAACAAGAGCCGCCCCGCAGGACGGCCGATCGGCGACATCGTCGACGGCATTTTGCCCGGCGCGGATGGACCGCTGCCCTATCGCGTCTACAAGCCGGCCACGCCCGGACCGCATCAAATCGTAGTCTATTTCCATGGCGGCGGCTGGGTGCTCGGCGACGAGCAATCGGACGAACCGTTCTGCCGCGACATGGTGCGGCGGACCGGCCTGACCTTCGTCAGCGTCGGCTATCGCCACGCGCCCGAGCACCGTTTCCCGGCGGCCGCCGAAGACGGCTATGCGGCAACGCGCTGGATCTCCGAGCATCTGGCCGAGCTCGGCGGCAAGCCGGGCCCGGTGCTGGTGGCGGGCTGGAGCGCCGGCGGCAACATCGCGGCCGTTACCTGCCAGCTCGCGCGCGATCGTGGGGGCCCGCAGATCGCCGGCCAGCTGCTGGTGTGCCCGGTCACCGACTGCAGCATCGACCACTCGTCCTACACCGAGAATGCGACCGGCTACTTCCTGACGCAGTCGCTGATGTACTGGTTCCGGGACCTCTACTGCTCGCCGGCCGACTGCACCGATCCGCGCGTCTCGCCGCTGCGCGGCAAGGTCGCGGGCCTGCCACCTGCCCTTGTGGTCACCTGCGAGTTCGATCCGCTGCGCGACGAAGGCATCGCCTATGCGGAAGCGATGGCTGCCGCCGGCGTTCCGGTCGAGCAGTTGAGGGCGCGCGGCCATTTCCACTCGTCCTTTGCAATGGTCGACGTGGTGATCACCGGCGTCCAGGGCCGGGTGCAGATGGCCCAGGCGCTGCGGCGCTTCGCCGGGCTTCCGCCGGAGGTCCGAAGCGGCGACGAGACCAGCCAGGGCCATGCGAGCCCAGGGCATGAGATCGCGGCGGCCGCGAGCTAGGCCGCCATTGGCCGGGAACCTTTTCCCGGCCGCCGCGTTCTCAGAACGTGGCATTGAGATGCAGTGATGGGTATGACCCTGGCACGCGAGGTGTTGCGTGCTGGGGTTCTTTTTGCGTGAGGCGGGGGCGATGGGCGGCGTATCAGTCGAGTCAAAGGTCGATTTCAGCGCGCGCGCCGCGCTGCATAAATGGCCGTCGCTCGCAAACGAGCGCCGGCCGGACCGAGACTCTTACCAGGTCAGCGAAGGCACGCTCGACCAGTGCATCTCGGCTTTCATGGCGAAGCCGCCGGCAACCCGACATCTTTATGAGATTCACACGGCGCCGCAGCCGCCACTGGTGACCGATATTCTCTCGCCCGAGCACGTCACCGAGCTGTCGCGACTACGCGAATTTCTGTGAAGGCGCGCAACAGCAGGAACCTTCTTCCGGCGGGTCCTGTTATCAGGGATCGGAAGCCAATGCGTGGAAGTCAAGGCGTGAGTGCCTGCGATGCGAGATGCCAGCGTACCCGATCCGACCGTGCCCTATGGCGCAGACCAGACCCTGTTCGTGGTGATTGATCGCCGCGGCGAAGGGGCTGAAATCCCCATCGAGCGGAGCGACCTCGACGCCACGATCGGCGAGCTTGTGGCGGGCTGCTTCAACGATCCGATCAAGGTGATCTCGTTCAACACGCTCGAACACTGGATGAAGGATATCTCGAACGAGATCGCCGGCGAAATTCGCGCGCGCTGCGATATCGACGGCGTGACGCTTCCCGACTATCTCAGCGATTTCGTCGAGAGCCATAGCTGAGGATTACGGGCGTCAGCCGCGTCGCCTGCCGGCGATGACCTCGACCTCGCGGCGACGTTCGCCGGCGAAGGTCAGGAGCTTTTCGATCGTCAGCGTATCCGTGATCCGTTTGGCAAGTCGCTCGGCGCGCGCAGCCTGATCTTCGAGATACTGGATCGTGTTCAAGCGTCGTCTCCCCCAAAGTCCCGAATTGCCGGGCACCCATGGTGCGTGAGAGCAGCTAACAGCCGGTTAAGCGCGGCGCGTCGATCTCGACGCGTGCCGCCCTATTGCACGACGTCGAGCCGGACATTGGCGACGCCCTTATCGACCATGCCGAGCGCCTCGGCAGCTGACGGCGAGATGTCGACCACGCGGCCGCGAACGAAAGGGCCGCGATCGTTGACCCGGACGGTCACGAAGCGGCCGGAGGACACGTCGGTGACGCGCAGCTTGGTGCCGAACGGCAAACTGGGATGCGCCGCGGTCAATTCGTTCTTGTCGAACTTCTCGCCGCTCGCGGTCTCCGTATCCGAGTAGAAGCTCGCAACGCCCTGCGACGCCGTCTGCCTGGCGCTCGCGACGTGGTCCGGCGAACGCGGCCTGTAGATCGGATGCGGATGCAGCGCCGCCACCCTGTGCGGACGCTCGATCGCGGTTTGCCTTATGGTCGGAGCAAGATCGGCTTTCTGGCGGCCAACCGGTGATTGTGCGCACGCGGCGAGCGATGCGGCACCGATGATGGCGAGCAGCAACCGGGGCGCGGTTGCTGGCGAAATCGGGGCAGTTTCGGCACGTGCAAAGCGAGACATGATGCGCCCTCCGAACACGCCTAAGTTTCGGTGGGCAATGAGGGCAGAACCTTGGCTGAACAAAAGCGGCCCTGGGGCCGCAATTGTTTCGCGCCGGCTGTGATGATTCCACCACAGTTAAATGTCCTGAATCGACACAGGATCGCGAAAAATCAGCCCGATAGCCCGCACCAGACGATCGGGCGCTTCTCCGGCCGCGCCTCACTCAGTTCGACGTCACCGTTGATGAGCCGCATCAGTTCGCGCCGATAGAGCAGCCGCCAACCGGTTTTCAGGCTGGCGAGAAAGTCGAGCTCCCGTTGCGTCAGCGTGCACATCATGAACCCGGCCGTACGTCAGGCTACGAAACGTAGTGTTACAGATTGTAGCGTTTAGGACTGGCGGGCGCAAGGCGGGATTGATGGCATCGCCGACCACCCGCCGGGCGAGCGCATATCCGCAGGCTGCGGACGCGCGCTGCTAGAAATTCGGCCCCAGTGCGATCTTCGTGATCGTTCCGTTCCTGACGCCGATCCGCCATTCCGCCGAACCGTTGGCGAACTGGGCGACATAGATGTCGCTGTCGAGCGCGGTGACGCCGCGGAAAGAGACCGCACGCAACGCGCCGAGCCGCGTCAGGATCGCCTGATCGAACGGAAGCTGCTGACGCGTGATGTCGGCCACTTCCGACGTCATGTGCTCGTACTCCGGCTGCCCCTTGCCGACGCTTTCGATGTAACTGCGCAGCATCTCCTCGCCATTCGCGATCGGAACGGCGCGGCGCGCCGCGCGCCCCGGCCGCGTTCCAATGTTCGCGGCCTCGACATTGTGGAAGCGGGTCTGACGGCCCGGCACCAGGATCTCCACGCACCGCCCGGACTTGTCGGCAATCACCCAGGGATTGTTCACGGTGGTCACCGCGGCCCACGACACGTTGGGCCTGACGACGCTTTGCATCCTGCGATTACCGTCGGCGTCGAGATTGAAGACCTGGATGTCGTCGCCCATCTCGTTATAGACCATGATCCTGATCGGCGACGTGCCGGCGCGGCCGCGCACACTCGCCTCATCCGAGCAAGAGACGATACCGCCGAGCTCGTCATTGCCGTCGGGCCGGAAGATCACATCGCCGGCCTTGCCGTCGGGGTCGATCAGCAGGCGGAATTCCGCCGTGCCGTTCTCGAACTTGGCGCCATAGATGTCGTAGCCGCCGGGCCCGACGCCACGGAAGAAGATCGATTCCAGCGCGCCGAGCGCCACAACCGTCGCACGCGTTTCATCGAGCTGCCGGTGCACCTTGGCGGCGAGCGGCGCGCTCATGCGGTCGTAGTTCGGCGTGCCGTGGCGTAGATCCTCGATCCCGCGCAGGATCATCTCCTTGCCACCGTCGGCCGGGACCTGCTCCCGGAAACGATCCGGAACCCGCGCGAGACGGCGTGCGAAGTCGGCCTCGACGGCCTGCGCCGTCGCCGCATCGATCCGCGGCGCGAGACGGGCGCCGAAGACCGCATTCTGGACCAGGACGCGCGAGACCCTGGACTGCTCGTCGCGCAGGAAGATCAGGAGATTACGGCCTCGAATCGAGAAGACATCGGCACCTTCGGCCAGCAGCGCGGCACCGCCCTGCACGGATTCCTGCACCTGGAGCCGATCGCCGTCGCGTCGCACGGTGAGCACGCGGTTCGGCGCGATCCTGTACCAACCGACATATTGGTCGAGCGAACTCGCATCGGCGGCCGCCATCGGCATCTCGGCGACGCGAGCGGCGCGCACGTCGCGGCCGTTCATGCGCAGCATCAGCTCGGACGAGCGGCGCTCCGCATCGATCGGGAATGTGATCTCGCCGAAAGACGACGCGTAGGATGCCGTGCCATCCTTGCCGACCGTCAGGCGCAACTTGCGCTGCCCGGTCAGCTGTCCATAGAGCTCGTCGCCCTCGCGGAAGATTGCGAACACCGAGGCAGGACCCATCGCATAAAAATTGACGAACGGACGGTAATGCTCGGCCGGCACTTCGCCGAGATCCGTACCGACCGGTACGGGATCCGGCGTGCGATAGGCGATCATGCCGGTCGACACGATCACGACTGGTACGATCGCGGCCGCGATCCACAGCCGCTTGCGCCAGCCGACCGCGACGGGCAGGCTTGCAGCCGCGATGATGCGTTCGACGCGCGCGCGCACGGTCGAGGCCCGCGCCATCGCAAGCTCCATCGGCCGCGGCTTCACCGAGGCCGCGACGTCGAGCAGGATTTCCGCATAGGACAGCCGGTCGTCGATCATCTCGATCGCCCGGGCGTCACTGATCATCTCGGCGAGTTCGGCAAGCCGCGCGAGCTGCCACCAGGAGAACGGGCTGAACCAGAACACGACGCGGTTGAGCGAGGCGAGCAGCAGGACGTAGAAATCGCAATTGGCGACGTGCGCGCCCTCATGGGCGAGCACCGCGAGGCGCTTCTTCGCGTCCCAGCCGAAAAACTGCGGCGGCACCAGGATGGTCGAGCCGAAGGTGACGGGACCGCCGACATCGCGACTGACGCGCACATCGGCATCGATCATCTCACGGCTTTTGACCGGCTTTGCCGCACGCGCCAGACGCCAGGTCAGGCACAGGCCGATGGCGAGCCGCAGCAGCAACAGGCCGGCGACGCCGGCGTAAAGGGCGGTGGCGACCATCCACCAGTCGATCGAGAGGCCTCGCTTCATCACCGGTGCGATGGCTGCACCGGACGCGATCGGCAGCGACGGCTGTGGGTGCTCCAGCATCGAGAAGTCCGCCGGCCAGGATTCGTCCAGCACGGGCACGGACAAGGGCAGCCGGTCGACGGTGAGCGTCGGCCAGTGCATCGCGAACGGCATCGCCAGCGATGTCAGCAGCACGACGGTCCACGCCGTCATGTGGACGTGCGGATTGCGCACGCGAAACAGGTTGAGACCGATCCAGACGACGCCTCCCAGCGCGAAGGAGCGTAACGCCGCCTCAGCCAGAGCTGCGATCATTCTTTCTTCACTCCCCTTGCCTTCTTCGCCTTGGCCACCTGGTCGGCCAGCGTACGCAATTGCTGCTGGTCGAGCATCGCATTGTCCACCATGCCGACGAGGACCTCCTCCATCGAGCCGTTGCAGAACCAGTCGACGATGCGTTGCACCGCCTTGGCCGCCACGCGGGCGCGCTCTTCCGCGGCGTGGTAGACATAAGTGCGTCCGTCCACGGTGTGGCGAGCATAGCCTTTTTCTTCCAGCCGGCGCAGCACCGTGCGCACCGTCGATTCCTTCAGGCGCCGCGACAGCCGCTCACGCACGATTTCGGCCGTGACCGGACCATGGGCCCATACCAATTGCATGACCTCGTGCTCGAGATCGCCCAGGTCGGGCAAACGATCGTCCATGGTGGCTACCTAACAGCTTGAGATTCTTGTAACGCTACGGACCGTCGCATATATGGCAACGGCCGACAACGGCGATTCCACAAAGCCGTCATGCCCGGGCTTGTCCCGGGCATCCACGTCTGGCCTCAATCGCCGATGCGCGTGGATGGCCGGGACGTAGGCAAGCGGAAGCGACGCCGTCCTTCGGACGGCTATGCCCGGCCATGACGGCTTGGAGACACTCAGTACTGCGGCTCGTACATCTGCGACTGGATCAGGGCTTTCACGTCGTTGGGCGCGGGTCCGTCGGCAAGTCCGCGCTGAAAGGCGACGTCTGCGACAGCCGCCGCGATGAGGGCCGAGACCTCGCGGATGCGGGGCAATGCCGGATAGAGGCTACCCTGGTCCAGATCCTCCTTGCCGACGCAATTGGCAAGGGTGTGGGCGGCCGCCATGAACATCTCGTCGGTCACGAGCCGCGAGCGGCTGGCGATAACGCCGAGGCCGACGCCGGGGAAGATGTAGGAGTTGTTGCCCTGGCGCGGCACGAAGGTGCGGCCGTTGAGCTTCACCGGATCATAGGGGCTGCCGCAGGCGAACAGCGCACGGCCCTCGGTGTAGCGATAGGCGTCCTCCGCCGAGCATTCGGCCTTCGATGTCGGGTTGGACAGCGCGAACACGATCGGCTGTTCGTTGAGCTCGACCATCGCCTTGAGCACCTCGGGCGTGAAGGCGCCGCCGACCGCAGCGACGCCGATGATCGCCGTCGGCTTCAGCGTCTTGATCGCGGTGAGGAAATCGGCGATCGGCGCCTGATCGGTATGGGCATAGCGGCGCTTGTGGCCGGACAGGCCATCGCGGCCGCCGACAACCAGGCCGCGCGAATCCACCAGCCAGTTGCGCCGCAGCGCCTCGGCTTCCGTTGCGCCTTCGGCCATCATGGCGGAGACCACGAGATCGGCGATGCCGGTCGCCGCCTCGCCCGCGCCGAGGAACAGGATTTTCTGATCTTTCAGCTTGCCGCCGCTCAACCGCAATGCCGAGAACAGGCCAGCGAGCGCCACCGCCGCGGTGCCCTGGATGTCGTCGTTGAAGACGCAGGCCTCGTCGCGATATTTGTGCAGCAGCCTGAACGCGGAATGGTTGGCGAAATCCTCGAACTGGATCAACACGCCGGGAAAGGTCTTTCGCGCAGCGACCATGAACTCGTCGACGAAGCTGTCATAGGCCTCGCCGGTGAGCCGCCGTTCGCGCAGGCCGAGATAATAGGGGTCACTCAACAGCTCTTCATTGTTGGTACCGACGTCGAGCACGATCGGCAGGCAATGCTCGGGATGTACGCCGGCGCAGGCCGAATAGAGCGAGAGCTTTCCGACCGGAATGCCCATGCCGTTGGTGCCGAGATCGCCGAGCCCCAGGATGCGCTCGCCATCGGTGACGACGACGAGTTTCGCCGGATAGGGCCAGTTTTTCAGAATCTCGGCGATCTGACCGCGATCGCGCGAGGAGATGAACATGCCGCGGGGCCGCTGGAAGATCAGACCGAATTTCTGGCAGGCGAGTCCGACCGTCGGCGTGTAGATGATCGGCTGGATCTCGTCGATATTGTCGAGCACGACGCGGAAGAACAGTGCCTCGTTGCGGTCATGCAGCGCGTTCAGCGCGACGTATTTTTCCAGATCGGTCGGCAGCGAGCGCAGATTGATCAGCACGCGTTCGACCTGGGCCTCGATCGTCAGCACACAGGGCGGCAGCAGGCCGCGCAGGCCGAGCGCGGCGCGTTCCGCCTCGGTGAAGGCCGTACCCTTGTTGAGCAGGGGTTCGCGCAACAGCGCCATGCCGTGGGCAAAATCGGATGAGGTCGGTTGGGCGCCGACCCGAGCAGGTCTATTCACGAATTCCCCCAGGGAGTTTCTTATTGAAGGGCGGCCATTGTCGGCCAGCGCTCAGGCGAGATCAAGGACGTTACCTCGTCAGCAGCGATTGTGATCTCGCACCGCAGCGAGCTTTTCGCGAACGATAAAAGGATAACATCGAGGCTTCCAACCCTCATGGTGAGGAGCGGGGTACGCGCGTCTGCGGACGATTGTGTGCATCGATGCAGCGACATCGGCACTGAGCTCCCTCTCCCGCTTGCGGGGGACGGCTGGGGTGGAGCTGTCTCCGCGGCGGGATTGTCGAGGATGTCCCTGCGCGCGACTATCCGGCCGCCCGCCTTGGCGTCAGATTGGCGGCGCTATCGGCCGCCGGCGCGACATGCATCAAAATGGTCTGAGTGGCGGATGCGACCTCGATGCCGTTCTGCTGGAAGCGCTGCTTCATGCGGCGGTTGAACTCGCGCTGGACCGGCCAGCGGCCGGCCTCGGTGCAGCGGATCTGGCCGACGATCGACACCATCGCGCCATCGACCTTGTCGATGCCCCAGAGATCGAGATCGCCGCGGATCAAGGGGCGGAATTCGCTCTCGCGGCGCATCTCGTCGACGATGTCCTTGAGGATCTGGCCGGCGCGGTCGGTGTCTTCCTTGTAGGCGACATTGACGCTGACGGAGGCATTGCCGGCGCCGCGGCTGGCATTGGTGATGGTCGTCACCGCGCTGAACGGTACGATGTGCACGGCGCCGTCACCAGCGCGCAGCCGAATGGTGCGGATCGAGACATTCTCGACCACGCCTGACAGTCCCGACACGCTGACGGTATCGCCGACCTGGACCGTGTTCTCCAAGAGCAGGAACAGGCCGGTGATGAGATCCTGCACCAGCTTCTGCGAACCGAAGCCGATCGCAATGCCGACGATACCGGCACCCGCGAGCAGCGGGGCGACATTGACGCCGATTTCGCTGAGCGCGGTGAGGCCGACGATGGTGGCGATCAGGCACAGAAGTGCGGTCCGCAACATCGGCTGGAAGGTGCGCAGGCGCGCCGCGCGGGCATAATGCCCGTCGCGCGACAGCGTATTGATCTGCCGGTCCAGCAGCGCATTGCTGGCCTCCCAGATCGCCGCGGCGATCACAACAGCGATGCCGATCGTCGCCACCGCCGAGATCAGCCGGCTGCCGATCTGGCCGCCATAGAACCAGACGATGGCATCGACGCCCCAGACCTCGAGCACGGCGACGAAACCGATAAAGGCAATCACGCTCGATACGATCTTGCGCAGCAGCGGCAGATAACGATTGGCGCGGATCTCCAGTCCGGGAAAGCGCTGGAGGATTTCCGGCTGGATGCGGAAGCCGCGGTCGATCAGGCTCAGCGTCACCATGATCGCAATCCGCGTGATCAGCACCACTGCGACGGTGCCGACGAAATATTGCAGCAGCAGCGAATAGCCGTTGCGGATGTTCAGCGCCCAGACCGCCCACAGCGCCAGATCGAGCGCGATGGCAAGATAATGCCAGCCGCCGGCGATGCGGTTGCGCAGGCGCGCCGCGAGCCCTTGCCGGTCGGCCGGCGCGCGGATGGCATCGGCGACCTGGTGGCGGCATTGCAGGATGATGACGACGATAAAGAGGTGCACGACCAGCATCACCATGCGCACCAGCGCCGCGTAGCCGCCGCGGTGCAGGCCGAGCAGCAGCGCCACATTGGCGAAGGCGATGCCGGACACGGCGACGCCGACGATGCGGCGCGCCCAGATCTCGATATAGGCCGCCGTCTCGGCGCGCACCGGAAACAAGCCGAAGGGTCCTGCCAGCGCGCGGACGACACAGATGAGACCGCGCGAGAACGCATAGGCGTTGACCACCGCGAGGATCACGAGGCGGACGGTTGCAGGCTCGCCGATCTCGGTTCCGAGCAGTGCGGTCGCAAGGCTGACGAAAACGACCACCGGGAGCAGTTCGAGCAGCAGCCGCCCCAGCACGAAGGGCAGCCGCAGCAACAATTGCCAGACGCGCGCGAGGCTGTGCCGGCGCTTGTGCAAGTCCGGCGAAGGGGTGACATCGGCGACCGATGACGGCGGATCGGCAATGGGCAGCACCTCGACCGGCAGGCGCGCCGTCTGCGGCATGCGTCCTTCGAGAAACGCAACCGGACGCCGGATCAGGCGGACAATCACCCATTCGGCCGCAAGCGCACAGCCGAACACCAGCGCCAGCTTCCAGGCGATCTCGATCAGCAGATTATAGGCGTCGGGATCATTCGCGGTCCGTACGATCCAATAGTAGAACGCCGGGAAATGCGTGAGCGTCCGCGCCATGCCGGCGACATCGCGGGAGATCTCGCCGATCTGCTCGGATACCGTGAGCAGAAGCTGCGCGCCGAGGCCGTCGGCCGACAGCGGGATCGGCGATTTCGATTCAGGCGCCGGCGGCGCGGGCTGCTGCTGGCTCGACGCGTTGGCAATCGCGCGGAGCGTGTCGATCATCTGCGCGCGTTTCTGGTCGTCCTGAAGCGTCTCCAGCGCGCGCCTGGCTTCATCAGGCGACAGCGCGGCAGCATTGCTGGCGGCCGGCGCAGTCGGCTCGGCGCGGACGCTGGGGACGGAGGAGATGGCCAGGAAGATGGCGGTGAGAAGCGCCGGGACAAGCTTATGCGACACGCGGATTCCTTGACTTTTGTACCGGCCAGGCGATGTCGGGCATGGGTAGAAAAACGAACCCAGCTTAGTAGGTCCGCATAGCGAGATGCGGGATTCCAGCATCCATGAACTCAGACCCGCAAGCGACGAAGCCCAGCTTCTCATAGAGCCCAAGCTTGTCCGTCTGAGCCGCGAGGTAGAAGCGGTCCACGCCGTATGATCGGCACGCCGACATCGCGACTTCCATCATGCGTCTGGCAATGCCCGATCCACGGCTGTCGGCTCGAACGGCCACTCGACCAATCTTCGCGTGTTCCGGCAGGAACACAACGCGCAATGTGCCGATGACCTCACCTTCATGGATCGCGACAAAGTGCGTCGCGGCCGGATCGTATTCGTCGATCTCTTCCTCGACTGGCACCTCTTGCTCAATAACGAACACCTCGTGTCTCAACGCAAACGCGGCTTTGCCGAGCGCCGAGGCTGTGGGCACGCGAATGACGTGAACTTCGGGTGTTTGAGCCGGTGCTTGCATTTGATCCCTGCTGCCACTGGCGTTTGAGGCCGGACGGCCAATACGACTAAACCTTAAAAAATGAAACGCGCCGGCAGCGGTCGAATCGTCACCGCACCAGGCGCATGCGTCATGTCGGATGCAGCTATTCGCCTCGATGGTGTGTCGGAAGTTTGCCGGTGAGGCGACAATCTCTTGGCATTTCCCGCAAGGCAGCGAATGCGCCAAAACGCACAGCGCCGGGCAGGTAGGGGCTCTGCCTTACTGATGCAGCCCTCTAGACCTGTACCCGGCGTGCCGTTCGCGGTTTTGCCGCTATGCGATAGTCCGAACGAGCTCCATCGCACTTAACGCGGCTGGATTTGCGGAGGTGGAGTCATAGACCTCCCCTTGCTCATGAGGTGGACGTTATGCGTCGCTTGTTTGCGACCACGGACATGCTCCTCCCGCGACATAAAACTGTCAAGCAAGGATCAATGGCCTGCGGATCACATTTGCACGCCAGTTCCGCGAGGACCGACTTACACCTGAGCACGGCACTGAGGAGCACCTGCGCGATGATGACATCATGCCCCTGTTTTGCCCGACGGGTCAACTTAGATTCTCTAATTCCGAATATTATTTGCGCCGGCGGTCAAGCCGTTGATTCGGCTGTCATCGGCTACTGTGCATGGGGTTGTTTTTCGAAACTCTTGTCGGTGACAGCGAGCACGCGGCCCTTTTGCCCAATGACTGTCACCGATCCCGCTTCTTGCGCTGCTTCCCTTCCTTCTCGAGCGCCTTGCGGAATTCGTCGAACTCGGCCAGCGAGGCCTTATCGGTGCGAGGAAAGCGCAGGTCCAGTTTTTCCAGCGCCGCGACAATGACCGAGCCGATCACGACGCGGGCGAACCATTTGTGGTCGGCGGGCACGACATACCAGGGCGCATGCGACGTCGCGGTGTGGCGCACGATGTCTTGATAAACCGCCTGGTAGCGCGGCCACAGCGCGCGCTCCTTGATGTCGCCCATCGAGAATTTCCACTGCTTGGCGGGAATCTCCAGCCGGTCGAGGAAGCGCTCGCGCTGCTCCTGCTTGGAGACATTGAGAAAGAATTTCAGCACCAGGGTGCCGTTGCGGCAGAGATAGCGCTCGAAGGCGGAGATGTCCTCGAACCGCTCCTTCCAGATGTTCTTGGTGACGAGACCTGACGGCAGCTTCTCCTTGGCGAGGATCTCCGGATGCACGCGCGTCACCAGGCATTCCTCGTAATGGGAGCGGTTGAAGATGCCGATACGGCCGCGCTCCGGCAACGCGATCACATGGCGCCAGAGGAAATCATGGTCGAGCTCCTTGCTGCTCGGCGCCTTGAAGGCGGACACCTCGCAGCCCTGCGGATTGATGCCCTCGAAGATCGCCTTGATCGCGGAATCCTTGCCGGCGGCATCCATGGCCTGGAATATGATCAGGATCGACCAGCGATCCTGGGCGTAGAGCTTCTCCTGGAATTCGACCAGCCGCTTCTTGTTGGCGTCGAGAATGTCCTGCGCGCTCTCCTTGTCCAGATCTCCCTTCTCGCTGGTCTTGTAGTTTTTCAAGTGAAACTTGCCGGACCCGTCATGCCGAAATGGCGTGATGTAGCGGTCAAGTTCCTGGGCGAGCGATTTGGACGGCTTTCTGCTCATGAGCGCGGGGCACCTTGCGTTGCGGCTTCAGTCGGTCGAGCAGGCTACCAAGAATGCCCTTGGGAAGGAATATGATGAAAAGCACCAGCAGCACGCCGTAGACGAGATTGTCCCAGCCGACCGCCCTGGTGCCGAAGCCGATGCGCAAGGTTTCCGCGAGCAGGATGGTGATGACGGCGCCGACGGTCGGACCGAGCGAAACGAACAGGCCGCCGACGATGGCCGCGAACACCATCTGGAGCGACACTGCGATGCCGGAGACGGTGTCGGGCGTGATGAACATCTGGTACTGGCAATAGATTGCGCCGGCCAGCGCGGTCATCAAGGCGCTGATCAGGGTGATCTTGAGTTTTTCCGCGGTGACGTCGATGCCGGCGGCGGCAGCCGCGTCCTCGTCCTCCGAGATCGCCTCCAGCGCGTAGCAGCTCATGCTGCGGTCGACCAGGTGCCAGACAATGATCCCCCCGAGCCACACCGCAAGCGCGATCAGGTACCAGGTGGTCTTGTCGTCGAATTGCAGCGCGAGCAGCTTGTTGCCCGGCGCGCGGTTCGGTGTGTAACCGAGCGAGCCGCCGGTATAGTCCCGCGTCGCGGTGATGATTTGTAGCACGATGCCGGAGAGCGCGAGCGTCACCAGCACGAAATAATGCCCGGTGATGCGAAAGCGAAAACAGGGGTAGCCGACGATCAGCGCCAGCGCGGCGGCCGCGACCATGCCGACGGGAATGCCGATCCATGGCGACAGGCCGAGATGATTCCAGAGCAGCGCGGTGACATAGGCGCCGATCCCCATGAAGCCGCCATGCCCGAGCGAGACCAGGCCGAACCGTCCCATCATCGACCACGATGTGTAAGCGAACGACCAGATCAGGATCAGCACCAGGATGTGCAGATGATAGGGATCGCGATAGACGAAGGGCAGCGCGACCAGCGCCGCCAGTCCTATCCCCCAAGCTGCAAGCCGCCGTTGCGCTGTCATCCCTTGTCCCATCATCGGCGCCTCGCGAGCAGGCCCGCGGGCCGGATGAACATCATGACGATGAAGAAGGCGAAGGCGAGCACATAACCCCATTCGAGATCGGAGAACAGGCCGCCCAACGATATGATCTCGGCGAAAACGAAGGCCGCGATGAAGCCGCCGATGAAATTGCCCAGACCCCCGAGCACGCAGATCAGGAAGGTGATCGGCCCGAAGGACAGCCCGACGAAGGGATGCACGTCATATTGCAGCACCAGCAAACACGCAGCGAGTCCGGCCAGCCCACCGCCTATCGCCGAAGTAATGAGGTAGATCCGCTTCGTATCGACGCCCATCAGCGCCATGATCTGCCGGTCCTGCGAGATGGCGCGAATCGCCGTGCCGGTGAAGGTACGGGTCATAAACAAATAGACCGCGACCATGCCGACCAGTGCAGCCAGGAATGACAGAAGTCGCGCGTAACTAAAGTTCATGTCGCCGAAGGCGAGCACCGGCAGACGGATGCCGAGGTTGCGGAAGTCGATACCGAAGGCGACGGTGGCAAAGCTTTGCAGCACGAACAGCACGCCACCGGTCGCGAGCAGCTGGTTGATCGGCGGCGTCGTCAAGAGCGGCGCGATCACGAGATAATGCAAGAGAGCACCGAGCATCGCGACCAGCAGGATGGTCAGGGGCGCTGCGATGAAATAGCTGATGCCGTAATACTGCACCAGGAAATACATCGCGTACATGCCGATCATCACCAGCTCGGCGTAGCAGATCCAGGTCACGTCGATGACGCCGAAGATCAGGTTCAGCCCGAGCGCGAGCAGTGCCAACACGCCGCCGAGCAGGATGCCGTTGATTACGGCCTCCAGCAGGTAGATGTCGAAAATGTCCAAAAACGCTTGCATGCCTGCACGCCCCTCACACCCCGAGATACGCTTCCCTGACCGTGCTGCTCGCCAGCATCTCGGCCGAGGTGCCCGAGGCGCGGATCGAGCCGGCCTCGATCAGATAGGCCCGGTCGACCACGCGCAACACCTGCTGCACGTTCTGCTCGACGATCAGCACCGTCAGCCCGCTGGCGCGGATCCGCTTCACCAGTTCGAACACCTGCTGCACCACGACCGGCGCCAGCCCTGCCGAGGGCTCGTCGAGCAGCAGGAGTTTTGGGCTCGACATCAGCGCGCGGCCGATCGCGCACATCTGCTGCTCGCCGCCGGACATGGTGCCGGCCATCTGATGGCGACGTTCCTTCAGCCGCGGAAACAGGTCGAACACGACCTCGAGCCGCTTGGCATAGTGGGCGCGCGCCTCCTTCATGAAGGCGCCCATCTTAAGATTGTCGTCGACCGAGAGCTGCGGAAACAGACGCCGGTTCTCCGGTACATGCGCGATGCCGAGGTTGACGATCTTGTGCGCCGGCGTCGCGAGGACATTGACCCCCTCCATCGCGATCGACCCGCGCGAGGGACGGATCAGGCCGGAGATGACGCGCATCAGCGTGGTCTTGCCGGCGCCGTTAGGACCGATGACGCCCACGGCCTCGCCGGCCTTGACGTCGAGATCGACGTCGAACAGCGCCTGGAAGGTGCCATAGCCGGCGTTGACCGATCGCAGCTTCAGCATCGTCTAGCCTCCCGCTCGGCGGCGTGCTTCAGCGGCCGCAGCCTGCGTGGTCTCGGCATCGGTGCCGAGATAGACCTCGATGACGCGCGGATCGCTGGCGACCGCGCTCGGCATACCTTCCGAGATTTTCTCGCCGTGATCGAGCACCATGACGCGGTCGACGACGCGCATCAGCACGCCCATGATGTGCTCGACCCAGATGATGGTGATGCCGAGCTCGTCGCGGATGTTGCGCAGCATGTCGGCCGCCTGGTCCATCTCGGCCTCGTCGAGACCGCCGAGGCTTTCGTCGGCGAGCAGCAGTTTTGGTGCAGTGGCGAGCGCTTTCGCGAGCTCGAGCTTCTTCAACCCGGCCGCGCCCAAGCCGTCGACGCTGGCGTGGCGATCCGTCGGCAGACCCACCATCGCGAGGGCGCGTTCGGCCGCCTCCTCTGCCTTGACGCGGCTGTGGCGACCCTGGCCGTAGAAACCGGCGAGCGCGACGTTCTCGAAAATGCTGAGGCGGCGGAACGGCCGCGGGATCTGGAAGGTGCGGCCGATGCCGCGGTTGATGATCCGGTGCGGAGCCAGGCCTGCGATCTCGGAGCCATCGAACAGGATCGATCCGGAGCTCGGCGCCAGCGTGCCGGAGAGCATGTTGAAGATCGTGCTCTTGCCCGAGCCGTTGGGGCCGATCAGGCCGAGGATCTCGCCCTGATCGACTTTGAACGAGACGTTGTTGACGGCGGTGAAGCCGCCAAACCGCTTCACCAGCCCGCTGACCTCCAGCACCGACCCCGCTCCGTTAGCTCGCTTCCTCGGGCAACAGGATGAACTTACGCCACGCCCAAGTGGCCGAATGCATGACGGAGATCGCGATCAATAACCCACGTACCAAGCGGGCAGCCATGCGCAGGCGCATCTAAACCTCCCTGGACGATTGTGCATTGCAATTTTTTGCTTTTGCTTTTTCGCCATCACATGGGCTGGGCCGCACGATGTCAAGCCTCGCGCGTCAGCGCGAGGCGAACTGCTGCGCGATGAAGGCCGTAACAAATCGCGGCATGGTCGGCGTAAGATCATCCATCCCGCGTACGAGATGGATAGCCGAGAGCTCCGGCTCGTCCTGAGCAGCCAGGTTGGCTTCGATCCGCGCGCGAACCGCCTCGCCCGGCATGTCCAGGTTGAGAATCTGCATCATTGCAATCGAGAGGCCGGTGACGACACAGTGCCAGTCCGCCTCCGCTGAATAATCGGCGGGGGTGAGGCCGGTCTCCTCCTCGATTTCGCGGACGACGCTGCCGGGGATGTCGAGCGTGCTCTCCCTGATATCGTTGAGGTCGGGCGTGCCGGACGGGAAGTAGATGCGCCCTGGATTGGCCGTGTGATGCGCCATCTCGCCCATCACGAAGGCACCGTCGGAAGCGCGCAACGCCCCCATGCCGAAACCGTTGAACACGGTAGGATCGGGAAAGCCCCAGTCGCGCCAGGCCAGGAAGCTCGCGAAATCCGTCTCGAAATAGGTCGCAGCGAGATGACCGCCCGTGAAGACGGCATCGCGCCCGAGCAGCACTCGCCCGTTCCAGATTTTCGGCCGCGCGCATTGTTGCTCAGCGAAATGCGCCGCGATCTCGGCGCGGCGCTCCTCGGCGAACGGCCAGACGACGGGGCGTACGGCAAGATCGAGCGTCGTGACGCGATGAATGGTCGATGACGTCATGGACGTCCGACTACCAAGCCTTCGCGTCAGTTATTTGGCGGTCCCAGTGGTTTTCTTGGCCTGGTCGACGAACTTGTTGGTGAAAGTCTTGCTGACGTCGATCTTGGCGTTCGCCACTTCGGGCGAACCGACACTGAACACCGCCAACACGGCCTCGGCGCCCTTCGGATCCATCTTGCCGGTCTCGGAGAACATCGGGATCGTGTTCTTCAGCGCAGCGAGATAGAGGTCCTTGTTCTTGCCGACCATCTCCTCGGGCATCTTCGCCATGATCTCCTCGGGCGAATGCGAATGGATCCAGGCAATCGTGGCAAGCATCGCATTGGTGAGCGCCTGAGTTTCCTTCTCGTGACCATTGATCCAGGCAACGGTCGAGTACAGCGCACCACCCGGATACTCGCCGCCGAACGTCTCGAGCGTGTCCTTCTGCGTACGGGTGTCGCTGAGGATGCGCAAATCCTTATGGCTGCCCTGGAGCACGGTGACGGAGGGATCGAGCATCACCGCGGCATCGATCTGTCCTTGCTCCATCGCAGCCACCGCCGTGGCCCCGAGACCGACGCCGATCACGGCGGTGCCGGCGGGATCGAGCCCGTTCTTCTTCAGGAGATATTTCAGGAAGAAGTCGGTGGAGGAGCCGGGCGCACTGACACCGACCTTCTTGCCGGCGAGGTCCTTGACCGACTTGATATCTCCCGTGTGCGAGGGCGCGACCACCAGCACGAGGCCGGGATAACGGTCATAGACCACGAAGGCCTGAAGCTCCTGCTTCTTGGCGGCGAGGTTGACACAATGGTCGAAATAGCCGGAGACCACGTCGGCGCTGCCGCCGAGCACGGCCCTGAGCGCGTCCGAGCCGCCCTTGAGGTCCACGAGCTCGACATTGAGGCCGGCCTTGTCGTATTCGCCGAGCTGCTTGGCCAGCACCGTGGGCAGGTAGCACAGGCAGGCCCCGCCGCCGACCGCGATGGTCACCTTGCTTTGCGCTGCGGCAAGACCGCTGGTGAGCGTCAGCGCGAGCAGCGCGCCGGCGAGCCTGGCAATCGTGTTCTTCATTGGTTTCCTCCATTCGGCTGGCGGCACCATAAAGCAGCGGGACTGGCTTGAGAAGGCGACTAACGGATGCGGCCTAACCCCGCCCGTCCACTGTCGGCCGCCAAACCAGCAGCCTGCGCTCAACCAGCGTCACCCCGAAATCGATCAGGATGACGAAGGCCGATAGCACGAACATCCCGGCAAACACGCCGGCAACGTCGAAGACGCCTTCGGCCTGCTGGATCAGATAGCCGAGGCCTGCCGCCGATCCCAGATATTCGCCGACGACGGCGCCGACCACGGCGAAGCCGACCGAGGTATGCAGTGACGAGAACATCCACGACAGCGCCGACGGCCAATAGACGTGCCGCATCAACTGCCCCTCGCTCATGCCGAGCATGCGGCCATTATCGAGTACGGTGCGGCTGACCTCCTTCACGCCCTGGTAGACGTTGAAGAACACGATGAAGAAGACGAGCGTCACCCCAAGCGCGACCTTGGACCAGATGCCGAGGCCCAGCCACAGTGCGAAGATCGGCGCCAGCACCACGCGCGGCAGGGCGTTGACCATCTTAACGTAGGGATCGAATACCGCGGCGACCAGCGGCTGGCGCGCGAACCAGAAGCCGACCAGGACGCCGCCGAGCGATCCGATCACGAAGGCCAGCAGCGACTCCATCAGCGTGATCCAGAGATGCTTCCAGATCACGCCGGAGGCAAACCATTTGACGATCTGCTCGAACACGTCGACCGGGTTCGAGAAAAAGAACGGCGGCAGCAGGATTTTGCCGAACACCGGGACGCTGGAAAGCACCTGCCACAGCAGGAGGCCGACCACGGCGACCAGCAATTGCAGCGAGAGCAGCGTGAGGCGCGACATCAGACCGCCTCCGCCGCTTGCGTCGACTGCGCGTAACCCTTCATCACCTCGTCCTTGAGCACGCTCCAGATCTCGCGATGCAGAGCATGGAACTCCTTGTCCAGCCGCACCTCGAAAATGTCGCGCGGGCGGACGAGCGGCACGCGCCAGTCGCCGATGATGCGCGAGGACGGTCCCGCCGACATGATCACGACGCGGTCGGCGAGCGCGATCGCCTCTTCGAGATCATGCGTCACGAACAGCACGGCCTTGCGGTCGGCATTCCAGAGGTCGAGCAGCAGATTGCCCATCACCTGGCGGGTCTGCGCATCGAGCGGGCCGAACGGCTCGTCCATCAGCAGGATTTTTGGATCGCGGATCAAGACTTGCGCCAGCGCCACGCGCTTGCGCTGGCCGCCGGAGAGCATGTGCGGATACCGGTTGGCAAAGGCGCCGAGGCCGACCGAGGTGAGCCATTTCTGCGCCTGCGGCAGCGCCTCGCTGCGCGGCGTGCCCCTGATTTCGAGCCCGATCGCGACATTGTCCAGCGCCGTCTTCCAGGGGAACAGCGCGTCGGCCTGGAACAGGTAGCCGGCGTCCCGGTTCAGTCCCGTAAGCGACCGATCGAATACCTTGACGCTGCCGGCAGCGGGCTTGAGCAGCCCCGCCGCGACATTGAGCAGCGTCGATTTCCCGCAGCCGGTCGGGCCGACGATAGCGACGAACTCGCCCTGCGCGACCGCAAGATGGGCCTTCTCCACCGCCGTGTAGACCCGCCCGTCCCCCAGCCGGAACGCAACCTTGGCATCTTCCAGCGCCACCGCCGTGGGCGTTGTCATGTGTTTCCTCCGAACCCCGGACGATGCCTTAGCCGCTCACGCGGCGAAGTTCAATCAAGGCGCCAAGCATGCTACGCATGGGCCTTGCCGCCCCTTTACCCTCGCTCGAGCCCATCCGCGATGCCCTCCAAGCCGGCGATCAGCTACCGAAAGGTCACCAGGAGCTTCGGCTCCCTGAAGGCCGTGGACGACGTCTCACTCCACATCGCCGAGGGCGAGTTTCTGGCCATTGTCGGCGGCTCGGGCTCGGGCAAGACCACGTTGCTGCGGCTCGCCAACCGGCTGATCGAGGCCGACGACGGCACCATCACGGTTGAAGGCGACGACGTCCAAAGCATCGATCCGGTCGCTCTGCGGCGCCGGATCGGCTACGTCTTCCAGAGCGGCGGCCTGTTTCCGCATCTGAGCGTCGCCGACAATATCGGGATCACCCCAAAGCTGCTCGGTGCGCCCGCAGCCGAGATCGCGGCGCGCGTCGACGAGCTGATCGAGCTCGTGCAGCTCGATCGTGCCGCGCATCGCGACCGGTTGCCGGAGGCGCTCTCGGGCGGGCAGCGACAGCGCGTCGGCGTGGCGCGGGCGCTGGCGGCACGCCCGCGCATCGTGCTGATGGACGAGCCATTCGGCGCGCTCGATGCCCTCACCCGCGACGCACTTGGCGAGGATTTTCGCGGGCTGCACCGCAAGCTCTGCCTGACCACGGTGATGATTACGCATGACATGACAGAGGCGATCCTGCTCGCCGACCGCATCGTGGTGATGCGCGGCGGAAAGCTACTGGCGCAGGGCACACCGGCAGAGCTGTCGAACAGCAGCGACGCCTATGTGCTCGAGCTGTTGCGCACACCGCGACGCCAGGTCGAGCGGCTGAACAAGCTCTTGCCGCAGAGCGGTGCCGCATGATGGCAGATCCGCGCTGGGGCGAAGCGCTGTCGCATTTGCCCGACTATCTCGGCAACCACGTACGGGTGAGCCTCGCCGCGCTCGCGCTTGGGCTGATCGTCAGCCTGCCGTTGGCAATCCTCACGCGCAACCGCCCGGCGCCGCGCACCATCCTGCTTGCGCTCGCCAGCGTCGTGCAGACCGTGCCGGGCCTGGCGCTGCTCGCACTGTTCTATCCGCTGTTGCTGCTCGCTGCCTCCGTGACTCTGAAATGGTTTGGCGTCTCCTTCTCCGCGTTCGGCTTCCTGCCCGCGATGCTGGCGCTGGCGCTCTATTCGATGCTGCCGGTGCTGCGCAACGGCATCACCGGGTTGAACGGCATCGACCCCGCGCTGATCGAAGCCGCCAAGGGCGTCGGCATGACCGCGCGGCAGTCGCTTGTCATGGTCGAGCTGCCGCTGGCGCTGCCGGTGATGATGGCCGGCATCCGCACCGCGGCGGTTTGGGTCATCGGCACCGCGACGCTGTCGACACCAATCGGGCAGACCAGCCTCGGCAATTACATCTTCGCCGGGCTTCAGACCCAGAACTGGGTGTTCGTGCTGTTCGGCTGCTTTGCCTCGGCCCTGCTGGCACTCGCCGTCGACCAATTGCTCGGCCTGATCGAGAGTGGCCTGCGCCGCCGCAGCCGCTTGCGCAGCGGGCTAGGCGTCGTAGGCATTTTCGCGCTCGTGGCGGCGACGCTGGTGCCGACCATGGGGCGCTCGTCGTCCGGCTATGTGGTCGGCGCAAAAACCTTTGCCGAGCAATACGTGCTGTCAGCCCTGCTCAGGGACCGCCTCGAGGCAGCCGGCCTCTCCGCCACTGCGCGATCGGGGCTCGGCTCGAGCGTGATCTTCGAAGCGCTGAAGGCCGGCGATATCGATCTCTATGTCGATTATTCCGGCACGCTCTGGGCCAACCAGCTTCACCGCACCGACATCAAGCCGCGCGCGGAGCTGGTGGCGGAGTTGAAGACGGCGCTCGCCAAGGACAACATCACCCTGCTCGGCGAGCTCGGCTTCGAGAATGCCTACGCGCTGGTGATGCCCAGGAAACGCGCCGACGTCCTTGGTATCCGCACCATCGCCGATCTCGCCGCGCACGCATCGACGATGTCGATCGCCGGCGATTATGAATTCTTCTCGCGACCGGAATGGGCGGCGCTGCAAAAAGCCTATGGTCTTCAGTTCAGCGTGCAGCGCCAGATGCAGCCGGACTTCATGTATGCGGCGGTTGCCAGCGGCGAGGTCGACGTGATCGCCGGCTACACCAGCGACGGACTGATCGCGAAATACGATCTGGTGGCGCTCGACGATTCCAGGCACGCGATCCCGCCCTACGATGCCATCCTGCTGCTGACACCGAAGCGCGCCGGCGACGCGCGGCTCAAGGCGGTGCTGAGCCCGCTGCTCGGCAAGATCGACATCGCCACCATGCGCGAGGCCAATTTGCGCGCCAGCGGCAATGACGCGAATTCGTCACCGGATGCCGTGGCCAGATGGCTGTGGAAGAAGATCGGGCAGCAGTAGAGCAGAGTTGAGGGGGTGACGCGCGTCGGGGACCACGGCCACCCCCTCTCGCCCGTCTCTGGAGGAAGAGAGGGCAAAGCATATTTCAGTTCACGCCCTCACCTCCTGCCGCTGGAACAGCACGTAGCCAAACGCGAACAGCACGATCGTGCCCGCGACGAGGCCGACGGTCTGCGGCCATGCGATCATGATGCTTTCGCCGAACGGGAGCGGCGCGCCCATGACGGCGCCGCGGATCTGGTCGAGGAAGACCGGGCCGAGCGTACGCGTGGTTGGCGACAGCACGGCGAGCATCGCCTCGCCGAACAGATCGTTGGGTGACAGCCGCAGCAACTCCTGGGTCCAGACCACGGTCGCCGGGTCGTTGAGCCCAAGCAACGCGTAGCGCGGATCGGCTGGCGCGATCGCCTGCGCAACGGCCGGGGCCAGCATCGGCCAGAGCAAAGTGAGGAATAGCCAGATGCCGAGCGAGACCAGCGCCGCCGTCGCGGGCGAGCGCAACACGATCGAGAGCAGCATCGCAAGCGACAGCCAGACCCCCGCGTAAAAGATCGCCACCACCAGGAACACCAGCGAGCGCGCGACCTCCTCCCCGCCGGGCGGCACACCGAGAAAGATCAGGCCGAGGCCGATCACCAAAAGCCACAATGCGGCAAGGCTGATGCCGATGGTGGCAAGGGCTGCGAGAAACTTCCCCATCAACAGCGCATCGCGATAGATCGGCTGCGCCAGGATACGCGACAACGTCCGCCGGCTGTGCTCGCTGTTGACGGCGTCAAAACCAAGCCCGATCGCCATCAGCGGAATGAGGAATCCAAGGACCGCGACAAAGGACGGCAGCGGCGCATGGTTGATGGTGAAGAGCCGCAGCAGCAGGAACGGATCTTCGGCCGTGTTCTGCCGCAAGCTGTTGATCGCCTCGTAGAGCGCGGCCAGCGCCGTGAAGACGATGAGCAGCTCCAGCATCAGCATGCGGATGCTGGAGATGTGATCGGCGAGCTCCTTCACGAAGACCGTGGACAAGCCCTGGAAAGGTGAACCCTCACGCCGCATGACGAACGTCTCCCGTGGGCCGGGCCTGGAAATATCGTGCGTAAATCACCTCAAGGCTCGGCTCATCGACTGACAATTTGCGCAGCGCGCCATCGACCGCAACGACGGCGCGCGCCGCATCCGGCCGCACATCGCGCTCCGCTGTCATGCGGAAGCGATCGGTGGCAAGCGTCTCGACCTGGGTCACGCCGGGAATCATCGCCAGCCGCCGGGCGATGCCGAGACCTTCTGCCTCGACTTCGACGACGAAACCGGCGCCGAGTACCTTGATCGCGAGTTCCGGCACCGAGCCCATCAGCACGATGCGGCCAGCCTGGAACAGCGCGACGCGATCGCAGATGCGCTGGACCTGGTCAAGCATGTGGGAAGACAGCAGCACCGTGATGCCCTCGGCCTTCAGCTCCCCGATCAATCCGAGGAATTCCTGTGTCGCCTGTGGATCGAGCCCGGACGTCGGCTCATCGAGAATCGCGATCTCGGCGCGCTTGACAATGATCTCGGCGAGACCGAGCCGCTGGCGCATGCCGCGCGAGAAGGTCGCGACCTGCTTCGAGGCAACGTTCGACAGGCCTACGCGCCACAGCGCCGCCTCGATCCGCCGTGCGCGCTCGGCGCGCGGCAGGCCCATCAGCTTGGCGGTATAGGCCAGGTTTTCCGTGGCCGTCAGTTGATCGTAGAACCCGACGGCGTCCGGCAGATAGCCGACACGCCGCTTGACCTTCAGCGGCTCGCGCGCCGGGTTGAAGCCCAGCACGCTGACCGCACCGGACGAGATCTCGGTCAGGCCGAGCATCATCAGGATCGTCGTGGTCTTGCCGGCGCCGTTCGGGCCAAGCAGACCGAACACCTCGCCGCGGACGATGTCGAAATCGATGGCGTCCACGACCGCGGTGCTGCCGTAGCGCCGGGTCAGGCTGCGCGCGCCGATTACGGTATCGCGCGTCTCTGTCTGGTTCTGCCGATCTCTCATCGCCGTCCGAACCTCGCAACTGCGCCCAGCATCAAGAGCAGCGCAACACCGATGACACCGGCACCCGCCATGCCCCACACCGTCGAGGTGCCGACGGTGACACGGAACTGACTCGAAGCGTTTTCGCCACGCGAGCTGGCCCTGATCGAGGCTTGGTAGTCGCCGGCCAGAGACTTGTCGCTCGGCGTGATCAGCGCCTGCACCTCGCTGTCCTTGCCGGGCACGAGGCGTTCGATGGTCGCCGGCTCGAACGTCACCTTCCAGCCGCTCGGCGCAGTCCCTGCGAGCGAGATGTTCTCGGCCGGCGCCGTGCCTGTGTTGGTCACCACGATCGGGATCGAACTCTGCTTGCCGGCGACGGCCCGTGCACTCAGCAAACCGTCGCGACCGGAGACCTGGAGCTGCGGCTGGCCGACAACGTCGAGCGCGAGCTCGGTCGAGGCCGAGGCGTCTTCCGCCTTTACGGTGACCTTCACAGGGAAATGACCGGCATCGATCGTGCTCGGCGGCCGCACCTTGAGCTTGATGTCCTTGGACTGGCCGGCATCGATCGGAATCGAGGACAGCTCCTGCGTGCCATAGGCCTCGGTGAAAGAGGTCTCGAAATTCGCCGGCGCCTCCGCACCGAAGCTCGCGACCAGGTTGCGCCCCGAATCGTTCTTGATCGAGAGTGTATAGTCGAAATTGGATTTGGGGCTGCCGCGCAGCGACGGCAGGCTCGATTTCACGCTGAGTTTTGCAGGTAGCTCCTTGGCGAGCGAGATCGCGATCGGCAATTCGGCACTCGTGCCCTGCCCCTCGGCCTTGACCGTAAGCGTGTGCGCGCCGAGATCGCTTCCGGCGGGAATATCGAGCCTGAGCTGCAATGCGACGCTGGCGTCGGGCGACGGCATGGCCGCACCGACCGGCTGTCCGCCGCCGAGCAGCGTCGCGGTCCAACCGCTCGGGATGCCTGTGACTGAAAGCTGATAGCGCTCCGGCGACAGGCCGTAGTCCTGAAGCCGCAGCGAAATGTTGGAAGTGGTGCCGGGCCGCACGGTGACCGCCGGGTAGTCGGTCATGAGATAGAGGCCCTTGATGTCATGCGCGGGCTCGGCGGCACAGACGGCGGGACTGATCAGCATCAGGGCAAATGCAAGACGCGCAACAACAAGCGCTCGCATGGACAATACTCCTGCAAGGAAGGTGGACGGGCATCGCGCCGCCGGAATGACGGTGGTGGCGGCGCGTCGAATGATGGCCGAAATCGTGACAAAGTTTTGGAGCCGAAGCGCCGTTCCGGTTACAAGTCGGTGATCGACGGCCTTTTCGACTGAGACTTTAGTTTGAAATTGCAGCACATGAGCCGAAGATTAAAACATCGTAATACGATATATCTGGGACATGATGTGGCGCGACTGCAATGACGTCCATCGATGGAAGCAGGCGGACAGCAGAGCGTCGACGGCCCGGCCTCTCGCCCTCCTCCGAACGATGGATGCGATGAAAGACGATGCCGTCTAAGGGTACGTTCGACAAACCGCCAACCCGGGAGAAGCAATTGGCAATTTCAGTGAAACAAATGCTGGAGGCGGCCAACGCCGCCGTACCGAAGATCACGCCGGCCCAGGCAAAGGAGATGATCGAAAACGGCGCGCTCGTGCTCGACGTGCGCGATGCGCTGGAAATCGAGAAAAGCGGCAAGATCCAGGGAGCACTAAATGTCTCCCGCGGCATGTTGGAGTTCCGCGCCGATCCGGACTCGCCCTATCACGACAAGACCCTCGCCAAGGACAAGAACGTGATCCTCTATTGCGCCTCCGGCGGTCGTTCCGCGCTGGCCGGCAAGCTGCTCCAGGATATGGGCTACGCCCATGTCTACAACGTCGGTGGCTTCAAGGATTGGGTCGACTCCGGAGGCGCCATCGAGAAGGCGTAGCAAAGCTGGCGGTGCGGGGAGGCACGCCGGCATGGCGAGATAGCATCCGGCGCCGGCTAACCTTCTCCCGCAGCCAACAGCATTAGGCCTTCGACTGGTTTCACAATTACAGCCCGTGGATCATGCCCGCATTGATCAGCAGCCGGTTCAGCCGCCGCGCTTCGGCTCCGTCCTTGCAGCCGTAGAACATGCCCTTGCAGCGGAGCATGATCTCTTTCTGCTCGGCAAACGACGGATCGAGCGGGATGCCAGCGGTTTCCTGGATCACCAGCGGCAGATAGGGACCGTCGATCGTGTCCATCACCGCGTCACTTTTCACCGGCTCGAAATTGACGGCGTCGATCGCGTAATAGGTCGCGTAAAGGCGCGGATCGTAAGCGTCGAGCTTCTTGCCGATGGCGCCTTCATCGAGCCCGGGCTCGAGCAGATTGGGCGCGAATTCGGGCTGGTGATCGCCATAACGCGCGATCAGGAAGGGCTCGCCCGGGAAATTCTTCTTCAAGCCGGCGACGAAGGCCTTGTACTGGTCGGCACTCATCGCCTGCCGGCGCAGATATTCGTCGATGGAAGCCACATTGCCCGGTGCGCGCCAGTTCGGCATTAGATCGGGGCGGAAGCGCGTCTCCCAAGGGAAATGATTGGCGCCGAGATAGATGAAGGTGAACAGCGGCTTGTTCGGTGGCTGCTGTCCCATCAGCCGCAGCGCCTTGTCGTAGAAGAAGCTGTCGGGTTCGACATCCTTGGCGCCGAGATCCCTTGAATCGAGAAAGCGCTCGACGCCGGTCGTCATCTGAAAACTGCGGGCGCCCATGAAGCCGCCATAGGCGGGATAGAGCGACATCGTATCGTAGCCGCAGCGGCGCAGCGCCAGCGGAAGCCCGCGTTCGACGCGCCCCGAGGCAATGCGCGTCACGAAATAGGCGAAGCGGCCGAACGAGCGCGAGGAGAGACCGGCGAGCACGTTGTATTCTGTGAACCAGCTCGGCCCGCCATTGCTCTCGGCCAGGAATGTGCGCTCCTTGCCATCCCAGGATTTGAAGTGGCTGCCGTAACCTTGTGGCACCTTGATGCCCTGCGCGGCACGGATGTCGAAGCTCGATTCATCATGGATCATGACGATGTTCGGCCGGCGGCCGGCAGGATGACAGGCCTCGACCAGCGGCATGTTGAGCCGCTCGTCGGTCGAAGCCGCCGACTCCATGAAGCCGTACTGCACGAAATCGGAAACCGCAGTGACCCCGGAGCGGAAGAACTTCGAGAGATAGCCGTCGTCGTAATAGCCGCGCCAGGCCTCGTCCGGATGATAGACGGAATAGCCGACCAGACCGGCGAGACACGCGAGCATGGCGGCAAGCGCTGGCAGGCGGCGGATACGAAATGGATCGAGCCACCACAGCGCATACATCAAAGGCAGCGTGACGAAGCCGGCCCCGATCACCGACCAGCGCAGGTTCGGGAAGATCGTGAACAGGAACGCGACCGTGTCGCGGTCGATCATCATCAGGTCGATGAAGTTGACCGTCATCTGGACGACGTCGTGCTTGAGCCTCGACAGCAGCACGAGCACGACAACCATGGTCAGCGACAGCGCGCCGGACAGCGCCGGCCGCCGCAGCAGCGTGATCCAGAAGAAATTGAGGATGCCCCAGGCAAGAGCGAAAGAGAGGCGCGAGCCGAAATCGGTCTCGGTCTCGTACATCAGGGCAAGCGCTGCGAGATGGGGCGCGGCAACCGCAAGGAGACGCCAGACGCCGAGCGCGGTGACGCTCGCCATTACGGCGGTGGCAGCTGAAGGACCTGGATTGGGCGCGGACGCCATCGACGACACGCAACAGCTGGTCCGGCGCGGTGATGCCAAGCCGTCGAACTGGCCTGCGGCGTTCGGCGCAGCCGGAAAGCCTGCACCGTGTCATAAAACTGTAATGGAACGGTCACGGACAAGCAACGCGTGCAGCGATCCGACCTTCGCTTAATGTTAGCAGGCGGACAATAAGTCGCCGGCCGGCCGCCGGTCCTGCTCATTTGAGCCGGTCGCCTCGCCCGCCTGGCCCCGTTGGCTGGAGGCCTTCCATGCGGACCAGCCGGGCAGAACTACATGGGCGGCCGTGGCAGGCTGAGCGATCGACTCAGCCCTGAGGCAGCAGCCCGAGCCGCTTGGCAATGATGCGGTCGACCGTGCGCTTGGGCAGCGCCGTGGTCATGAAATGCCGCAGCCGGTTTGGCGCGATCTGGTAGCGCACCTTGGGCCTCGCAGCGGTGAGCGCCTTGAACACGACCTCCGCGATCCGCTCAGCCGGCAGGCCGGTCTCGCCGAGCTTCATCATGAACGCCAGGACCTTCTTGAACGCAGGCAGATAGGGCGAGTTCTGGTAGACCGAGAGATCGATCTGTTCGGCCTTGCTCCAGATCGGCGTCTTCACCGCGCCGGGGGCGACAATGATGACGTCGATTCCGAACAACATCAGTTCGCGGCGCAGGCTCTCCGACAGCCCTTCGATGGCGTGCTTGGAAGTGCAATACGGCGCCGACAGCGGATTGCCATTCTTGCCGGCGACAGAGCTGATCATGACGATCCGTCCTTTCGGTCCCTTCAGCGAGGGGTCGGCGCCAAGCAGCGGCCCGAAAGCCTGCGTCGCGATAACAGGGCCGATGACGTTGATATCCATCTGGCGGCGGAAATCATCCGCAGACAATTCGAGGACCGGCCCTCCGACAGCGATGCCGGCATTGTTGACGAGACCGGCCAGCGTCTCGCCGCCAAGCGCCTCGCGCACCTGCCGCGCGGCGGCCAGCACGGCGGCCTCGTCGGTGACGTCGAAGAGTAGCGGCGTGAAGTTCACGCCGAACTCACCCCTCAGCCGATCGGCGTCGATCTGCTTGCGGACGCTGCCGAAGACGCGATAGCCGCGTCCGATCAGAAATTTCGCAATGGCCCAGCCAATGCCGGTAGACGCGCCGGTGACGACGACGGATCGCATGGTAATTCCCCCTATAGCCCCGGCGATCATGTAGGACGAGGCCGCGCCGGCGCAATGCCGCCCAGTTCTCAAGCCGCGCACCGATGATCGTTTCCAAGACCACACCGCGCTGCAAGAAGGCGCGGCAGGTGTCGATTCTTAAGATGAAGCAGTGTGCGAACGTCGAAAATGCGGTTGATTGCGCGATGAGAGCGCAGATGAAGAGCCGAATCCTAGACTCTGAGGACACAGCGCTTTTGGCGATCGCGGGTTTTGAAAAACGTCGCGATTCCAAGAATGTGGTTTAAGCGTCAGTTCTTGGTGCTCTAGGAGCACTTCAACTCGCGAAGAATTTGAATGAAGCAGCCATGCTTCGCGCGAGATGATAAAGAGCGAGACCGCTGTCCGCGATCTCGCTCAGATATAGTCGCGAAGATTTAAGATTTGGTTTGGCGAGCGAGGCTTTTTGTTTTCGCATCCGCGTCCCAAACGTAGCGCGTCAGCGACACGCTACGTTTGGAGAATAGCGACTTAGTTCTTCGACTTGTCGACCAGCGCGCCCTTCTTGATCCAGGGCATCATGTCGCGGAGTTTCGCGCCGACTTCCTCGATCGGGTGCTGGGCGAGCTTGGCACGGGTTGCCTTGAACGAGGTCTGGTTGACCTTGTTCTCGAGCATCCAGTCGCGGGCGAACTTGCCGCCCTGGATGTCGGCGAGAACGCGCTTCATCTCGGCCTTGGTCTCGGCGGTGACGATGCGCGGACCGGTGACGTACTCGCCATACTCCGCGGTGTTGGAGATCGAGTAGTTCATGTTGGCGATGCCGCCTTCATAGATCAGATCGACGATCAGCTTCACTTCGTGCAGGCACTCGAAATAGGCCATCTCCGGAGCGTAGCCGGCTTCGACCAGGGTCTCGTAACCGCCCTTGATCAGCTCGACCAGACCGCCGCAGAGCACGACCTGCTCGCCGAACAGGTCGGTCTCGCACTCTTCCTTGAAGGTGGTCTCGATGATGCCGGCGCGGCCACCGCCGACAGCAGAGGCGTAGGACAGGCCGAGGTCATGGGCGTTGCCCGAGACGTCCTTGGCGATCGCGATCAGGCAGGGCACGCCGCCGCCGCGCTGATACTCCGAGCGCACGGTGTGGCCGGGGCCCTTCGGCGCGATCATCAGCACGTCGAGGTCGGCGCGCGGGTCGAGCAGGTTGAAGTGGACGTTGAGGCCGTGCGCGAACACGAGGGCGGCCCCCTTCTTCATGTTGTCGTGCAGGTGCTCGCGATAGATGTCGCCCTGGAGCTCGTCAGGGGTCAGCATCATGACGAGGTCGGCCCATTTGGCGGCGTCGGCGACTTCCATCACCTTGAAGCCGGCGGCTTCCGCCTTCTTGACCGAGCCCGAGTCCCTGCGCAGCGCAATCGCCACCTCCTTGACGCCGGAGTCCTTGAGGTTGAGCGCGTGGGCGTGGCCCTGGCTGCCATAGCCGACGATGACGACCTTCTTGCCCTTGATCAGGTTCAGGTCGGCGTCGCGATCGTAATAAACACGCATAGTCGTTTCCTCGCTCAGGGCCAGAATCGGCCGATAGTCAGTGTCCGAAGGGTGAAATTTGCGGATTTCGGGGGCTGTCTAGAGCATTTCGGCCCCTTAGGGAAACCCGTTTCTGCATGGAAATCCGCGACATCATGCATCCACGAAAACGGGGTAGAGGGAGGCGAGCAGCAGGAGCGCCATGACGATATTGAAGGCGCGGACCAGCCGCTCCGAGATCAGCACCGGTCGTAGTGCAGTGCCGAAGAACGCCCAGACCACCGTCGAGACCGTGCCGACCAGCAGGCTTATGAGGGTCTGGATGGCGATGTTGATCGGGAACTGGGCAATGGCCGCATAGGCCGTGATGGTGCCGATCACGATGACCCAGCCCTTGGCGTTGATCCACTGGAACATGGCGGCGCCCCAGAAGGTCATCGGACCACGGCCATCCGCCTCGCCCGGCTTGGCCGGGCCTAAGAAGGCGATCACTACGGCGAGGTAAATCAAATAGACCGCGCCGGCATATTTCAGGATGATCTGGAGGATAGGATAGGTCAGGAAGACGGTGCCGAGCCCGAGGCCGACGGCGCCGACCATGAAGGCAAAGCCGAGGACGACGCCAAGGATATGGGGGATCGTGCGCCGGAAGCCGTAGGTCAGGCCCGAGGCCAACAGCATGATGTTGTTAGGCCCGGGGGTGAAGTACATCACCACCATGAAGGCGAGAAAGGCGTAGAAGAGCGAGTAGGCCATATTCACCTCACGCGGTCTTCGCAAGCGGCTGCGGCCGCTTGACCAGCACCATCACCGCGATGCCACCGATTACAGTCAGCATGCCGGCGAGGCGCAGCGGCCCGAACCGCTCGCCAAACACGATGCTGGACGCGGCCGAACCGACGAACGGCACGAGCAGCGCGAACGGCACGACCTGGGCCGCCGGATAATCACGCAGCAGCCGGCCCCACAGCCAATAGGCGATGCTGGTGGAGATGGCGCCGGTCGCCAGCAGGCAGATCAGGCCGGTCAGCGACATATGGATCAGCGACTGCCAGGTCGGCGCCGGTCCGTTGACGACCAGCGTGAGCGCGAACAGCGGCACCGCGGTCGCGAGGCACAGCCAGGCGAACAGATCGAACATCGGCACACCGCGGGCGCCGCGTAGCAGGATGTTGCCGACGGCAAAGCTGACCGGCGCGATCATCAGCACGGCAAAGGCAGCGACGCTGAAATCATAGCCGACTGTACCGCAGATCATCAGCAGGCCGACGGCTGCGATGACGACGCCGAGCGTCTGCACCGGCGTCGGCCGCTCGCCGAATGCGATCGCGGCAAAGCCGATCGTAAAAAGTGCCTGGCTCTGCACGACAACGCTGGTCAGCCCCACCGGCACGCCATGCGCGATCCCATAGGCCTGGCTCAGGAACTGGCCGAGAAACAGCGTAAAACTGATCGCGATCAGGAGCGACCAGCCGACCTTCGGCTTGGGAATGAACAGGCACGGCACCGCGGCGATGCCAAAGCGCATCGCCGTCATCAGCTCCGGCGAAAACTCGTCGAGCGCAATCCGGCTCGCTACGAACGCAAGCCCCCAGATGATCGCCACCAAAAGGGCGATGAGAATGTCGGCCGGCTTCATTGTTGTTTCCGGTTTTGCCTTGTCGTGCAGCCCTGCTTGTCGTTCTGGGCTGGCCCTGCTCGCCGGCCTCTACGTGGAAGGATTGGGTTTGCGCACGAGATAAGTGCCGTGCATCGGCGCGTGATAGTCGGCCGAGACCAGCGTGAAGCCGACGTCGGTCAGCATCCGCTCCATCACCCAGCCAAAGGTGGAATATTCGTCGCGCATATGCGTCACCACGCTCTCGTGCGAAAAATCGTGGTTCTTGATGTGGTAGTCGGCCCATTGCTCGACGTCGCGCTCGACGGCATCGGGCATGGACGCGTAGACGATGTCGCGCAGGTAGAAGGTCGCACCGGGTTTGAGCGCGCGAAAAATCCGCGACATCGCCACCGCCTTCCAGAAATCCGGCAGATGATGCAGCGTGAACTCGCTGACGATCAGATCGTAGGAGTCCGGCCGGTAGGCGAAGCTAAGCAGGCCGGCCGACTGCGTGCGCAACGGCGCCTTGCGGTCGCGGGCGTAGATCTCGGCGAGCGCCAGCATCGCCGGCGAGATGTCGATGGCATCGACCTCGGCGCCCATTAGCGCGGCTTCGGTCGCCAGCACGCCGTTGCCGCAGCCGATGTCGGCGATACGCCAGCCGCGCTGGACTCCGAGCATTTTCAGCGCGGCGCGCGCCCGCAAATCGGCATCATCATGGGCGTCGTAGATCGACGCCACCGCGGGCTCGATCCCCATCCGGTTCCGCTCGTTATAGTACCAGTCGCGCGCCAGCATGATTCACATTCCTTCAGGCCCGCGACCGATCGCGGCCACGCCGGTGCGCGACACCTCGACAAGGCCGAGCGGGCGCATCAGATCGATAAACTGGTTGATCTTGTCCGTATTGCCTGTGATCTCGAACACAAAGCTCTCGGTGGTGGCGTCGATCACGCGGGCGCGGAAGGCGTCGGCGAGCCGCAGCGCCTCGACGCGATGCTCGCCCTGCCCGCACACCTTGACCATCGCCAGCTCGCGCTCGATCGAGCGCTTGGTCTGGGTCATGTCGACGACGCGGTAGACCGGGATCATGCGGTCGAGCTGGTGCTTGATCTGCTCGATCACCATCGGGGTCCCCGTGGTGACGATGGTGATACGCGAGAGATGCTTCTGGCTCTCGGTCTCGGAGACCGTGAGGCTCTCGATGTTGTAGCCGCGTCCGGAGAACAGGCCGATGACGCGCGCGAGCACGCCCGGCTCGTTCTGCACGAGCACCGACAGCGTGTGCGTCTCGTTGGGATCGTGGCGGTCCTCGATGAAGTAAGCGGATGCGGGCTGGTTCATGATCGTCCCCTGTTGTCTCTGCCTCACGCCATTGCTGGCGCGTCCGTCCCGACCCAATGGCGGAACAGATCGAAATCGATATTGCCGCCGGACAGCACGAGACCGACGCGCTTGCCGGAAGGTGAGCTCCCGCGCCCCGCTCTTCGCGGGGAGAGGGTTGGGGTGAGGGGCTGCTTCCGCGCAAACGGTGAGAATTCGGCTCGCGGAGAGTCCCCCTCACCCGGATTGCGCTCACGCGCAATCCGGCCTCTCCCCGCAAGCGGGGAGAGGCGAAGAAGGCGCGCCCGTCGCTGCTGCGTCATCGCGCTCACACCAGCGCCTTGCCGCCGGCGAACGCCTTGGCCGTGGCCTCGTCATTCGCCTGCTCCGGCAGCAGCATTTCGTTGTGCGCCTTGCCGGAGGGGATCATCGGGAAGCAGTTTTCCAGCGCGGCGACACGGCAGTCGAACAGCACCGGGCGCTTGACCGAGATCATCTCCTGGATGGCGCCGTCGAGATCGCCGGGCTTGTGCACCTGGATGCCGACCCCGCCATAGGCTTCCGCGAGCTTGACGAAGTCCGGCAGCGCCTCAGAATAGGAATGCGATAGCCGGTTGCCGTGCAGCAGCTGCTGCCACTGCCGCACCATGCCCATGTACTGGTTGTTCAGGATGAAGATCTTGATCGGCAGCTCGTACTGCACCGCAGTCGACATCTCCTGCATCGTCATCTGCACCGAGGCGTCGCCCGCGATGTCGATGACGAGGCTGTCCGGATGGGCAACCTGCACGCCGACTGCGGCCGGCAGGCCGTAGCCCATGGTGCCGAGACCGCCCGACGTCATCCAGCGATGCGGCTCCTCGAAGCCGAAGAACTGCGCCGCCCACATCTGATGCTGGCCGACCTCGGTGGTGATGTAGGTATCCCTGCCGCGCGTCGCCTCAAACAGGCTCTGGATCGCGTGCTGCGGCAGGATGATATCGTTGCTCTTCTTGTAATAGAGCGAGTTGCGGGCGCGCCACTGCGCGATCTGCTGCCACCACGCCTTGATGTCGGGCTTCTTCGCCTCGGCCTTGAACACCTGGAGGATGTCGCCGAGGATATTGGCACAATCGCCGATGATCGGCACGTCGACGCGGATGTTCTTGTTGATCGAGGACGGATCGATATCGATGTGGATCTTCTTCGAGTTCGGCGAGAACGCATCGACACGACCGGTGATGCGATCGTCGAAACGCGCGCCGACGCACAACATGACGTCGCAATCATGCATGGTCATGTTGGCTTCGTAGGTGCCGTGCATGCCGAGCATGCCGAGCCAACTCTTGCCCGACGCCGGATAGGCGCCCAGGCCCATCAGCGTGGACGTGATCGGAAAACCGGTCACCTCGACCAGCTCCCGCAGCAGCTTGGTTGCCTCGGGACCCGAATTGATGACACCGCCGCCGCTATAGATCACGGGACGCTTGGCGCCCGCGAGGAGTGCCACGGCCTTGCGGATCTGCGTCGCATCGCCCTTCACGCGCGGCGCGTAGGAGCGGTGCACATCGGACTTGCGCGGCGGATGATAGGTGCCGGTCGCGAACTGCACGTCCTTGGGCACGTCGACCAGCACCGGGCCGGGGCGGCCGGTGGTCGCAACGTAGAAGGCCTCGTGCAGCACTTTTGCGAGATCGTTGACGTCGCGCACCAACCAATTGTGCTTGGTGCAGGGGCGCGTGATGCCGACCGTGTCGCATTCCTGGAATGCGTCGTTGCCGATCAGATGCGTCGGCACCTGGCCGGAGATGCAGACCAGCGGGATCGAATCCATCAGCGCGTCGGTCAGCGGCGTCACCATGTTGGTAGCGCCGGGGCCGGAGGTCACCAGCGCAACGCCGGGCTTGCCGGTCGAGCGCGCATAGCCCTCCGCGGCATGGCCCGCGCCCTGCTCGTGGCGAACCAGGATGTGCTGGACTTCGCTCTGCTGGAAGATCTCGTCGTAGATCGGAAGCACGGCGCCGCCGGGATAGCCGAAGATGTCGGTCACGCCGTGATCGATGAGCGCGCGGACGATCATCGCGGCGCCGGTCATCTGGTTCGGATCGTGGCTCTTCTCGCTCATTGGCTTTGCTCCGGATGCGCTGTTGTCAGCGGCTTCGTTCGTGTCGGGTTCGGGAAATAAAAAAGGCCCCGAAGAGGGACCCTGCACACCGCCTGTCGTGTGGATGGCAGCTAGCCACCCCCGGCGGTGTGCCTGGGTACGACGGCGATAAGGATTTTGGTAATAATGTTACGCATGGCAGGCGCTCGACTTCCCAAAGGTTGCGCGAAACATAGCGGCCAAAGCCCGGATGTCAAGGCAATGCGGCCGTTCCTGCGCGATTTTGGCAGTGTAGCGGGGTTCCCGAGTTCCGGCGAGAGGTAAATTCGGGAACTCAGACACAAAAGCGAGTCAGCCGGGATCCTGCGCCGCTTTCGCAGCGGACGCGAGCCAGCTCCTCGCCTCCTCAGGCTTCACCCATTCGAACTCCGGCAATTGGTGCCGAAACCAGGTGAATTGCCGCTTGGCATAGTGGCGGGTGTCGGCGCGGCCGACCTTGGCGGCCTCCTCCAGGCTAAGCTCGCCGCGCAGATGCCGGATCAGGGCCGGCACGCCATGGGCCTTCATGGCCGGCAGCAGCGGGTCGAGGTTTCTGGCGGCGAGCTGCTCGACCTCGGTCAGGGCGCCGGCGCCCAGCATGACGTCGAACCGGGCGTCGATGCGGGCATAGAGCTCGTCGCGCTCGGACGCGAGAAACACCGCGCGAAAACTGTCCTTCGGCAACAGCGGCGGCTGGCCTTCGTGGTGCCAGTCGAGCAGCGAGCGCCCAGTCGCCTCGACCACTTCGAGCGCGCGCGCAATTCTCGTGCGGTCGCGCAGGTTCAAGCGTCCGGCCGCGCGCGGGTCGCGACGCGCGAGTTCTGCATGCAGCGCCTCGACGCCGTCCTGTTCCAACCGCGCGCGGACGCCCTCGCGGATCTCTGCGGGGATCGGCGGCACCACCGAGAGACCCGCCGTCAGCGCTTTGAAATACAGCCCGGTGCCGCCAATGAAGATCGGCAGGCGGCCTTCGGCCTGCGCTTCTTCGAGCGCCTTCGCGGCATCCGCCACCCAGGCACCAGCCGAGAAATTCTCGGCCGCATCGACATGGCCGTAGAGGCGATGCGGAACGCGCGCCTCGTCATCCCGCGTGGGGCGAGCGGTGATCGTACGAAGGTCGCGATAGATCTGCATGGAATCGGCATTGATGACGATGCCGTCCACGCTCAGCGCGAGCTCCAGCGCCAGCGCCGACTTGCCGCTGGCGGTCGGGCCTGCGATAAGCACGGCCTTGCTCGAATGCCTCTCGCTCACGAAAACCTCAAATGTCCCTCGTCGCCACGCTGATCTGCAACCCAAACAATCCCGCGCTCGATAGCACCATCGTCGACGGCGCCCGCGCCGTGCTGCCGCAGGCAGCACCCGCGCACTGGCTGTTCGACGAGGTTGCGGTCGACATTCCCTTCGGCGCCGACAGTAACCTCGAAGGCGACCGTCACGCCATCGAACAACGGTTGCGCGAGCTTCGCGGCGACCTGCCCATCGACATCGTCGTGCAGCCAGTCGGGTTCCGGCGCAAGAAGCTTTTTCTGGCCGACATGGATTCCACCATGATCGGCCAGGAATGCATCGACGAGCTCGCCGATCTCGTCGGGATGAAGGCCCATGTCGCAGGCATCACCGAACGCGCGATGCGCGGCGAGATCGAGTTCGAGCCGGCGCTGCGCGAACGCGTGGCGCTGCTGAAGGACCTTCCCGCTGGCGTCGTCGACGAGGTGCTGGCCAAGCGTATCACGCTGACCCCGGGTGGCCGCGAATTGGTCGCGACCATGCGCGCGCACGGAGCCTATACCTGCCTCGTCTCCGGCGGCTTCACCCTGTTCGCCAGCGCGGTCGCCGCCAAGATCGGCTTCCAGGAGAACCGCGCCAACGAGCTCGTCGTGCGCGACGGCAAATTCACCGGCGAAGTGAAGGAGCCGATTTTGGGCCGCGCCGCCAAGCTCGCGACGCTAGTGGATTTGATGGAGTCGTTCGATCTCGACGACATCGACTCGGTCGTCGTCGGTGACGGCGCCAACGACCTCGGGATGATCCAGGCGGCGGGGCTGGGCGTGGCGTATCATGCGAAGCCGGCGGTCGCCGCGGCTGCCGCGGCACGGATCGACCACGGCGATCTCACCGCGCTGCTCTATGCGCAGGGATATCGGCGCGAGGAGTTCGTGGAGGCCTGACAACTTCTCCGCCATCATGCCCGGGGCTTGTCCCGGGCATCCACGTTGCGGTCCGTCCGCGTGGCAAAGCCGTGGATGGCCGGGTCAAGCCCAGCCATGACGAGGAGTGAGAGCGCCGCTTACTGCACGCTCAGCGCCACGAACCGCAGCTCGCCGTCGCCGTTGGACACCAGCAGGAGCACGGATTTCTTGCCGTCCTTCTTGAGCTGGTCGACCCGCTTCTGAATGTCGGCGCCGCTCGCAACCGCTTCCTGCGCGACTTCGACGATAACGTCGCCGGCGGAGAGCCGCTTCTCGGCGGCATCCGAATTGGCGTCGACATTGGTGACGACCACGCCCTTGACGGTGTCCTTGATCTTGTAACGCGTGCGCAGA
This sequence comes from Bradyrhizobium diazoefficiens, assembly GCF_016612535.1. NCBI lineage: Bacteria > Pseudomonadati > Pseudomonadota > Alphaproteobacteria > Hyphomicrobiales > Nitrobacteraceae > Bradyrhizobium > Bradyrhizobium diazoefficiens. Next base: position 162,478 of record NZ_JAENXS010000001.1, read on the forward strand.
TCCTTGTTCAGCACGGCGAGATCGAGGCCCAGCGCCTTCTGCGTCACGGGCTTCTCGGGCGGCGGCTCGTCGGTCTTCACGGCGGCCTGGACCTTGTCGGGATCCTGCAGGCGGCCGAGTGTAACCTTCTTGGTCTGCTCCTCGCCCTTGCGGATGACGATGACATCCACCTCCTTGCCGACCGCCGTGTCGGCGACGACGCGGGACAGATCCTTCGGGTCCTTGACGTCCTTGCCGTCGAACTTGACGACGACGTCGCCCGGCTCGATCCCGGCGGGCTTGGCCGGGCCTTTGTCGTCGACGCCGGCCACCAGCGCGCCGCGCGCCGGCTTGATGTTGAGGCTCTCGGCGATCTCGTCGGTGACGCTCTGAATGCGCACCCCGAGCCAGCCGCGGCGCAACTCGCCGAACTGACGGAGCTGGTCGACGACGCCCGCAACCGTCTTCGACGGCACGGCGAAGCCGATGCCGATCGAACCGCCGGAGGGCGAGATGATCAGGGTGTTGACACCGACGACGTCGCCATCGAGGTTGAACAGCGGGCCGCCGGAATTGCCGCGGTTGATGGCGGCATCGGTCTGGATGTAGCTGTCATAGGGCCCCGAGGAGATGTCGCGGTTCTTGGCCGAGACGATGCCCGCGGTCACGGTGCCACCGAGGCTGAAGGGGTTGCCGATCGCGACCACCCAATCGCCGAGGCGCAGCTTGTCGGAATCGCCGAACTTCACCGAAACAAGCGGCTTCGGCGGCTTGAACTTCAGCACGGCGAGGTCGGTCTTCTTGTCGACGCCGACCAGCTCGGCCTTGATCTTGGAGCCGTCGTTGAGGATGACGTTGATCTCGTCGGCATCCGCGATGACATGGTTGTTGGTGACCACGACGCCGGAGGTGTCGATGATGAAGCCGCTTCCGAGCGAGTTGGTCTTATGGGGCGGCCCGCCGCCGTTGTCGCCGCCCTTGCCGCCGCCGGGGCCTTTGCGGTTCTTGAAGAAGTCGTCGAAGAATTCCTCGAACGGCGAGCCGGGCGGCAATTGCGGCATGGTGTTGCTGCCGCCACCCTTGGCTTCGACGGTCTGCGAGGTCGAGATGTTGACGACCGCGTCGATCACCTTCTCGGCGACATCGGCGATGCCCTCCGGTCCGCGCGCATAGGCCGCCGAACCGAAAGTGCTGACAGCGCCGATGGCGAGCGCGGCCAGCCCAAATCGCAAGCGGGTCGGGACAATGGTGGCAGCGATCATTGTGGTCTCCAGAGAATAAGGATTCAACGCCAAGCCTTCAACTCCAAGACTGCGCTCGAACGGGGGGACCGCGCAAGCACGGAGCTTAACGGGCCTCAAGACCCCGACAATACGGCGAAAACCCGCCTCGCGCCTTCACTTTGGCGTTGGCGCCACAGCTAGATCGGACGCCGCATCACCCAGATCAGGATCAGACCGGCCACGGCGGAGCCGATCCCGACGGCCCGCAGGATATTGTCCGGCGTGGCGATGGCGCTCTTCATGGCCTTGCGCATCCAGGCCGGACTTGCCGCGAACATCAAGCCTTCGAGCACGAACAGGATGCCTAAGCCGATGAGGAAGTCGGCGAACGCAATGGACCTCATCGGATTGGAACCTCCCGTTGTGCTGTTCTTGTCTGGACGAAGGGCGGCCAAACCTGCCGCCCTTGTCTAGCCTACGGTTTTGCCGGCGTCTCGGTCGCCGTCTTGCCGGACGGGTTACCAAAATATCGGAAGAAATCCGAGTCCGGCCGCAGCAGGAAGCGGGTATCGCTCGATTTCAGCCCGTTCTCGTAGGCCGTCATCGACCGGTAGAAGGCGAAGAAGTCAGCATCCTTGCCATAGGCTTCGGCGAAGAGACGATTGCGCTCGGCGTCACCGACGCCGCGGGTCTGCTCGGCCTGCGAGTTGGCTTCCGCGAGGATCACCGTGACATCGCGGTCGGCCTTGGAGCGAGTTTCCTGCGCCTTCTGGCCGCCCTGCGCGCGGAATTCGGCCGCTTCGCGCTGGCGCTCCGACTTCATCCGGTCGTACACCGCCTGGCTGTTCTGTTCCGGCAGATCGGCGCGGCGAATACGGACATCGACGACCTCGATGCCGTAACCGCCGGCCTCGCGGTCGAGTTGCTCGCGGATGCGCCCCATCAGCTTCTCGCGCTCATCACGCACCACGGTGATGAAGCTGACCTCACCGAGCACGCGGCGCAACGCCGCGTTCAGGAGCGAAGTGAGCTGAAGGTTCGCGGCCTGGATCGAGCCGACGCTCTGATAGAAGCGCAGTGCATCCTTGATGCGATAGCGCGCAAAGGCGTCCACCACGAGCCGCTTCTGGTCGGAAGCAATGACTTCCTGCGACGGGTTCTCGAGGTCGAGGATCCGCTTGTCGACGTTGATTACGGAGTTCCAGGGCGCCTTGAAGTGCAGCCCGGGGTCAGTGACGACGTCCACCGGCGCGCCGAATTGCAGCACGATGGTCTGCTCGGTCTGCTGCACCGTGAACAGCGACATGTAGGCGACGATCGCGATCAGAAGGGCTGCGAGCAGCCCTACAATGCCTGTAACCGGAGACCTCATCGTGTGCCTCCGCTCGGCTGCTGGCCGGTCGTCGTAGGCCGCTTGGCCGACAATTCGCTGAGCGGCAGATAGGGCACAACGCCCTGGCCCGACGGGCCTCCGTCGTAGATCAGCTTGTCCGAGCCGCCGAGCACGCGCTCCATCGTCTCCAGGTAGATCCGTTCACGCGTCACGTCGGGCGCCTTTTTGTATTCCTCATACACCTTCAGGAAGCGCGAGCTCTGGCCCTTGGCCTCTGCAACCGCCTGCTCCTTGTAGCCTTCGGCGGCCTGCAGGATCCGCGCCGCGTTCCCGCGCGCTTCCGGCACGACCTTGTTGGCATAAGTCTGCGCTTCGTTTTGCAGCTGCTCCAGATTGGCGCGCGCGGCCTGCACATCGCGGAAGGCATCGATCACCTGCGCCGGCGGGTCGACCTTCTGCATCTGCACCTGGGTGATCTGGATGCCGGCCCCATAGCCGTCGAGCGTCTTCTGCATCAGATCCTGCACGGTGGTCTCGGTCTGCGTCCGTGCGCCGGTCAGGATCGGCTGGATGTCGGAGCGGCCGATCACCTCGCGCATCGCGCTTTCGGCGACCGCCTTCACGGTTCCTTCGGGATTCTGGATATTGAACAGGAAGTTGCCGACGCCGTTCGGCTTGATGCGCCACAGCACGGTAAAGTCGACATCGACGATGTTCTCGTCGCCGGTCAGCATCAGGCTCTCTTCCGGCACGTCACGGACGGACCGGCCGCGCCGGGCCGGATCGTCGATCAGCGTCATGCCGATGGAAATGGTGGACACGCGCAGCGCCTTCGGCAGCAGTACCGTCTCGATCGGATAGGGCAGATGATAGTTCAGGCCCGGGTCCACGGTCCGTACGTGCTTGCCGAAGCGCAACACGACGCCCTGTTCTTCGGACTGCACGCGGAAGAAGCCGGACAGCAGCCAGAGCGCGACGATGATCAGCAGGATCAGCGTGATGCCGATGCCGGAGAAATAGCCACCCGGCATGATCTGCTGAAGCCGGTCCTGACCGCGCCGCAGAAGGTCTTCCAGATCCGGCGGCCTCGGCCCGACCGGTTGCGGGCCTGAGCCCCATGGTCCCTTCGGACCCGAGCCCCACGGGCCACCGCCCTGATTCTTCCACGGCATTCGACGCTCTCCTCGGCAGACCGGGACTAGAACTTAAGCCGGCCCGCATTGTCCGGTCCGGCTTTATAGGGGACCGGCAGGTCCCTTACAACGCAGCCCTGACCGTCCCACGAGCTATGCTCGGGGACGGAAAAGTCAATGTAAACATTGGCGAATGCAGTTAATGGGACGGCCGCCGGCGATATGTCACATAGGAGAAGTCGGCGCTGTCGTCAGGGCCGGCAGGATAGCGGACGCGGCTCGTTTCGTCCCACCCGGCCCTGTCGATCTCGAAATGCGTGTCGCCGTCGGGCCGCGCATGCACTTCCGTGATCTCGAGGCGGTCGGCGCGATCGAGCCATTGCCGGTAGATTTCGGCACCGCCGATCACCGCGATCTCGGCGACCGAACGCCGCAGGGCGTCGCCACGCGCGACTGCGCCTGCCTCCGCCGCCGACGTCGTGACGACAGCGCCGGCGGCGCGATAGTCAGCATCGCGTGTGATCACGATGTTGGTGCGACCGGGCAGCGGCCGGCGCCCAGGCAATGATTCAAAGGTCTTGCGGCCCATGATCACGGGCCTACCGATGGTGAGCGCCTTGAAGCGCTGCATGTCGGACTTCAGCCGCCACGGAATTGCGCCCCCGGCACCGATGACGCCGTTCTCCGCAGTCGCTACGACGAAGACAATCTCCATCAGGGCGCGCTCCCTGCAAGCCGCATCAGCGCCGGCCCGCTGACGCGGCACAGCGTCCAGTCGTCCATCATTACGGCGCCGAGCGATTTGTAGAACGCGATCGACGGCGCGTTCCAGTCGAGCACCGACCATTGCAGGCGCGACCAGCCGTTCTCGACGCATTCCTTCGCGAGATAGACCAGCAGCGCCTTGCCGAGACCTTTACCGCGATACGATGGCCGCACATACAAATCTTCGAGATAAATGCCGTAGCGGCCGCTGAATGTGGAGAAATTGAGGAACCACACTGCAAAGCCGACCGGCTCGCCGTTCCACTCGGCGATCGCGCAAAACAGCCGCGGATCGTCGCCGAACAAGGCTTCGGCGATCATCGCCTCGGTCGCCTCGACCTCATGCGAGAGCTTTTCATACTCGGCGAGTTCGCGGACGAAGGAAAGAACGAGCCCGGCTTCGCCAGGACGCGCGCGGCGAATGTTCAATGACATCGGTGCTAGACCGCGACCGTTGCCTTGATGTGCGGATGCGGATCGTAGCCGACGAGCTCGAAATCCTCGTAGCGGAAGGAGAAGATGTCCTTCACGTCCGGACTGATCCGCATCACCGGCAGCGCGCGCGGCGCGCGCGTGAGCTGAAGCCGGGCCTGCTCCAGGTGGTTGGAGTAGAGATGGGTGTCGCCGAACGAATGCACGAAGTCGCCGGGCTTCAGGCCCGTGACCTGCGCCACCATCATGGTGAGCAGCGCGTAGGAGGCGATGTTGAAGGGCACGCCGAGGAATACGTCGGCCGAACGCTGATAGAGCTGGCACGACAGCTTGCCGTTGGCGACGTAGAACTGGAACAGGCAGTGACAGGGCGGCAGCGCCATCTTGTCGACCTCGGCCGGATTCCAGGCCGAGACGATCAGGCGGCGCGAATCCGGGTTGCGCTTGATCATGTCGACCACGTTGGCGATCTGGTCGATGCTGCGTCCATCGGGCGCGGGCCAGGAGCGCCATTGATGGCCGTAGACCGGGCCGAGATCACCATTGGCATCGGCCCACTCGTCCCAGATGGTGACGCCGTTGTCCTTGAGATACTTGATGTTGGTGTCGCCCTTCAGGAACCACAAAAGTTCATGCACGATCGCCTTCAGCGGCAGCCGCTTGGTGGTCAGCATCGGAAAGCCGGCGGACAGATTGAAGCGCATCTGATGACCGAACACCGACAGCGTGCCCGTGCCGGTCCGGTCGGTCTTCTCGGCGCCATCTGATAGAATCCGCTCGAGCAGGTCCTGATATTGGTGCATGTGCCATGAGCCTTTGGGGGGCGTCTGCCTTTTGGGGAGGCAGCCAACTTATCGGCAGCCCCCGCCCTGCAACAGCCGCGATTCGTCGTCTGCACAGATTATACCCTCAAAGTGAGGGCTCCCGGCCGAAACGACAAGGGGCGGAACTCAGTGTCCCGCCCCTCATCTATCAGCTTGAAAGTGCTGGTTAAGTCGCCGACGCGGGGCGCGACGCGATCAGCTCTCGGATTCCGTGAACACCTCGTCGCGTTTGGAGCGCAGCATGGGCAGCAGCGTGAGCACCAGAAGGAATGCAGCAATCGCGAGCAACACGGCCGACAGCGGACGCGTCAGGAACACGCTCCAGTCGCCGCGCGAGATCAGCAGCGCACGGCGCAGGTTCTCTTCCATCAGCGGCCCCAGCACCATGCCGAGCAGCAGCGGTGCCGGCTCGAAATCGTGCTTGATCAGCCAGTAGCCGACCAGACCGAAGACGCCAGCGAGGATGACGTCAACCGGCGCGTTGTTCACCGAGTAGATACCGATCGCGCAGAAGATCACGATCGAGGGGAACATCAGCCGGTACGGCACGCGCAACAGACGCACCCAGATTCCGACCAGCGGCAGGTTGATGATGATCAGCATCAGGTTGCCGATCCACATCGAGGCGATCATGCCCCAGACGAGGTCCGGCTGCTTCTGCATGACCTGCGGGCCCGGCACGATTCCGTGAATGGTCATCGCCCCCACCATCAGCGCCATCACCGCGTTCGGCGGGATGCCGAGCGTCAAGAGCGGGATGAAGGAGGTCTGCGCCGCCGCGTTGTTGGCGCTTTCCGGGGCCGCCACGCCCTCGATCGCACCGCGGCCGAACCGCGACGGATCCTTGGCGAGCTTTTTCTCGAGCGTGTAGGCCGCGAACGACGCGATCACCGCGCCGCCGCCGGGCAGGATGCCGAGGATCGAGCCGAGCACGGTGCCGCGCAGGATCGCAGGCGTCGAGTCGATCAGATCCTTTTTGGTCGGCATCAGGCCGGTGATCTTCTGCTGCACGAGATCGCGGTTCATCTCGGCGCCGGCGTCGAGATTGCGGATGATCTCCGCGAAGCCGAACACGCCCATCGCCACCGTCGCAAAGCCGAGACCGTCGGCAAGCTCCGGAATGTTGAAGGCCATGCGCGAGGCGCCGGTCTCGATGTCCGAGCCGACCATCGACAGCAACAGGCCGAACACGATCATCGCGATCGCCTTCAGCACCGAGCCCTTGGCGAGCACGACCGCGAAGATCAGGCCGAGCACCATCAGCGAGAAGTACTCCGCCGGGCCGAACGCGAGCGCGAGCTTGGTCAGGGGCGCACCGAGCACGGCGATGAGCACGGTCGCAACGCAGCCGGCGAAGAACGAGCCGATCGCCGCGATCGCCAGCGCCGGGCCGGCACGGCCCTGCTTGGCCATGGCGTGGCCATCGATGGCGGTGACCACCGACGTCGCTTCACCGGGAATGTTGACCAGGATCGAGGTGGTCGAGCCGCCATACTGGGCGCCGTAATAGATGCCGGCGAGCATGATCAGCGCACCGACCGGCGGCAGTCCGAAGGTGATCGGCAGCAGCATCGCGACGGTCGCAATGGTGCCGATGCCCGGCAGCACGCCGACCAGCGTGCCGACGAGCGCGCCGATCAGGCACATCAGAAGGTTGATCGGAGAAAGCGCGACGGCAAAACCGTGAGCGAGGTTGGCAAAGATATCCATGACAGCCTCACTGGACCAGGAAGCGCGGGAACATCGGCATCGGCAGCCCGAGCACGTAGGGGAAGAGAAGTGCGCAGCCGAGCGTCAGGCAAGCGCCGACGATGATCGTTTCGATCCACCGCGTTTCATGCGTTCCCATCGCCGCAATCAGGAAGCTCGTGAACGCCGAAACCACGACCCCGAGCGGACGGATCGCCAAGGCGAAGAAAACGATCGAGACCATCACGAACAGCGGCCCGCGCCAGGCGTAGTGCGCCATCGCCGGTCCATCCGCCAACAGCCCCGTCAAAGCAATGCCGGCGCCAAGCGCGACGAGGAGCCCGCCAAACATCCGCGGCGCGGTGCCCGCGCCAAAGGAGAAGCCGCGCATCCCCTGCAGATCGCTGGAGGCCCACAGCGCGAACAAGGCGAGCGCCATCAGAACGATTCCGCCGACATAGTCTTGTGCCGATCTGATCGTCATGAAAACCGTAAGGATCGCCACCGCAAACAGCGGATACGAATAGATCAGCGCCAGCAGCACATCGGATGACGCCTTCTTGGTGTCACCGCTGACCGCTCCGAGCAATGCACCGGGAGCCCCGGCAACCAGCGCCGTGGCGTGGCTGATCACGACCGTAGCCGGGCCGCGTCCGGCGCCCCAGCCGAAGATCGTCCCGATGGACCAGATGAACTCGAAAATCTGCGGCGCCAGGGCAAGCAGGCAAAAGCCGATCGCCACCGACGTGTTTCTTGTGGCTGTCGCCGAGTGGCCCATTGTATCGGCCATGCATGTCTCCTCCGCGACCCGTAAGTCACGAGCACTGTTGTTCTAATCGGCTGGAAAATGGATCCTCGCCCGGATCACTGCCTAGCGATTTTCACTACACAATGCCAGCAAAACCCAACAGGCCCCCGGCGAGCAGCAGCCACAGCGGATTGATGCGCGAGACGGATGCGATCACCGCGACCGTCGCGGTCAGGAGCAGCGCAGCAATGGTGCGATCGGTCGACTGGGCCAGGATCAGGGCGCTGGCTGCCATCAATCCGATCGAGAGCGGAACCAATGCAGCCTGAATCAGGGCGGGCCAGCGCGATTGGCTCGGCCGGTTGAGGAGCCGGCTGACATAATAGGCAAGCAGTGCCGTCGGCAGGCACATCGCCAGCGTCGCGGCCAGCGCGCCGGGGATGCCGGCGACGGCATAGCCGATCAACGTGACGATAAGCACGTTCGGGCCTGGCGAGAGCTGTGCGATCGCATAGGCGTCGGCGAACTGCTTGTCGGTCATCCAGTGATGCACGTCGACCGCGATGCGGTGCATCTCGGGCACAGCGGCCGCCGCGCCGCCGACCGCGAACAGCGACATCAGACCAAAGGTGGAGATCAGCGCCCAGACCGGGTTCTCGCTGCTCATGCTGCTACCTTCCGCTGCATCAGGTATGTGACGCCGATGCTGACCGGGATTGCGACCAGCAGCACCGCCTGGAGCGGCAGGCGAAGCACGCCGATGGCAACGAACACGCCGAGCATCATGGTGAGCGCGACGACGTTTATCCGCCTGACCAGCGGCGTCATCATGCGGAAGACCACCGCGATCAGCAGGCCGACCGCCGCGCAGGAGATGCCTGCGAGAATACGACGCAGTACCTCCACGTCCCCAAACCGCGCGTAGATGATCGCGAGCACGGTCATGATCAGCGTCGGCGGCAGCAGCAGCCCCGTGAAAGCGGCAACGCCGCCCGCCATCCCGCGCAGCCGCGACCCGAACACCATCGACAGATTGACGATGTTGGGCCCGGGGAGGAAATGGCAGAGCGCAAAAGTCTCGTTGAACTCGTCCGCCGTCATCCAGCGGTGCTGATCGACGATGGCGTGCCGCGCAAACACCAGAACCCCGCCGAAACCGGCCAGCGACATCCTGGCGAAGGCCAGGAACAGCGCGGCGAGGCCGGGTGGAGGGGCGTGGGTGGCGAGGATATCCGGCTCTTGGGCGGCCGGTGCTGAATCCGAGGACATGTCAGGAGCTTAGAACGTGGGCCACGGTGCAGCCAAGAGCCTCCGGAACCTATCCAAAGGGAACCTCGCCAAGCCCGCTCGAAACACCTGTCATTTGAAACCTTTGCCCCCTATATTGGGGGTGCCGGTTCGCCGGCTATGGAAATAAACGGTCGTCGCAATAAACCATTCGGACCCGGGGGCGGTACCCGGCGCCTCCACCAAAGCTCATCGTTCGGCGAGCTTGGCCCACGGACAAGTGAGCTTCGGCGGGGGCGAAATAGGATCGACGAGGGCGTAAAGGGCGAACTTTTTCCCGGTATTGTTCCGCCGTTATCGGGCTATGCAATAGTTGCCAACGACAACTTTGCTCCGGTTGCTCAGGCTGCGTAACGCAGTTTGAAAGACCATTCTGAAGTCCTAACGGGTTAAGCTCCGTTAGGCGGGGTTCGGAGGCACCTGGCAACAGAAGCCTCCACTTACCTCTGATTTCCTTCCCGGCGGGGACTCCTGCTGACCCGTCAGGCGCGGTACTATTGCGGCTTGGCGAGTCGGGCCGGCAGGGCCCGTCTCCTGGAATGCAACAGGACCACCATGGCGACCGATCATATCCGATACGATGTGCTGGCCCGCGACGCGCTGCGCGGCGTGCTGCGCAAGGTGCTGACCGATGCCGCGTCCCATGGACTGCCGGGCGAGCACCATTTCTTCATCACCTTCGTCTCGAAGGCCGAGGGCGTGAAGATCTCGCCGCGACTGCTGGCGCAATATCCGGAAGAGATGACGATCATCCTCCAGCACCAGTTCTGGGATCTGACCGTGCTCGAGGACCGTTTCGAGGTCGGCCTGTCTTTTGGCGGGATTCCGGAGCGGCTGATCGTGCCGTTCAGCGCCATCAAGAGCTTCCTCGACCCGTCCGTGAAGTTTGGACTCCAGTTCGATACCTCCGACGTCGCCGAGGACGCGCCCGAGACATTGCCGGCCGCCCCTGCCCCGTCAGCCATAGCTGTGCCCGCGCCGGCCAGCGAAACGGCGGAGACCGCGGAAGAACCGACCCCGCCGAACCAGGGCGGCGCCGAAGTCGTGCGGCTCGATCGTTTCCGCAAGAAATGATCCAGGTTGGCCGCGAGGCCGTCGCGCGCGGCTAAACTGCCTGTATAAAAGTGCACATGAGAAAGCCGCACGGCGTTTCGTGCGGCAGAATGGATGTGCTATGGCAAAGACTGCTCGCTCGAACACCGTCCGCCCCGCGACCCGCATCGAGACCGACAGTTTTGGTCCCATCGAGGTCCCCGCCGACCGCTATTGGGGGGCGCAGACCGAACGCTCGCGCCAGAATTTCCGCATCGGCATCGACCGGATGCCGATCTCGCTCGTGCATGCGCTCGGCATCGTCAAGCTTGCGGCCGCACAGTCCAACCTCGAGCTCGGCCTGCTGGACCAGCGCCGGGCCAACGCCATCATCCGTGCCGCGCGCGAGGTGATCGAAGGCAAGCTGGACGACCATTTCCCGCTGGTGGTGTGGCAGACCGGCTCGGGCACCCAGAGCAACATGAACCTCAACGAGGTGATCGCCAACCGCGCCAACGAGATGCTCGGCGGCGAGCTCGGCGCCAAGAAGCCGGTGCACCCCAACGATCATGTCAACATGAGCCAGTCGTCGAACGACTCGTTTCCCACCGCGATGCATATTGCGGCGGCAAGCCGCGTCAATGCCGATTTGGTCCCGGCCCTCGGCGAGCTGCACCGCGCACTCCGCAAGAAAGAGAAGGAGTTTGCCAGGATCGTGAAGATCGGCCGCACCCACACCCAGGATGCGACGCCGCTGACGCTCGGCCAGGAATTTTCAGGCTATGCCGCGCAGGTCGAAAGCGGCATCGCGCGGCTCAAGGTCGCGGTGAAGGACCTCTATCCGTTGGCGCAGGGCGGCACAGCCGTCGGCACCGGCCTCAATTCCAAGCCGCGCTTTGCAAAATTGTTCGCAAAGCACGTGGCCTCGATCACGAAACTCCCCTTCATCAGCGCCGCCAACAAATTCGAGGCCCTGGCCTCCAACGATGCCTATGTGCTGGCCCACGGCGCCATCAATTCCGTCGCGACAGGCCTGTTCAAGATCGCCAACGACATCCGCCTGCTCGGCTCAGGCCCGCGTTCGGGCCTCGGCGAACTGATCCTGCCGGAGAACGAACCGGGCTCATCGATCATGCCGGGCAAGGTCAATCCGACGCAGTGCGAGGCGATGACCATGGTGTGCTGCCAGGTGTTCGGCAATCAGACGACAATAACGGTCGCCGGCAGCCAGGGCCATTTCGAGCTCAACGTCTACAAGCCCGTGCTGGCCTACAACATGCTGCACTCGATCCGGCTGATGGCTGACGCCGCGCGGTCCTTCACCGAGCATTGCGTCAGCGGCATCCGCGCCGACGAAAAGCACATCAAGGAGCTGATGGAGCGTTCGCTGATGCTGGTGACCGCGCTCGCGCCGAAGATCGGCTACGACAACGCGGCCAAGGTGGCCAAGACCGCGCATGCCAACGGCACGACGCTGAAGGAGGAGGCGCTCCGGCTCGGCTTCGTCTCGGCCGACGAGTTCGACCGTCTGGTGCAGCCGGAAAAGATGACGAGGCCCGGATGAATTCCGAATTCCGATAGTCATCCGTAATGATACGGAGCCCCAAGGCTCATAAATTTAGGGCTTAAAGGGCAGGATTTGATTACCGTCAATGTCGCAGAGAGGATGCGTGCTACCCATTCTCTCTCCCCGAGTGCGGGGGCAAATTCATCGTTTGATGGCCGAGCGGCCGATTGACGAGGACAAGCGAATGGCGATCAAATCTCATGGGGCGCGACGTGGCGCCTGGTTTCTGAATGTTTCATCTAGCCTGAAAAGGATCGGATGATGGAGACGCGGCATGGGGAACGTCATCAACCTGAACCGCTTCCGGAAGCGCGCCGAGCGGGAAGCCTCGGCGAAGCAGGCGGACGCCAACCGGGCGAAGTTCGGCCGCACGAAGGCCGAGCGATCGGTGGAGGAGACGCAGGCGGACCAGGCGAAGGCGCATCTGGACCAGCACCGGATCGATCGCGAGGAGCAGCCATGAAGTCGCCCGTCGTGAAGCGTTCGATCGTAGTCGCCGGCCACAAGACCAGCGTCAGCCTGGAAGAGGCGTTCTGGAATGGCATGAAGGAGATCTCGGGCCTGCGCAACATGACGCTGTCCGAGCTCGTGGGTGAAATCGACTGCGGCCGCCAGCAGGGCAATCTGTCCTCGGCGATCCGCTTGTTCGTGCTCGACTACTTCAAGAGCCGCGCCATGGCCGCCATCCAGCCCGAAAAGGTCCCGGCCCAGTAGTGCCGAGGCGCTCTGCCCACGCCTTCGTGATCTGCACTTTAAAATCGCTCTAAGGTGCAGTTTCGGAGCGCGTGCGCGCTTGACCTGCATGCCCTGCGTTGAAAATACAGGGCATGACCGACACCCATGATACGCGCCGCGAGATGCCGCTGGGCCTGGCCCAGCGCGGCTACACCGGCGTCATTCAGCACCTCTCCGCCAAGGACGCGGGCTCGGCACTCTCGGACATCGAGCTCGAGAGCCGGCTGATCGAGCTCGGCTTCGTCGAGGGCGCCCGGGTCGAGATCCTGCACGAGGGGCTGGTCGGGCGCGACCCGATCGCCGTGCGTGTCGACAACATCACCATCGCGGTGCGTCGCCGCGAGGCCATGGCCATCATCGTCGCCTGAGAATCGCGACCGGAAATTCGAGTCCATGGAATTACCCCTGCTGCATCTCGCCCTGGTGGGCACGCCAAACAGCGGCAAGACCTCGCTGTTCAATGCGCTGACCGGCAGCCGGCAGAAGGTCGCGAACTATCCGGGCGTCACCGTCGAGCGCAAGGAAGGCTTCTTCGTCACCCCGCTCGGCCGCCAGGTCTCCGTCGTCGACCTCCCCGGCACCTATTCGCTGCGCGGCCGCAGCCCGGACGAGGAGATCACTCGCGACTTCGTGCTCGGCAAGGCCACCGGCGAGACCGTGCCCGACCTCGTGCTGTGCGTGGCCGACTCGACCAATCTGCGCCTGACCATCCGCCTGCTGCTGGAGCTGAAGCGCACCGGACGGCCGATGATCCTCGTGCTCAACATGTTCGACATCGCGAGCCGCCGCGGCATCTCGGTCGACGTCGAACGGCTCGCCAAGGAGCTCGGCGTGCCCGTGGTCACCTCGATCGCGGTGCGCAAGGGCGGCACGGCCGATCTGTTGAACCTGACCGACGAGATCTCGGCGAAGCTCGCCGCCGAGCCTGCGGAGAACAACTGGCGCGCGCTCAGCGTTGCCGAGCTGCGCGCCACCCAGCGCGAGGCCGATCGCATCATCTCCGACTGCGTCAGCCTGCCGGCTAGGCCCGACACCTTGACCGCACGGATCGATGCCGTGGTGCTGCACCCCGTCGGCGGGCTCGTGGTGCTGGCGGCTATCCTGTTCGTGATGTTCCAGGCGGTGTTCGCGTGGGCACAGCCGCTGATGGAGCTGCTGCAATCCGGCTTCGATGCGCTCGGCGAGTTCGTGCACGCCACGCTACCCGCCGGCCTGTTGCAGAGCTTCCTCCAGAACGGCGTGATCTCGGGCGTCGGCAGCGTCATCGTGTTCCTGCCGCAGATCATCATCATCTTCCTGTTCATTCTGCTCTTGGAAGATTTCGGCTACATGGCGCGCGCCGCCTTCCTGATGGACCGCATCATGGGCGGTGCAGGGCTGCACGGCCGCGCCTTCATTCCGCTGCTGTCGAGCTTTGCCTGCGCCATTCCCGGCATCATGGCGACGCGCGTGATCGACAACAAGCGCGACCGGCTGACCACGATGCTGATCGCGCCGCTGATGACCTGCTCGGCGCGCATACCGGTCTACACGCTGATCATCTCGGCCTTCATTCCGGCCAAGGACGTCTGGGGCTTCATCAACCTCCAGGGCCTCGTGATGTTCGGCCTCTACGCCACCGGCATCGTCAGCGCGCTCGCCGTCTCGTTCCTGATCAAGTTCTTCATGCTGCGCGACTATGCGCCGGCGCCGTTCATGCTGGAGCTGCCGGATTACAAGGTGCCCCGCCTGAAATCGATCGCGATCGGTGTCACCACGCGGGCCAAGATGTTCCTCCACCGCGCCGGCACCACGATCTTCTCGATGATGGTGCTGATCTGGTTCCTCGCCTCGTTCCCGCAGCCGCCGGCGGGCAGCACGGAGCCTGCCATCGACTTCAGCTTAGCTGCGATCATCGGCAAGGCGATCGAGCCGCTACTTAGCCCCGTCGGCTTCAACTGGCAGATCGCGGTCGCGCTGATTCCCGGCATGGCGGCGCGCGAAGTCGCGGTCGCAGCGCTCGGCACCGTCTATGCGATCGAAGGCGGCAAGGAGGCGGCCGAGCAGATCGGCCAGGTGCTGGCGACGAAGTGGTCGCTTGCCACCGCGCTGTCGATGCTCGCCTGGTACATCTTCGCCCCGCAATGCGCCTCGACGCTCGCCGTGATCCGGCGCGAGACCGGGAGCTGGCGATGGATGGCTGCAACCTTCGCCTACATGCTGGTGCTGGCCTATGCAGCAAGCCTCGTGACGTACAATGTCGCTGTGGCGTTAGGGGCCGGCTAGCCTCCCGCAAAACCAAAACGCGAAAACAACCCCATGCACAGTAGACCGGGGCTGTCCGGGTGATGCCTGTCACGGCCGCGAAGCGCCACATACCGGTTGACCCGTCGGGCAAAACACCGGCACAATGGCATTATCGGAAATTCCGCAGCGACTCGTCCCTGCACCGGTTCCTCGGTGAGGCGCGTACTGCGCCAGCCTCGCGAGCCAGGCCGCCGCTTCTCCGCATGGAACCCGGCGCCTTCCTTCGAGTTCCTTATCGGCATCCTTTTTCGGCCGGAGCCTTTAACACCGATGGCGCCCTTTTCGGGGTGAAAGCGTCAGGAAGTTCGATGATCAATAAACCCAGCGCCGATCAAGACGGTGAGCCCAAGGATTTGCCGCGAATTTCGACAGGCAGCGCTGGGCTCGATGACATTCTCGGAGGGGGCTTCGACGCCAACCGGATGTACCTGTACGAGGGCAGACCGGGCACCGGCAAGACCACCATGGCGCTCCAGTTCCTGCTGCGCGGGGTCCACAGTGGCGAACGCGTGCTCTACATTTCCCTGTCCGAAACGAAGCGCGAGCTCGATCTCGTCGCGAAACGGCATGGCTGGTCGCTCGAAGGTGTCGACATCTTTGAACTGGTGCCACCGGAGACGACGCTCGATCCGGACCGCGAACTCACGGTGTTCCATCCCGCCGAGATGGAATTGGGCGAAACGACGAACCTTGTTTTCAAGGAGGTCGAGCGCATCAATCCGACCCGCGTGGTGCTCGACAGCCTGTCCGAACTGCGGCTCCTTGCTCAGAACCCGCTTCGATACAGACGCCAGGTCCTGGCGCTGAAGCACTTCTTCACCAACCGCAATTGCACCGTCGTGCTTCTCGACGATCTCTCTTCGTCCCAGGACGACCTGCAACTGCATTCCATTGCGCACGGCGTCGTGATGCTCGAACAGCTCGCCATCGATTACGGCGCGGAGCGGCGGCGGCTTCGCGTGATCAAAATGCGCGGCATCAAGTTTCGCGGCGGCTATCATGATTTCACGATCGAACAAGGCGGCCTGCATATCTTTCCCAGGCTGGTCGCCGCCGAGCATCACAAGCCTTTTCGCGGTGAGTACACTCCCAGCGGCAACGCCGAACTGGATCAGCTTTTGGGAGGTGGCCTCGAGCGCGGCACCAACGCGCTCCTCATAGGCGCCGCCGGCGTCGGCAAGTCATCCGTTGCATTGACCTATGCAATAGCGGCGGCCGAACGCGGCGAACACGCCGTCTTTTTCGCTTTCGATGAAGGCCGCGGCACGGTCGAAGCGCGGGCCAGGACGCTCGGTTTGCCTCTCGAAAAACACATCGAGTCCGGACTTGTCCGGTTTCAACAGATCGATCCGGCCGAACTGTCGCCGGGCGAGTTCGCCGCAAACGTGAGAAAAAGCGTTGAATGCGACAACGCGCGCATCGTCATCATCGACAGCTTGAATGGGTACCTCAATGCCATGCCGGACGAGCGCTTTCTCATCCTGCAGATGCACGAGCTCCTGAGCTATCTTGCGCAGCAAGGCGTGCTGACGATCCTGGTTCTCGCTCAGCATGGGCTGGTCGGCCCGATGGATACGCCACTCGACATCAGCTATTTGAGCGACGCTGTGATCATGCTGCGATATTTCGAGGTGGGCGGCACGGTGCGGCGCGCCTTGTCGGTCGTCAAGAAGCGCAGCGGTCATCACGAGCACACGATCCGCGAGTTTCGCCTCAGCAGCGCCGGCATCAAGCTGGGTCCGCCGCTCAAGGAATTCAGCGGCATCTTTTCGGGCAATCCGCGTTATACTGGTACCGCAATGCCTGAAGGACCGGCTGAATGAACGTCGAGCGAGATCATCATGTTCTCGTCTTTGCTCCGATAGGACGCGACGGACTGGCCGCCGCGGAGCTTTTCCGCAGCTCGAACCTCGAAACGATCATCTGCCGAAGTCTTTCCGAACTTGTCACCGAGATGACCGCTGGCGTGGGCGCGGTTTTGCTTGCCGAGGAAGGCTTGTTCGGAAAGGACACAGCGCCGCTGGCGCAATGGATCGCGAACCAGCCACCATGGTCCGACCTTCCTTTCGTCATTCTCACCAGCCATCGCGAGCATCCCGCCGTCGTCGCATGGCGCCGCGGCGTCGTCTCACTTCTCCGAAACGTCTCACTGCTTGAACGACCGATCCAGCCGATGACGCTGACAAGCGCCATTCAGTCGGCGATGCGAGCCCGGAGGCGTCAATACGAGATCCGGACATTGCTCGCGGCTCGCGAGCAGACAGCCCAGCAACTCGAAAAACTGGTCGTCGACCGCACCCGCGCGCTGAAGGAAGCCAATGAACAATTGCGCCTCGAAATGAACGAGCGCGCCCGGGTCGAGGAGACGCTCCGCCAGGCTCAGAAGATCGAAGCCATCGGCCAGTTGACCGGGGGGGTGGCGCATGATTTCAACAATCTGCTGATGGTCATTTCCGGTGGCCTGGACATGCTTGACCGTCAGACAGACCCAAACCGCCGTCGCCGGTTGATGGACGGCATGGTCCAGGCTGCGCAGCGCGGGGCCAGCCTGACCAGGCAGCTTCTTGCGTTCTCTCGGCGGCAGACGCTCCGGCCAGTACCCGTTGACGTCGTCTTGCAGATGGGCGGCATGCGCGAACTGCTCGATCGAAGCCTGAGAGGCGACGTCCACGTCGAGTTCGATTTTCCGGACACGCTCTGGCCGGTGGAGGTCGATCCTGGCGAGCTCGAGCTCGTGATTCTCAACCTCACGGTCAACGCCCGGGACGCGATGCCCAACGGCGGCACGATTGTCGTGCGAGGAGAAAATCTCCCGGATATGAATGACGAGCAGATCATTGGCGACTACGTGCGCCTGTCCGTCGTCGATACCGGCATCGGCATGGAGCCGGAGATTCTGTCGCGCGTTTTCGAACCGTTTTTCACGACCAAGGAAGTTGGAAAGGGGTCTGGACTGGGCCTTGCCCAGGTCCATGGATTTGCGACGCAGTCACGGGGGACGGTCCGCATTCGATCGCAAGTCGGCCAGGGCACCAGCATCGAGCTTTACCTGCCGCGATCCCACGGCGTCCCGCCCAAGAAGCGGCACCTCATCGATCTCAACATGGTGCGGCCGAAAAAGGACAACCATGGCAGGATCCTGCTGGTCGAAGACGACGACGAAGTTGCGGCACTGGTGAGCGAGATGCTTGCGCAGCTCGGCTACGAGGTCACACGTGCTGCGAGCGGTGCCGCCGCCCTCGGTGCCCTGGCCGACGGCCGCGCAGTCGACCTCATCTTTTCCGACATCATGATGCCGGGCGGCATGAATGGGGTCGAGTTGGCGCATGAGATCAAAAGAAGACGCAGCGACATCCCCGTCCTTCTGACCAGCGGATACTCCGAAGCCGCGGTTCACGAAGCCGAACAGGCGGGCATCCGGATTTTGCCCAAACCATATCATATCGACGAGCTGGGCGCGGCGCTCAGCGCGGTGAAGTCGGAACTTAGGCTCGACGCAGAATCCAAGCGATCCAACCGGCACTGATGTCACACGGTTTCGCATTGCGAAAGGATCGACGACAGGCCTTAGCAGCGGTTATCTATCTCCATGGATCACTTCAGCACCGACAGATTGACCGCCGATAAACTGCGCGAGGACCATCTCCCCGACCTGGTCGCGTTGCATCTCGATGCCGAGGTGTCCCGCTATCTCGGCGGCGTACGCTCGGCGGAGACGACGAAGACCTATCTTGCCACCAACATGGCGCATTGGGATCAGCACGGCTTCGGGTTGTGGGTGCTACGAACGAAAGACGGAGCCTTCGCCGGACGGGCAGGCATCCGGCACATCCTCGTCGAGGGCATAGACGAGATCGAGATCGCCTACACGTTCAAGCGAGATCTCTGGGGCCAAGGGCTTGCAAGCGAGATCGCGACTGCGCTGACGGAGATCGGTCTGTCGCAACTCGCGCTGCCGTCTCTCATCGGCCTGGTCTTCGTCGCGCATGGCGCATCCCGCCGCGTGCTAGAGAAATCGAACTACGTGCTCGAGAAGAGCACGACGCATCATGGCGAGGACGTCGTGATCTACCGTATCCGGAGATGAGAAACGGCTTGGCGGGATCGGACAGCCCAACATGATCAGTCGGGCCAGGAATGACGTTGAATGAATTCGGATGCGGAGAACATCGTCAGATTGTATCGCCGACATGCGGCTGCATGGCTGCACCAGCGGGAACGACATCTGATCGAGCGCAAATGGCTCGATCGATTGATCGCGCAGTTGCCGGCGCAACCTAAAGTGCTGGATATCGGATGCGGTCCCGGAGAGCCGATCGCGCGCTATTTGCTCGAAACGGGGTGTACCGTGACGGGGATCGATGCTGCTCCGGAAATGATCGATATTGCAAAAGACACTTTTCCCGGCGCAACCTGGCTCGTTTCAGACATGCGCTCTCTGAATTTGAATGCGAGGTTCGACGGCTTGCTGGCCTGGGATAGCTTATTCCATCTAAGCCCCGACGACCAACGCCACATGTTTCCGATTTTTCGGCGGCATGCCGACGCCGACGCGGCGCTGATGTTTACCAGCGGCCCGTCGTTCGGGGAAGCCATCGGGAGTTTCGAGGGTGAGCCGCTTTATCATGCGACTCTCCACGCGGCTGAATATCGCCAATTGCTCGACAGTAACGGCTTCGACGTCGTCGATCATGTGGTCGAAGATCCCGAATGCGGCCGGCACACCGTCTGGATCGGACGATTCCGCAGCACGGCTTCGCTGCCTGACGTCAGCTCTTAGCGAAGTCCGTCAGACTTGGTTTCATCCCAGGGCCACTGGTTTCGCAAGAGCCGGCCCATCCTGTGGGACGAGAGACGGCCGCGACGCTCAGCCGGCGCGCAGCCGGACCACCGACTGCGGCAACGACGCGAGAAACAGCACGGCGCAGACGCACAGCAGAACGATATCCTTGAACAGGAACTCGCCGGTCAAGTTCCACGCCATCGGATCGGCTGAGAGGCTCCATCTGACGACGCCCGGCGTCGTGAAGAAGAACGACCACGTGATCGCGAAGGTCACGATGCCCATGAATGAACCGAGAGCGGACAAGACAGGGCTGAACGCGCCGGCCGCGAGCAGCGCCGCAATCACGAATTCAGACACACCGAGGACATACGCCTCGCCTCTCAGCCCGAATATCGACAGCCAGGAGATGAAGGGACTGTTGGTGATGAACTGAGCAATGCCCTGTGCCGACTGCAGCGTGAATTTCTGCATCCCGAACGATACGAAGATGATCACCATGACCCAGCGGAGAATGGCGAGAGGACGATAAGAACCGCCTCCGTCCTCGGCGACGTTGAACCCCTGCATATGACGATGTCTCCCCGGATTGCAAATGCTTCGGCGAGCGAAACATGCGCTCGCCAAGTTGCTCTACGAGGAGGAGCTTGCGTCGTTACGCGTCTCCGGAGTTCCATCGATCACAGCCGCGTGCATTGCGCGTGTACGAGCCGCAGCGTGAGATCCGCGCTGAAACGCGCCCACCCGGATCGCCGCAGCCGCCTCATGGCTCCGCAGCCTCATGGCTCCAACGTGTAGGAGCGCCCAGGCTCGAGCACGTAGATGGTCAGAAAGCGGAGCGGATGGTCCGGGTCGCAATTGCGAAACAAGGTATGCTGGACATCCGCCCGATCCTGCAACGTTTCGCCCGCACGATACTGTCGCGGCTCGTCATCGCCATACGCGGACTCGGCAACGCCTTCGACGATGTAGACCGCGCCTGCAACGGGATGCCGGTGAAGCGGAGCGACACCACCGGGCGGATAGGTGACCTCGACAACCATGAGCTCCTGCTGTTGGCCGGGCAATGGAAGACGTTCGAGAATTTTGCGCGTGACACCGGCAAAGCCTGCCTGCTGCGCGCTTGCGTGAGCGTCGGGACGTTCAGCCATTGGGGACCTTTCTCGTCTTGCATTGAGTTGTCATCGGCGCGCCGACTCCTAGGCTAAAGCTTTACAACGACCTTGCCGAAATGTGAGCCGGTCCGGAGGTGGGCATAGGCTTCGGGGACCTCGTCGAAGCCGTAGACCCGATCGAGGATCGGGTGGATCGCGTGTTCGATCAGGAAACGGTTCATCGCTGCGAAATGTTCGACTGACCCGACGGTGACGCCGATGATGTCGGCATTCTCCCACTGAAGGCGCGCGAGGTCGGGCTTCGGGCCGAACCCGGTCAAAACACCGATCTGAACGATGTTGCCGCCCGACGCGACCGATCGCAGCGATCGGTCATAGGTGCCGGGACCGCCGAGTTCGAGGATATGACTGGCACCTTCGCCATCGGTCGCTTTCATCAGGGCGACATCCCAGTCCGGCGTGTCACGGTAATTGATGAGGATCGAGGCGCCCAGCGCCTTGGCACGGGCGAGCTTTTCATCCGAGGAGGATATCACGATCGCACGCGCGCCCAGCGCCGCTGCGAACTGAAGCCCGAACAGCGCGACGCCACCCGTTCCCTGGACCAGCAGCGTGTCGCCCTTGCCCATGGCGCCGCGTGCGATGAGGCCGTGCCAGGCCGTGACGCCGGCACAGGGCAATGTCGCGGCCTCGATCGAGGTGAGATGCGCCGGCACGGAGACGAGTGCCGTTGCCGGCAGCACGACGTACTCCGCCAACATTCCGTCCATCGTGTCGCCACCGAGGGCTGACGGAACATAGCTGGCCTTGAACGGCCCCGAGATCCAATCGCGAAAGAACGATGCGACAACGCGGTCGCCCACTTGCCATTGCACGACGCCGGAGCCGATTGCGTCAACGATTCCTGCACCATCGGAGAGCGGCACGCGGCCGTTGAGCGCACCCTGACCTACGCGATCGCGGATCAGCAGGTCGCGGTAGTTGAGACTTGCCGCTTCGACCCGGATGCGGACCTCTCCGTTTGCGGGCTCGGGCTTGCTGACATCAGCTCGCACAAGGCCGCCCGCACCAGCACCGCTATTGAGATGGTAGGCTTTCATCGTCGCTCCTTCGCAAGGGGGTATTCACCTGGATGAGCAGAGTCTGTAAGGTCTGACAGCGCTGTCAGGGTCAAGAGGTTTTCAGGTGAAGATTGGTGAACTCTCCCGGCGGACGGGCGTCAGCGTCCGAATGCTGCGTTACTACGAAGGCGAAGGACTGCTTGCTCCCCTGCGAACCAATTCCGGCTATCGCGACTATGGCCCGGCCGAAGAGGAAACGGTGCGGCGGATCAAGATGCTTGGCTCCGCCGGCATGACGCTCGAAA
The DNA here is from genome assembly GCF_016612535.1 of Bradyrhizobium diazoefficiens. Classification (NCBI taxonomy): domain Bacteria; kingdom Pseudomonadati; phylum Pseudomonadota; class Alphaproteobacteria; order Hyphomicrobiales; family Nitrobacteraceae; genus Bradyrhizobium; species Bradyrhizobium diazoefficiens. Next base: position 184,775 of record NZ_JAENXS010000001.1, read on the forward strand.
CGATCCAGCGGCTACTGCCGTGCGTGCAAAACAACGATCCGGCTTTCACGCCATGTAACGAGCTGCGCAGAATACTCGCGCAGCAGGTCGGCCTGATCGACGAACGAATCGAAACACTCAGCCAGAGCCGGAAAATTCTGGCGGGCTTCCTCGCAAGCGTGAACTGATCGCACACCTCGCGTCGATGCCTGGCGTCCGCCGCTTCCGCAAAGACGCTTTCGTTTGTAACCGCGTTGCCTCTCTCCGCCCGGCCACGCGACCATCGCCGCCTCGGCTGCACCTTTCAGTTCGCCGTCCTTGGCCTGGACGGCCATGCCCTGGAAGACACCGTTTCGATCAAGTTCGCGCGAATTTCCAAACGCGTTCCACTGGAATTTGAATGGCGTTCCCGCGATCGGCTGTTTATTGTCGATTCATGTCGCGTCTTATATGTCTTTTTGTTGCTGTTATCCTGTCGCTGCTGCCGGTCGTTGCACGCGCGGCGTCGGCCGCTAAGAAGCCCAAGCAAACCTGGCACGGCTACGGCTTCCTGCCGGGCTATCGCCAGCCGCTGAGCAACAGCCAGCCGCTCTACGCGCAGAAAAACGGCTTCAGGCGCTACGCGCGCGAAAACCAGCGCCCCTGGTATATCGATCGCGTGCCGGTCTATTACCGCTACTTCGACGGCGAATGGCATTATTTCGGCCGGCCCGGCTTCGCCGGCCCCCGCTACAATGGCGGCAGCTTCGGCCCGTGCTGGACACGGACGCCGATCGGCGCGGTCTGGAATTGCGGCTGAGCCGCCGGGCTCTGCGCTCTTACCTGAAATACCCCAGCACGAGATCGGTATCCGCACTGGCGGCGACCGTGCCGTTCAGCTCGGCGTCGATGACGCGGCGGCAGGCTTCGATCGCGGCGTGGTCGCCGAGATCGTTGGCGGCTTCCAGCACCAGCCATGCGGCGTCGACCGTGGCCTTCTCCGGAGCCGGTCCGCCGGTCTCGGCGGCGAGGTTGTTGTTGAGGCGCTTGGTCTTGTTCGGATTCTTGCGAAGAGCGGTGCCGAATTGAGGCAACATTGCAGATACTCCCTGCCAATTCCCGGATGAAGCTCAGTGAACCTGGAGCTCGGGCTGACGACCCGTCGCGGGATCGGTGCCGGCGCTGTTCTTGCGCGACTGGTAGAACTTCAAGATGCTGCGCGAGGTCTCGATCTTGAGCCGACCGAAATCGCGCTCGTTGTCGTGGAGCTCGCGCGCCGTGATCAAATGATCCTTGGCGCCGAGGAACAGCAGCGACATCGTCGTGTCCCAGGAGAAGTCGAGCGCCTTGCACAGCACCAGGATCATCTCGCGGTTGCGGTCCATCAGCGCGCGCTCGATCACGTCGACCGGCAGCGACGACAGCAGCGACAGGCCGATCTGCACCTCGTCGAAACGGTGCTGGCGCGCATAGTTCGAGATCGAAACCTGGTTGAGGTTGCCCTGCCGGTACTGCGTCGTCACCACGCGCTTGGCGACGAAATAGCTGCGCGAGGACGGGCCGAACTTGGACTGCAAATCGCCGGTGACCTCGGTCACCGAGCTCTGGATCTGCGACATCATTTCCGGGCGCTCGGTCTCGAGCCGGCGGCGGACGTCTTCAGATGCCTTGGAGATGAGTTGCTGGAAGACATGGCGCGGCACGTCCTTGCGCAGGCCGAGCTGCTCGGCGAGGATCGAATCGCCCTCGGCGCGCCGGACCATGTGCAGCAGGCCCGAGCCGGAGAAGCGCGCGCCCTCGTTCCTGGCGACCGCGGTGACAACCTCCTGGTTACCACGCTTGACGAGAACGTCGGTCACGGCCTCGCCGATCGATTCGCGCTGGGAGATCGCGAGCAAATGCGCCTGGCCCTTGGTCAAGGCGCTCGCGACCAGCAGCTTCTCGTCGATCCGGGTCGAGTCGCGCAGCACCGGGCCTGCGACCGCGATCTCGTCGTCGAAGGCGAGCTTCTCGATGACGTTGAGCGGAGCATGATCGCAGCCCGCCATCAATTCGGAGAGCTGCGCTCGCGCCTCGACCTCGATCTCGTCGGCTAGCCGCCCGATGACCTCGCCGAACATGCTGATCTCGTCGTCGACGTAGCGACCGGTGATCAAGAGATCGGTCGCATGCCACAATGCCTTCGCCCGGCTTTCGTCGGTACCGCGCGCGATCGCGTCGTCCAGATCCTGTAGAAGCGTTGTCGCCCCGTTCATCTCGATACCCCAGTTCTTGGTGAGCCATCCTGCCTGTGCGGGCAGGACGCCGGATTCCTCTGGGAACCGACACTAGGGATCAAACGCGAGAATCCAGTAAAATCGGCAGTTCAGTTTTGCCGACGAAAATTCATTCAAATGCGAGCGAATTCGGTTACCGCTGCGTAACGCCCGCGCTGCGCTTGAGGCACTCATGCCTCTCCGGCGTCATGGCCGGGCTCGTTCCCGGCCATCCACGCCTTTCCGCACGGTACGAAGACCGTGGATGCCCGGGACAAGCCCGGGCAAGACGAGCTTCCTACGGATTCGACGGCGTCAGGACCAGCGGCGGCTTCGGCCGGGGTCTTGCGGGCGGCGGGCCCGGGGCGGGTCTCACCTCGATCGGCGGCGGCAGGGGCGCGATCTGCTGGCTCGCAAGCGGCGGGCTCGGCGCCGCCGGGGCCGCAAGCGCCGGCTTCGGCGTCGGGGCGGCCTTTGGTTCAGCCCTGGGCTCAACCCTCGGCTTCGGCGGCGCGCGGCGCGGATCGCGGCCCGGCATCGGCACGTCGGTGAGCGCCGGCTCCCGCGCGGGCTCGGGCGAAACCAGTGTCGGCAGCGCGGCAGTCGCCGGCGGCGGCTCGCCGCGCTCGATGGCATCCAGCCTTCGCGTCTCGCGATCGATCGTGCGCACGGCAAGCCAGGATGACAGCGGCGTGAGATCGACGGTACGGTTCAGCTTGTCGGGGGGACCCGCCGCAAACAGCTGGATCTCCGGCGGCGCGCCGGAGAGGCCGGTCATGATTGGCGTCAGGCTGGCGCGGATGTCGGCCTGGTCGGCGGGAATGTCGTAACCACCGGAGACGATCGCGCGCGCGTTCTTCGCCTCCAGCGGGGTTGCGCCGACGCGCAGGCGGCCGTCGTGGATCGTGAACGCGATCTGCGCCGAAGGGACCGAAATGGGCCCCGCCGACAATGCGGGCTCGACCAGCTGGCGCAGCCGGTTGTCGTCGGAAACCTGGCCGCCGTCGCTGGCGCGGATGGCAATCTCGAAGGCGCGCGGATTGAGGCCCGAGATTTCAGCCGAATCCAGCGTCACCGTGCCGTTGCCGGCAAGCGCGCCGGTCAGAGCCGAGACGCTGCGGCCCTGGCTCGTCAGCGACATCTGCACCGAGGCACGCCCCTTGGGCAGCGCGAGATCGCGGTAGCGCAACGATGCCGCATCGACATTGCTGAGATCGAGATGCGCGTTGAGCGCCAGGCCGTTGGCGCCGTTGCGCGCATCAAGGCTTGCGGTCATCTCGCCGCCACCGACGCCGCCCTTGAGCGCATCGAGCGCGAGCGACTGGCCGTCGCCCCTGATCGTGCCGCTGAATGGGCGCATTTCGATTCCGCCCGGCAGGCTGCCGCGCAACGCTTGGAACGCGATCCGGCCGCGCCAGCCACTGACGAGACCTGCGCCCAACGGAGCGGCGGCGTCATGTCCGGCCGCGCCGATCGCCATCGCGAGCGCGGGCGCGGGATCGAGCGTGTCGAGCCCGACTTCACCGTCAACGCTCTTCTCCTGATCCAACGTCATGGCGAGATGGCCGCGCAGATGCGAGCCGGAAGCGGTGCTGTCGAGATCGTCGAAAGTCAGGCGATTGCCCGATAGCCCGACGCGCGCGGACAGGCTCACATTCTGGGCCGATTTGTCGGCCGGACTGATTCCGAACAGCGGTGCCAGATTGGCGTTGCGCACGCGCAGATTCACGCTGGCCTTCGGCTCCGGCGCCGACAATTCGACGCTGCCCTGCGCATCCGCATCCAGCCCGCCGCCGCTGAGCTTGGCGTTCAGCAGCACGGGCCGGCGCCACGCGCCGCTCAGTCTGCCCTCGATCTGCGAGGCGCCCTCGCCTGCGGCGACCATGCGATCGAGACCGAGCAGCGCCGTCAGCGAGGCGGCCTGCGGCGTCGACACCTTCGATTCCAACGTGAAGTCGCTGTTGCGCAGCTTTTCGATGTCGATGCCGTTGAGGGCCGCCACCGGCGTCTGCGCGGTGAGCGTCGCGGTGGCCTTGAGCTGCGGCGCATCGAGATCGAACACGGCGCGTGCGTTGCTGCGATCGGAATGTTCGGCATTCTTGTCGAGGCTGAGGTCGAGCTTCAGGCGCGTCGCGCCGGGCAGTGGCGCGATCGCATCGAAACGTGCGCGCAGCGCAGGTGCGATCGGCTCGAGCAGCGCCGTGAGATCGCGCAGCGAATTGGCCGACGATTTCAGCGCGAGCTTGCCGGTGGCCGTGGTGCGATCGAAATGGCCGCTCGCCTCTGTGGTCACGCCGCTGGCCTGCCCGAACCGCAGTTGCTCCAGCGACAGCGTCGCCGGACCGTAGCCGAGCTTGGCCGCGAACGGCCGCAGCTCCTGTCCGGCCGAAATCGCCCGGCCAATGTCGAGCGAGAGCTTCGCCTCCTCCGGCCATTCGCCCTGCGGTCCGGCGAGTGCGCGGACAAAGCTCGCGGCGGCGTCGAGATCAAGCCGGTCCGCCTTCAGCTCTGCGTCGATCCGCGAGCCTTTGTTTGCGCCGGTCTGCACGTAGGCAATGCGGCCCTCGACCGCGCCGCCCTCGATGTCAGCTTTCAGCCTGTCGATGGCCAGATGATTGGCGGCGATCGTCACGTCGCCGGCAAGGCGGAGCGGGCGCGTGCTGCGGCGGTTGATCTCGCTGCGGCCCTGGAGCCAGGCCACCAGCGTATCGGGATCGGAGGATTCGACGCTGAGGCGGCCGCTAAAACTGTCAGCGCCGGGCGTGGCGCCGTTGAGCGAAAGCTGCGTCATGCCGGGCGCGCGCAGCTCGAGCCGCTGGAAGGTCCAGGATTTGCCATCGGTCTTGAGCTCAGCCGCGATGTTCTGCAGCGGACGGCCGCCCAGCATGATCTGGTCGGAGTTGAACTCGATCTGTGCCGGGATCGGCGCCTGCGGGATCGCCGCGAGACCCGCGCGCAGCGCTGGCAGAATCCGCAGCGGCTCGGCATCGTCCCGGCCGGCGAGCTTGTCGGCATCGATCTGCCGCGCCGACAGCACCGCGCGCAGCAAGGGCGCAGCGCCGAACCTGAGGTCGCCGACGCCGCCGACCTTCAGCGCAGCGTCCTCGGGGCCGAAGCTCGCCTCGACCTGGTCGAACTTGGCGCCGGCCGGATCGGCCTTGAGTTTCGCGGCGACCCTCCAGGGTGTCGGTCCCGCCTTACCCGGCTCCTTCGTCGGCGGCACCGCCAGCGTCAGCGCGCCGTCGAATTTCGGCTGGCGGTTGTCGAAGGCGAGCACGCCTTCGAGATCGGCCAGGATCGCGCGCTCGCCGGGATCGATATTGAGGTGCAGACGGGTGGCGCTGCCGTCGGGGCTCGGCCCGGAGGAGATCCGGAACGGATAGCGCGTCCCGGCCGCGGTGAAACTGCCATCACCGCGCACCGAGCCCGCGAGCGAGCGCACGTCGCCGGAGAAGACGATGTCGTTGAGCTCGAGCGTCGAGCGGCTGGCGGCGTCGTGAAGCGCGATGCGGCCGGTGAGGTTCAGCCGCTCGATGGCAAGCGAGGCCAGGTTGAAAGTGCCGCTCGCGGTGGACGGCAAATCGACCCGCCCTTTGGCATCGAGGCCGAGATCCACCGCCATGCCGCCGACCGAAAGCTCGGTGGCGCGCCATTCGCCCCGCATCAGCGAGCTCAGGCTGAACTCGACGTCGAGCTTGTCGGCGCGCAACCGCCCGAGATCGTTGTTGCCGCCGAAGGTGACCGCGCGCAGCCGTAGCGTCGGCGCCGGCAGCAGCCGCGCATCGAGTTCGCCCGCCACGCGCACGGGCACGCCGATGATCCGGCTCGCCTCCGCCTCAAACTGGGGCCTGAACTGGTTCCAGTCGACGAAGTAAGGCCCGATCAGCGCGGCTAGCAGCGCCAGAATAAAGGCAATCGCCAATCCGAGCAGCGTCGTCTGCACGGGTCTCCTCTCGACCAAGCCGGCACCCGGGTCAAACCCAAGCCTACAACCAAGCTTCAGGCGCGCCGGAACAGCCCCTTATATAGGGGGAAGTGTGGCGAAGTCACAGCGACTGTTGCGCGCGGAGGTTAACGCGCCCGGGCCTTACCAGCTCGCCGGCAGCTGCTTCAGGCCACGCAGCACGAAGGTCGGGCGCCATTCCGGGTTTTCGACGTCGTCGAGGCGCAGGTCGGGCAGCCGGCGCAACAGCGTGGCGATGGCGATCTCGGCCTCGATGCGCGCCAATTGGGCACCGAGGCAGAAATGGATGCCGCCGCCGAATGAGAGCGGCCGGACATTCGGCCGGGTGATGTCCAGCCGATCGGGATGATCGGGATAAACCGCCGGATCGTGATTGGCCGAGCCGAGCAGGCAGAGCACGGACTCGCCCTTGGGGATCCGCTTGCCGCCAAGATCGTCGATCTCCTCCAGCGTGACGCGCCCGGTCATCTGCACCGAGGAATCGTAGCGCAGGAATTCCTCGATCGCGTTCGTCATCAGATCCGGCCGCGCCTTCAGCAACGCGAGCTGGTCCGGATTGCGATGGAGCGCCAACAGGCCGTTGCCGATCAAATTGACGGTGGTCTCGTGGCCGGCGCCGAACAGCAGGATGATGTTGGCCGTCAGCTCCTCATTGGTGAGCTTGTTGCCATCTTCCTCGGCCTGCACCAGCTGGGTGATGAGGTCGTCTCCGGGATTGCGACGTCGCAGCTCGAACAGCGGCTGGAAATACATCTGCGCCATCGCGTTGGCGGCATTGCCCTTCGCGATCTCCTCGGGCGTCATCGGCACCGGATCGAGCAGCCGCCCGCCATCGCGCGAGCTCTTATAGAAGACCTCGCGATGGTCCTCCGGGATGCCGAGCATGTCGCAGATGATGGTGACCGGCAGGCGGAAGGCGAAATCCTCGATCAGGTCCATGTGGCCGCGATCGATCACCGCGTCGATGGTCTGGTCCACGATCTCCTGGATGCGCGGCCGCATGTCTTCGACCCGGCGCGCAGTAAAGGCCTTCACGACGAGGCCGCGCAGGCGGGTGTGATCGGGCGGATCGGCCTGCAGCATCCAGTTGCCCATGCTGCGGAACACCGGCTCCTTCATGATGTCCGGGCCATAGCGGCGCGTCGTGCGCTCGACAAAATCCTTGCCGAAACGCTTGTCGCGCATCACCAGACTGACGTCGGCATGACGGCTGGCGACGAACTGGCCGAACGGCGTGACATGGATCGGATCGATCGTGCGCAGCCGGTCGTAATGCGGATAGGGGTTGCGGATGAAGTCCGGCGCCAGCGGATTGAACAGCGGATCGCCGGCGGGTTGCACTTGCTCGTTCATGGTGACCTCACATCGGTTGCCGCATGATACGAATACGCGAGGCTGCCCCATGCCTGGCGTAACCATCCCTTGAACTCGATTACCAACTCGATACATTATTGTATCGAATTGCATTCTGCCCTAAACTGCGCCGATGTCAAGGGTGAGAACCAGGCCGACCAGGGACGACACGCGAGACAAGCTGTTCGAAGCGGCTGCGCGCGTGTTCGAGGAAGGCGGCATCGGCGGCGCCAGCATCGAGGCGATCGCGGCGGCGGCAGGCTTCAGCCGCGGTGCGTTCTATTCGAACTTCAAGAGCAAGGACGAATTGATCATCGCCATGCTCGAGGACCATGTCGAGCAGTCGATCCGGCGCAACATGGAGATCCTGGCGCAGCACAAGAATCTCGACGATTTCATCGCGGCCTTGAAGTCGATGGATCGCACGCGGCAGGACCCGCTCGGCCGCTCGCCGCTGCTGCACATGGAGATGATCCTCTTCGTCGCGCGCGCCGAGAAGCGCCGGCCCGAACTTGCAAAACGCCTGCGCGCGCGGCGCAAGCTGATCGCCGACATCGTCGAGGCGACATTGAAGAGCAACGCCAACGGCGAGACACTGAACCCGCCCTGGATGGCCTCCGTCGTGCTGGCGCTGGAAGACGGCTTTCGCCTGCACCGGTTGATCGACCCGGAGACCACGCCGGCCGACAGCTTCTTGCGCGCGATCACGGATTTGCGGCGGAGGACGGGGTTGGCGTCGGAGTGAGGGCAGTTGACCCGCTGCACACGGCACATATAGATGCAAGAAGATGGCGCCTGCCCTGGCACCGGAGTTCGAGCGTTGAAGAATATACAGGTCATTGATCGTGCGGCGAACGCGACATTCAGCGTGTTTCAAGCGACTGAAGAGGAATTTCGGGCCATCTTCCCATTGGATGGCCAAGACATCGAGCTTTGGGAAGATTTCGTCGGACGCTATGGAGACCAGTCGGAACGAATTCTAGGGCCAATCTGGGAGCGGCCTATTCTAAAGCGAGATGCACATGGCATCCAAGGAACTCTCTACTGCGAATATGAAGACCGGCGACATCACTTGCCGGCAACAAAGCGAGAGGTTGACTGGGACGAACGAGCGATTAATTCTGCGCAGCGGCGGTTGTTTGCCAGCAAGCGCTGACTATTCCTTCTGGCCTGCCCATCATGGTCAGTTGCTCTTCCGCTCCCAAGGACCGAACGGATATACAACGTCTTTGTTAATTCGGACCCAGGAGTACACGCCCTACGCCGACCGCCTCGTCGCGCCCCACCCACCGGCTTGAGATCCAACCGCCCCAGCAGCCCCCTTGCCTGCTCGGCGCAGTGCTCGATCAGCCAGCGCTCGAAGGCGACCGGCGGGAGCGCAGGGGCGTAGAGGAAGCCTTGCGCGACGTCGCTACCGAGTTCGGCCAGCATCTTTCGCTGCCCCTCGGTATCGACGCCTTCGGCGACGATTGTCATGCCGAGGCCCTGCTCTACGCGCAACACGCCGGTGGCGATCGCGAGCACGTCTGTATCCCTCTCGATGTCGCGTAAAAATCGAGACGAAAGGCCCGCGGCAAGAAGGCACCTCGTGCTAGCGAATGCGTTTGCCCTTGCTTGTCGGCAATGGGCAGTTCGTGCAGACGCTGTCGTCGCACATCCGGCAGATCGTGAAGCGGTCCATCTCGGACGTGTCCTGCCTTGCCAGCAGGTTGTGGATCAGCTTTTCGAGCACCTTCGTCTCGGCCGGCGATAGCACATCCAGAAGTGACGCAACGGCCGAAATCCGGGAGGTCATCAGTTCGTTCCGGGTCGCAGCGCCAGTGGCCGTCAGGTGCAACGCGACCTCACGGCCGTCCTTTCCCGGCCGGCGCTCGACAAGCCGGTCCGACACCAGACGATCGACCAGCCGGACCGTTCCGGAATGCGACAGGCCAAGAATGCGGCGGAGGTTGTCGTTGGTCATGCCCTGACCATACCCAATGACGACGAGCGCTGCCGGCGTCTCACCGCCACGGCCTATGACCTCGCGCGCCCCCTGCTCGATCCGATCCATGACCGCGAGCGAGAGCGCTCCCAGCAAATTCGCGATTCCAGTTTCCATGCGATGAATAATATGTGCGCTGCGCACAAAAAACAACTTGACCTTATATGTGCGCTACGCACATATTTGAGCAACGATGATGACGAGGGAGAATGGCGATGAATATCCGGAGCACCGCACTACCAACGCCGAAGGACACCGGCAGCGAACCCGCCCTGAAATACGTGCAAGCCAATGGCGTGCGGTTCGCCTATCTCGAACAGGTGAGCGGGCCTCTTGTGATGTTCATGCACGGCTTTCCCGACAACGCCTGGTCCTATCGAAAGCAGCTGCAAGCCTTCGCGGATGCGGGATATCGTGCAGTCTCGCCGTTCCTGCGCGGCTATGCGCCGACCGAGATCCCGGCTGACGGCATTTTCGATCCGATCGCACTGGGCAAGGACTTGGAAGCACTGATCGCGGCGCTGAGCGAGGATGGACAGGCCCGCGTCGTCGGCATGGATTGGGGCGGCACGTCGACCTTTCAGGCGCTCGCGACGGCGCCATCGGCGATTAAGGCCGCGGTGGTGATGAACACGGCCCATCCGATTACGTTCTCGAGCATCAGGCGGGATCCGGAAATCGTTCGATCCATCTTCCACGTCTACTTCTTCCAGCTGGCCTATGCCGAATCCGCAGTCAATATCGAAGGACTTCCCTTCGTCGATTATCTCTGGAAGCTGTGGTCACCGACATTCAACGGTGCCGAACACATCCGTTCGATCAAGGAGACGCTCAGCTCTCCCGGCACCATGGCCGCGGCGCTCAAATACTATGGAGGCCTGACCGATGCGGGACGTATGGGCCGGCTGCCGATCAGTGACATGCAGACGCCGACGCTGACGATCTATGGCAGCAACGATCCGACAGCGAGATATTCGGTGAAGGAGGAGCCGCTCTTCAAGGGACCGCACAAGCGCATTGTCCTGCCGGATGTCGGGCACTTCCCGCACCTCGAGCGTGAGGCCGAAGTCACCGGTCTGATCATGGACTGGTTCAAGACGCACGCGCCCGACTGAACAACCTATCGCGGACGCCGAACGGCGCCGCCCGACCGTCTTCAGAAATCTCTGACCAGGAGTGCGCGCGATGAACGTCAAGACACAGCAGCAATACGCCGAGACATTTCACGGTCTTCACAGAACAGGAGATCCGCTCGTCCTGTTCAACGCCTGGGACGCCGCCACCGCCAAAGCCATCGCGAAGGCGTCTCCGGCCATCGCGACCAGCAGCGGGGCGGTCGCGTCCGCACTTGGATATGTGGATGGCGAAAACGTCCCGCTCGACATGGTGACAGGTCTGGTGTCGCGGATAACCGCTTCCGTGTCGGTTCCGGTATCGATCGATCTGGAGGCAGGATATGGCGACACCCCGGACGCTGCGGCGGCGGCGGCGGCCAGGGTACTGCAAGCCGGCGCGGTCGGCATCAATATCGAAGACGGGCTATCCGGGGGGAAGCGGCAACTCACCAGTCCCGAACAGCACGCAGCGAAGATCAAAGCCGTGCGCAACGCTGCGCAAGAACTCGGCGTTCGTCTGTTCATCAATGCGAGAACAGATCCGTTTCTGCTGAAATTCGGATCGCCGGATGAATGCCTGAACGAAGCGGCAAGGCGTGCGAAGGTCTATGCCGACGCCGGCGCCGACGGAATTTTTGTACCCGGCCTCACCGACCTCGCGCTTATCGAGAGGTTCGTTCAACTCACGCCGCTGCCGGTCAATATCATGGTGACGCAAGGCGTTCCCACGATCCCGGATCTCGCCCGCGTCGGAGTTCGACGGGTGAGCCTTGGGCCTTGGCCGATGCTGGCCGCAATGCGTGCCATTGGACAGGCCGCCGTGGAGGTCGTCACGAGCAAGCAATATGGCCCATTCCTGCAACCGAATGCGTGAGCCGACAGCTCGGGTTCTCTACGCCGACCGCTTCACCGCGTCGCGCCCCGCCCCCGCAATGTCCAGCCGGCCCAGCATCGCCCTCGCCTGCTCGGCGCAGTGCTCGATCAGCCAGCGCTCGAACGCGACCGGCGCGAGCGCAGGCGCGTAGAGGAAGCCCTGGACGACGTCGCAGCCGAGCTCGGCCAGGGTCTTACGCTGGCCCTCGGTCTCGACGCCCTCGGCGACGACGGTCATGCCGAGGCCCTGGCCGACGCGCACCACGGCGGTCGCGATCGCGAGCGCGCCTGCGTCGCGCTCGATGTCGCGCATAAAGCTGCGGTCGATCTTCAGCTCGCGGATCGGCAGATGCGCGAGGCGGCTGAGGCTGGAATAGCCGGTGCCGAAATCATCCACCGAGAGCCCGACGCCGAGCTCTCGGATTGCGTTCATCGTCTCGAGCGCGGCGACGCTGTCCTGCATGAACGCGCCCTCGGTAATCTCGAGCATCAGTGCATCCGGCGGCAGATCATGTTCGGAGAGGATGTCCTTGAGCCGCGCGGCCAGCGTGACGTTGCGGAAATTGATCGGCGACAGGTTCACCGACACGCAGGGAATGTCGAGCCCGGCGCGGCGCCAGCTCGCCATCTGCCGGCAGGCCTCGCGCACCGACCACAGGCCGATCTGCTCGATCAGGCCGCACTCCTCGGCAAGGGGGATGAATTTTGCCGGCGAGACATCGCCGAGCACGGCATCGTGCCAGCGCGCCAGCGCCTCGACGCCGTGAATGGCGCCGTCGCAGCTGCGGATCTGTGGCTGATAGCTCAGGCTCAGCGCGCCCTCCGCGATGGCGCGGCGCAGCGCCGCGATCAGCGCCAGTCGCTGCTCGGTCAGCCCATTCATTTCGGCGCTGAACAAGCGATGGGTCGAGCGCCCGGCCTGCTTGGCCATGTACATGGCGGCGTCGGCCTGCTGCATCAAGGTGTCGATGTCGGTCGCGTGATCGGGATAGAGGCTGATGCCGATGCTCGCCGACATCTGCAACTGCTTGGATCCAAGCCGCAGCGGCGCGGACAGCGCTTCGGTGATCCCGGCCGCGACGCGTTCGGCGCCCTCGGCGGTGCGTTGCGGCAGCAAGATGACGAATTCGTCGCCGCCGAGCCGTCCCAGCATGTCTTCGGGCCCGATGTGCTCGCGCAGACGCTGCGCGAGCTGGACCAGCAGTTCGTCGCCGGCGGCGTGACCAAGCGTGTCGTTGACGTCCTTGAAATGGTCGACATCGAGGAACGCGAGCGCGACATGGCTGCCGGCCGGGCAGGCCTCGATTGCCGTCGTGATCAGGTGCCGCAGCTGGGCGCGGTTCGGCAGGCCGGTGAGAATATCGTGATAGGCGAGCCGCGCGATCTCGGCGCGCGCTTCCTTGCGCTCGATCGCGAAGGCACCGAGATTGACGCAGGCCTCGACGATGCGGCGGTGCCATTTGCTCGGCGCGCGGGACTCCCGATAGTAAAAGGCGAAGGTGGCGATGACCCGGCCGTCCTTGGCCTTGACCGGGGTCGACCAGCAGGCGCGCAGGCCGATCGCGAGCGGCATCGCCTTGTAGGGCTGCCAGCGCGGATCGGTGCCGAGGTCGGTCGCCAGCACCGGCTCGCCGTAGAAGGCGGCCGTGCCGCACGAGCCGACACTGGGGCCGATCGCGATGCCGTCGAGTGCGCGGGAATAGTCCTCGGGCAGACTGGGGCCGCCGAGCGGATGGATCAGGCCGGCGGCATCGACATGCAGCAGCGAACAGACCACGTCGGGCGCGATCTCTTCGACCCGGCGGCACAGCCTGTCGGCGATGTCGGCGATCGGAACCTCGTCTGCAAGCGAGCTCATGATGAGCTGCTGGAGCGAGCGGAGCTGCTTGATCTCGGTGATGTCCTCGAGCAGCGCGAAGATATGCTTGACCCGGCCCTTCTTGTCCCGGAAGGCATCGATCCGGGCGCAGACCCAGATCTCCTCACCGTCCTTGTCGTAGGCGAGCACCTCGGCCTCGCCGCGGCGGCCGCCATGCATCAGACGCTTGACGAGCTTGGCGATTGCCTTGCGATCGGTGTGGAAGCCGGCGATGAGCTCGCCCGCGCGGCGTCCCTCGGCCTCCTCGCTCGTATAGCCGAACAGCGTCGTGAAGGCGGAGTTGACGTAGACAATGTTCTGTTCGACGTCGGTGATGATCACCGCGCGATTGGTCTGGTCCGCAACGGTATCGAGCAGGCCGATCCGCGCGCGGCGTTCGGCCTCAGCGGTGACGTCGCGCGCGAACACGATGTGATGATTGGCGCCGTCGATGATCACGGACGAGAGCGCGACAGTCGCCCTGATGCGGCTGCCGTCATGGCGCACGAGACTGATCTCGTCGCGGAAGTCGGCAACCGGATCGGCCTGAAGGCATTTGAGCGCGAGAACGGCGGCATCGCGACCGAGCATCTCGGTGCGCGCAAGCTTCCATATCCGCTCCGCGGCGGGATTGAAATGCGTGATGCGATGCGCGTTATCGACGATGACGATAGCGTCGTCGGCGCATTCGAGCGCGGCGCGCAGCACGTCCGGAAGTTCTGTCACAAGGCTATCGGAGGCGAACATCGTCTGACCCGGGCGCATCGGGAAGATGCGGCAATCGGTCCGAGGCTAACGCGCCGATGGGGTCCAAGACGTTTTTGCAATCCGCTCGCCTCCGGCCAAGAGGCGACATACTTAACGTTCCGCAAAAGCGGCGAAGGTATCTTGATGTGTACGGAACCTATTCTGCGGCAGCCCCCAGCTTGAGCTTGTGCAACCGGCCGGCCACCGCCCGCACCTTGCCCGGCGATGCCCGCCATACCGACAGCGCCGACAAGCCGCTCACAACCATGGCGATGGCGAAAGCGAGCGTGTAGTCGCCGGTGCGATCATAGAGGAAACCCGTGAGCCAGGGGCCGGCCGCACCGCCCGCCAGCGCCGCGAGCATGATCATGCCGAAGATGCTGCCCTGGTGGCGCCCCTGAAAAATCTCGAACACCACCGCGCCCATGATCGAGGTCAGGCCGTAACCGAGCGCACCTTGCGTGAACACCATCAGCCAGACCAGCCAGAACGAGGGCTGGTATTTCAGCGCGATCAGCGCCGCGAAGCAGATCGCAAAGCCGGCGCAGCTGATCGCCCAGACCCATTCCCGCCCGATCCGGTCGGAGACATGACCGAGCAGGATCTGGCCGGGGATGCCGAGCAGGCTGACGGTGCCGAGCGCCCACACCGCGACGCCTGGACTGAAGCCGATGTCGAGCAGGAATTTCGTCTGGTGCACCTGCACCGCGTACCAGATATACAGGCCACCGAAATAGCCGAGCGCGATCCACCAGAACCGCGCGGTCGCAAGCGCGCGCCGAAGCGTCCAGTCGGTGTTGGCCCAGACGGGATCGACGACGTTGGAGATTGGCGTTGCGCTACCTGCGGCCGGCGCAGCGTCGCCATCGGGCCGAAGGCCGATGTCCTCGGGGCGCTTGTGCAGGAGCAGGTTGATCGGTGCCAGCACGATCAGGATCATCAGGCCCATCGCGGTGCAGGCGGTCCGCCAGCCGGTCTGCTCGATCAAGTGCTGCACCCAAGGCAGCAGGGTCACCGAACCAATGCCGACGCCGGCAAAGGCGATGCCGATGGCAAAGCCGCGCTTGCGGATGAACCAGTTCGGCAGGAATAGCGACTGGCCGGAATAGCCGAGACAGACCGAGCCGGCGCCGACCATGACACCGATCGTCAGATAGAGGTGCCAGGGCTGGCTGGTGAGCGGCGCCAGCAGCAGCCCGCCACCCATCAGCATCACGCCGAGCTCCATCACCGCGCGCGGCCCCGCGCGATCCATCAGCCGACCAATCAGCGGGCTGGCGATCGCCGACGCCACGAATCCAAACGAGAAGGCGCCCGCCGTGACGCCGCGCTCCCATCCGAATTCTGAGAGAATGGGCGGATAGAACAATGAGAAGGCGGTGCGCGCGTTGACGCCGATGGCCATGGTGACGAAGGTCACCGCGACGATGACCCAGCCGTAGAAGAACGGAAGCCGCATTTTTCTCTATTTCATCCCTGGACGATCCTTCGGACCATCTGAGGATAGCTGGGTCAAGCGATTTTCGCGAATGCGCCTCGAGTGGCCGGCTCAGGCGGCGTCGCGCTGCGAACGCGCGATGGGTCCATCGAGCTCGATCTTGTCGATCGGCAGCGGACGACCGAACAGATAGCCCTGCGCAAAATTGACGCCGAGCGCCTTCAGCCGCTCGAACTCCTCGGCCGTTTCGACGCCTTCGGCGGTGACCGACATGTCGAGCCCGCGCGCCAGCGTCACGATCGAGGAAATGATGGCGGCGCTGCGCGGCTGATGCGTGAGGTTGCGGATGAACGATTTGTCGATCTTGATCTTGTCGAACGGAAACGCGGTGAGATAGCTCAGCGAGGAATAGCCGGTGCCGAAATCGTCGAGCGCGAGCTCGATGCCGACACTCTTGAGCCGCTCCATGAAGGCGTGGTTCTCGGCACCGCGCTCCAAGAGCACGGATTCGGTGATCTCGATCTCGAGCCGCTGCCGCGACAGGCCGGAATCCCGCAAGGCCGCGCAGATGACGTCGAACAGATCGGCTTCCTTGAACTGGATCGGCGACAGGTTGACCGCGACCATCAGATCGGAGGGCCAGGCCGCCGCATCCGCGCAGGCGCGACGCAGCACGAATTCGCCGAGCGGCACGATCAGCCCGGTCTCCTCGGCCAGCGGGATGAACTGATCCGGCGGGATCAGGCCGCGGGCAGGATGCCGCCAGCGCACCAGCGCCTCGAAGCCGCGCCGCGCGCCGGTTCTGGCATCCATGAACGGCTGATAGTGCACCTCCAGCTGGCAGCGCGCGATGGCATCGCGCAGATCCCCTTCGAGCGTATTGCGCGCCTCTAGCTCGGCCGACATCGCCTCGTCGTAGATGGTGAAGCAGTTCCGGCCGGCCGATTTCGAGCGGTAGAGCGCAAGGTCGGCCTTCTTCAGCAGCTGCTCCTGGTCAGTGCCATGATCCGGCGCGATCGCGATGCCGATGCTGGTGCCGATCTCGACGCGATGTCCCGGCAGCAGGAACGGCTCGGTCACCAGCTTGGCGAGCCGCGCCGCGAGCTCGGTCGAGCAGTCGCGCTGATCCTCGCAGCCTTCCTGGATGATGGCGAATTCGTCGCCGCCGAGCCGCGCCAACACGTCGGTCGCGCGTACCGCGGCTTTCAGCCGCTGCGCCACCAGCCGCAGCAAGGCATCGCCGGCGCCATGACCAAGGGAATCGTTGACGTTCTTGAAGCGGTCGAGATCGAGCATCAGGATCGAGAAGGTCGGACCGCCGCCCTTCAGCTCGCCCTTGAGCTCGTCGAGCCGGGCGAGGAAAAAGGCGCGGTTCGGCAATCCGGTCAGGACGTCAGTCTGCGCCAGCTCGAGCACGCGCCGGTTGGCCAGCGACAGCCGCCGCGAATTGCGGCTTGCGAGCATCAGATAGGTCGACAGCGAGAGCGTCAGCAGCATGCCGACGACGAGGACCGCGGCCGCGCGGTCGTAGGACGTCTCCAGCGAACCGCCGGCCGTCGGCATGGCGCGCACCTGCCAGTCGGCATCCCCGATCCTGAGATGGCCCGCCCAGTGCCTTTCTCGCGCGACATCGCGCATCGATTGGGGCGCCGTGGAAGCCGATGCATAGTCCGGCACCGCCTCCTCGAGACTGACGATGCGTCCGGTGAAGGGCGGATAGATATTGACGCTGACGGCAGGGTTTGTCCCGGTCGTGGTGCGAATGGCCTGCATCAGCAGCGGCAGGTCGAATGCACCGACCACGTAGCCCGCGAGGTTGCGGCGGCGGTCCGCGATCGTCTCGCGCGAGGTGCCCTTGGCATAGACAGGCACGGAGACGATCACGTCGGGCTGACGGCTGTTCTCACGCTCTGCGTAGAGGCGCGCGCGGATCGCAACGATCCGGTCGTTGTCGCGTGCGCGTTCGAGCGCAACGCGACGTTCCGGAACACTGCCATGGTCCATGCCATAGACCGAAGAGGTCTTCGGCTGGGTCGAGTAGAAGACAGGAAAATACTCGTCGCTCTCGGGAGCAATCGCGAAACTGTCGCCCTGGAGCGACCTGACGTGATAGCGGGAGATCCCGTCGGTGACCGCGGCGGCCTCGTACTCGGCGCGTTCCTTGCGGTTGACCCGCGGCAGCCAGGCGATGCGCAGCATGCCCGGATGATGCTCGAACAGCCGGGCGCTGAAGGTCTCGAACTCGCTGCGGGTGATTTCCTCGTTGGTCGATTCGAACAGCGTCCGCAGCGCGACGAGGCGGCTGATATATTCGTTCATGCCGTTCTGCATGACGATGGATTCGGTCTCGGCCGCGTTCTCGAACTCGAGCTTGTTGACGCGGTCTTCCCAGCGCGCCACCGCGGCCGCGCCGACAATCGAGAACAGCAGCCCGACGCCGGCTGCCACGAGCGCGGGACGATAGAGCCCGAGCAGCGGCGCCGCACGCCACCATCCGGTCACGCGTTTCCGATCCGGATCATTCTGATCGCGAGCGCCCATCCTAAAGTCCGCCGTCCCCTCTGCGCGACGGCCGAACCTCTGGTTGAGCCGTCGTAGCCACTATCGGACAAGGACCGCGGTTAAGAACTGCACAATTTCGGAACCCGGCCGTTCCGCATTGCGCGGATTAGTTAACGAAGTGAGGGCATGAACCGGCCTTATGGAAGTAAGTTGCAAGATTTACCCGGTGTATTACGGAGCCGCCGAACCATCGCCGGTTAGCGAGCTATTCAGCCTGCCGGGATATCGTCCCGGGACCTTCTCCATGCACCCGGCAAGACGTCCCCGATGTATCGATTTCGATCAGCGACACGCATCGTCCTGACGATCGCCCTCCTGGCCACGACCACGCTCGCGGCGAAGGGCGAAGAGGTCGGCGTGAGCGACGACGCAATCCTGTTCGGCCAAGCGGCTGCGCTCGAAGGCCCGTCTTCGCAGCTCGGCCAGCATCTGCGGCATGGCATCATGGCCGCATTCACCGAAATCAACGCCAAGGGAGGCATCCACGGCCGCAAGCTGAAATTGATCAGCCGCGACGACGGTTACGACCCCGACCGTTCGGTGGCGCAGACCCTGCGGCTGATCGAGGACGACAAGGTATTCGCGCTGATCGGCGCGGTGGGCACGCCGACCGCGATGGCGACGATCCCCATCACGAGCGGTCGCAACATTCCCTTCATCGGCCCGTTCAGCGGCGCCGCATTCCTGCGCAACCTCGAACTTCCGAACGTCGTCAACATCCGCGCAAGCTACGGCGCCGAGACCGAGACCCTGATCAGGCATCTCACCGAGGATCGCCACTTCACCCGGATCGGCATCTTCTACCAGGACGATTCGTTCGGTCGCGACGGTCTTGCGGGCGTCAAGAATGCGCTCGCCAAGCGGGGTCTCGAGCTCGCCGCCGAAGGCACCTTCGAGCGCAACACCCGTGCGGTCGGCGCGGCCTGGCGCACACTGAAACGCGCCGAGCCCGAGGCGATCGTCATGGTCGGGACCTACGGACCCAGCGCCGAATTCATCAAGCTCGCACACCGCAGCGGTGTCTATCCGACATTCGCCAACATCTCCTTCGTCGGCGCAACTGCACTCGCCAAGGAGCTCGGCGAAGACGGCGAAGGTGTGGTCGTCGCGCAAGTCGTGCCGTTTCCCTGGGATCGCTCGCTCAAGCTCGTCGCTGATTACCAGGCCGCACAGAAGGCGTTCGACCCGACGCTGACGCCCGACTTCGTGTCGCTCGAAGGTTATCTCTCCGGTCGCCTCACGGCGGCGGCCCTGGATGATCTCGGACCCAATCCGACACGCGCGGGACTGCTGCGCGTCATCAACGACATCGGCCGATTCGACATCAGCGGCGACGTGATCACCGTCGGCGCACGCGCCATCGACACGCCGCCAAAGGTGTTCCTGACCGTGATCCAAAAGGACGGGACGTTCAAGGCCGTGGATCGGCTGTAAAGCAGCTCACGGCCGCCGCGTCCAACGGTCGGCGTTGACGGCGCCCTGCGGGGCCTCGCCCTTGATGATGGCGTCGACCTGCCGCACCGTTTCGAGCGACTGATATTCGATCGCCTGCGGCGTCAGCCCGCCGACGTGCGGCGTCGCGATGACGTTCGGCAGCTTCGCCAGCTCCGGCGTCGGCATCTGGTCGGGCGCACGGCCGACATCCATCGCAGCACCCGCGATGCGGTTCTCCAGCAGAGCCTTCGCGAGCGCGGCCTCGTCGACGAGATTGCCGCGCGAGAGATTGATGAAGACGGCATGCTTCTGCATGCGCGCCAGCGCCGCCTCCCCGATCAGCTTCTCGGTCTGCTCATTGGCGATGGCGAGGCAGACGACGTAATCCGATCCGGCCAGGAGCTCGTCCAGCGTGACCTGCCTGATCGCGCTGTCGCTGACGCTGGCGAAGGGATCGGCGACCAATATCTCCATGTGCAGCACTTTTGCGATCTCGGCGAGATAGCGCCCGATGCTGCCATAGCCGATGATGCCGATCGTGCTGCCGCCGAGCTGGCGGCCCATCCGCGCTTCCGGCTTGCGGCCGGCATGGTAATCGGCTGTGGCCCGCGACACGCCGCGCGACAGGTCGACCATGAAGCCGACCGCGAGCTCGGCGACCGCCTGCACGAAGCCGGGACCGGCACGCGTCACCAGCACGCCGGCTTGCGAAGCGGCATCCACATCGACGTTGCGGATGTCGACGGCGCAGCGAACGAAGGCGCGCAGATGCGGCAGTTGTGCAAAGATCTTGCCGTGCCCTTCGGTCATGCGATCGGCGACGATGATGTCGACGTCCTTCGCCGCATTCACGAGGCTCACCGCATCGAGCGCCTGATTGCCCTCGTGCAGGGTCAATTCGGCAATTGCGCGCAGGCCGTTCAGGCTGCGATCGCCGTAATAATTGCGGCGCATCTCCGGCGTGTGGGCCAGCAGGACTTTCACGGCAACACTCCTTCAGTAGCCGAACGCACGCGGCAACGCGGTCGAGAGCCATGGCACGAAGGCGATGACCAGCAGGCAGAGGAACAACAGGCCCAGATAGCCCATGATCGGCTTCACCGTCTGCTCGATCGGCACATTGCCGATCAGGCAGGCGCCGTAGAGCCCAAGCCCGAGCGGCGGCGCGAACAGGCCAATGCCCATCGCGATCACGAGGACCACGCCGAAATGCAGGGGATCGATTCCGAGCTGCACCGCGACCGGCAATAGCAGCGGCCCGAAGATGATGAGGGCGGCCGCACCTTCCAGCACCGAGCCCATCACGATCAGCACGGCGATTGCAAGCAGGATGAACAGCCAGACGCCTGAGGTCTTGGACATTCCCAGCATGAAGTCGCCGACCGCATGCGGCACCTGCTGCAAGGTCAGCGTGAAGGCCAACGATTGCGCGGCGGCAACGATGAACAGCACCAGTCCCGCGCGCGTCGCCGCCTGGACGAAACTGTGAGCAGCCGATTTGAAGCTGAGCTCGCGGAACACGACACTGCCGACCACGAGCGCATAGGCCACGGCGAACGCGGAGATCTCCGTGGCCGTGGCAAAGCCGCTCTTGAAGCCGAAGAAGATCATGAAGATCAGGCCGAACGATGCGATCGCGCCGCTCCACAGACCCAATACCGGCATCTGCGGCTCGACCTCCTCGGCATCCGCCGGCGTCTTCCCGAAGATGATCGAGAAGGCGATCAGCACCGCCGCCATCAACGCCGCCGGCAGCAACCCCGCCATGAACAAGCCACCAATCGACAGGTTCGCGACGAAGCCCAGAATGATCAGGTTGATGCAGGGCGGAATGGTCTCCGCCATCACCGCGGACGCGGCCAGCAGCGCCACTGCGCCGCCCGGATTTTGCTTCGAGCGGCGCGCCGCCGGAATCAGCACGGAGCCGACGGCCGCGACATCGGCCATCTTCGAGCCCGAGATGCCGGAGAACAGCACCATCGAGGCTACCATGACGACGTTAAGGCCGCCGCGCATGCGGCCGACGCCACGCTGCAGCAACTCGATCAGGCGCACCGACATGCCGTTGGCTTCCATGAGGTAGCCGACGAGGATGAAGAAAGGGATCGCGAGCAACACGAAATTGTCGATGCCGCGCGCCATCTGCTGGGCGAAGATGACGCCGGGCAGCGTGCCTTCGACCCAGATGAAAATCAGCGCGGCCAGCGCCAGGGCAAAGCCGATCGGCAACCCGCCGAACAGCGTGGTGAAGAAGCCTATCAGCATCAGCACGCCAGCCGACGGCACCGACGACGGCGACAGATAATCCCAGGCGAGATAGAGGCCGGTGACGACGGCGACCGCTACAAGGCCTCTGACGATATCAGGAAGCGGCCTGGCACAGAGATGATCGATGGCGAACACCGTCATGAACAGCGCGCCAATGCCCATGGGGTAGAAGGTCAACTCCAGCGGCAGACCGGACCCGGTGGTCTGTCCCGCCGTCAACGATCCCAACTTGATCGCGTTGTAGGCGACATAACCGGAGATCAGCACGACGAGCACGGCACTGGCGGAATCGACCAGGGTGCGCAACCGCTGTGGCAGCAGATCGCGAAAGAAGGACACCCCGACATTCTCGCCGCGCGCAAGCGCGCTCGCCGCGCCGAAGAAGGCCGATCCGACCATCAATCCGCGCGCGACGTCATCCGACCATTCGACCGGCGCGTTGAAGCAGAAACGCAGCAGCACGGAGCCGCAGACGACCGCGAGATCGGCGGTCAGAAGAATGGCTGCGATCGTGTCGCTCAGGCGAAGCAGCAATGCAATGCTCCCGTGTCGACTGCCCGAGAGCGGCACGGCGCCTGTCCTTGCCAACTCGGATTTCGCCATCTCAAGCTTGCGTCGCGCGGATGATGTCGATGACGGGCTTGGACTCCGGCCGCGCCTTGATGAAGTTATCGATCTGTGGCGCCACGCGCTTCTTGAATGCCTCGCGGTCGCATTCGGCGACCGTCACGCCCTTCTCGGTCAGGGCCGCCAGTGCCTCCTTCTCGACGGCGAGCCCATGGGCGCGCGTGTCGACGGCGGCCTTCTTCGCGGCGTCGAGAAAGCCGTCGCGCAGCTTCGGATCCATGCGATTGTAGGTCATGTCGCTGAAGTAGATCGCGAGCGGCGAGAAATTGTGCTGCGTCAGCGCGTAGAATTTGGCCGTTTCGAAGAACTTGCTCGCGAGGATCGTCGGAGGATCGTGCTCCAGGCCATCCAGCACGCCGGCCTGCAACGCCGTGTAGATTTCGCCGAACGCCAGGGGCGTGGCGGCAGCGCCCATCAGCCGCAGGCATTCGGTGATGACGGGATTCGGCAGGGTGCGGATCTTGAGGCCGGCGAGATCCTCCGGCGTCTTCACCGGCTTCCTCGCAAGAACACTGCGCGAGCCGAAATTATAGGCCCAGGCGATGATGCGGATGTTGCTGCCCTTGAGCAGCGCGTCCTCGATCGGCTTGGCGGCGCCGGCATCGAACGCCTTGGTCTGTTGCGGGAAGCTCGAGAACAGAAAGCCGAGATCGTAGGTGCCGACCAGCGGCACCAGATTGGCCGAGATCGACGAGCCCGACACCATGAGGTCGATGACGCCGAGCTTCACCGAATTGATGACGTCGATCTCCTGCCCCAACTGGTTGTCGGGGAAGAAGGCGACCTCGACCTGCTCGCCGAGCCCGTTGCCCTTCAGATTCTTGACGAGGTTGTCGTAGTAGACGCGGCCGTTGGCGAATTTGGGATCGTTCGGCAGCGAGGAGGAGCATTTCAGCTTCAGCGTCGCAGCTTCGGCGCGGCCGATGATGGCGGGAGAGAGCACGAGGCCGGCGGTCACTGCCGTCGACGACTTGATGAACGTGCGACGGCTGACGGGCACGATGGTCATGATGTCTCTCCCCGATATTTTTTGTTCGCGGCCACGGTCGTCGCCTGTGGCCTGTTGCGCGGGACTGTATGGCCAAAGCGACGGGGCAGGCAAGGGTTGCGGCCGGGCCGCTACGGCGGCGCGAGAGACAGGCGCGATGGCGAAACCGCAGCGGAATGCCGGCGATTGTCGATGTTTTCGATCATGCCACATCGCGACCGAATGACGGGCTGGGCAAGATTAACTCAGATCGATCCAATTCAGGTATCGATCCATGCCGAGCGCAGATTGATAGGGCAGGCAACAAAAAGCTGCGGGATCGAAATCCCGCAGCTTCGTATCTCAACGATACGATGATTTTAGCGCGACGCTGCGACGCTGAGCCGTCCGCTTGCCGCCGCGACATCACGCGAGGGCCTCAGCGCGAAGGCGCCGTCGCCGAGCAGAGCCTGCGCCACCAGCGCAATCGCCCAGAAGGCGGGGAATTCCCAGCCACCCTTCGGGTTAGTGAAAAAGAACCCGGCCGCGCCATGGACGGTGAAGATCGCACCGAGCAGGACCGGAATGCCGGCCAGCGCCGCGTAGCGGGTCCAGACGCCGAGGATCAGGGCAATGCCGCTGAGAACCTCTACGGTCATCACGAGGTAGGCGAGCTCGGGTGGAAAGCCGAGGCTACCGAAAAACTTGGCGGTGCCGGCGGGAGTGAAAACGAACAGTTTCAGGCTAGCATGGGCCAGGAAGAGCGCGCCCAAGGTCACGCGCAGCACCAGCGCGGCGTAGGGGGCGGTACGGGAATCGATCATGGCAGTCTCCTTTGTACCGCAACATGACCTATTCTATTTTCGAGGATAATCTGCTATTTTGGAAAAATACTTCACACCATTAGAGTGAGATAAATGCTTGACCGCCTGACCAGCCTGGAGGTCTTCGCCAAGGTGGCAGCAAACGGCAGCCTGTCCGGCGCGGCGCGGGCGATGGGCCTGTCGCAGACCATGGTGACCAAGCATGTGGCCTCGCTGGAGGCGCGGCTTGGCATCAAGCTGTTCCACCGCACCACGCGGCGGCTGTCGATCACCGAGGCCGGTCGCCTCTATCTGGAATCCTCCGAGCGAATTCTCGCCGACATGGAGACGGCAGATGCCGCGGTCGCGCGCGAACGCATCGAGCCGCGCGGATCATTGCGGGTCAACGTGCCCGTGGTGTTCGGCACACGTCAGATCGCACCGCTGATCGCGGAATTCTCCGAACGTCATCCCGAAGTCACGGTCGAGCTCGGCCTCAACGACCGCCTCGTCGACCTCGCCGAGGAAGGCTGGGACCTCGCGATCCGCATCGGCAAGCTGCGCGACTCCAGCATGGTGGCGCGAAAGCTCGCGCCGAACCGCCTGGTCGTCTGTGCCTCCCCCTCATACCTCGCCAAGCACGGCGCGCCGCGCCGCGTCGCCGACCTCGCCACTCACAATTGTCTCGGCTACACGCTCTCGCAACAGGCAAGCGCAGCGGAATGGCTGTTCGGCGCGGACGGCGAGATCCGCGTTCAGGTCTCCGGCAATCTGCGCGCCAACAACGGCGATGCGCTGCGCGCAGCGACGCTGGCCGGCCAGGGACTGGCACGGCAGCCGACCTTCATCGTCGCCGACGATCTCCGCGCCGGCACGCTGGTCGCGCTTCCGCTCGACCAGCCGGAGATCCAGTCGTCCGCGGTGCACGCGGTCTACCTGCCCGATCGAAGGCCGCCGGCCAAGGTGCGCGCCTTCATCGATTTTCTCGCCGCGCAATTTTCACCAGACCCGCCCTGGGACCGCGGATTGTTCTGACATCGCATGGCATGACGCGGCACCTCCGGCAGACCCCCTGCCCCATTTTGCCGCACGCGGGAGCGTGAGATAGCGCACAGACAGAGTCATGGTGCGCGATTAGAAAAGGTGACATCCTCGCACCCATTGCCGATGGAGGTGACACCATGCGCCGTCCTCTCTTTTGTAATTTGATCCTTGCCTCTGGTCTCCTTGCGCTCACGCAACTGATGACGCCGACGGATGCCGCGGCCGAAGCGCGGCTTGCGCTGGTGATCGGCCAATCCGCCTATCGCACGGTGCCGGAGCTGCCCAACGCCGCCAATGACGCCAAGGGCATGGCCGAGCTGCTCGGCAATGCCGGCTTCAACGTCACCGCGGCGCCCAATCTGTCGCAGAACGAGATGCGGCAGGCGATTTCGGATTTCGCCGGCAAGGTCAGCGCCAGCGGCGCCGACACCATCGCGCTGGTGTTCTATGCGGGCCACGGCTTGCAGATCGACGGCGAGAACTATCTCGTGCCGGTCGATCTCGATCCCAAGCGCGAAGCCGACATTCCGCTGCAGGGCGTGCGACTGAACGATTTGCTCAACACGCTCGGCGCGCTGCCGACGCGGGCGCGCATCTTCATGCTCGATGCCTGCCGCAACAATCCGTTCCCGGCGTTGAGCGGCGCCGGCCACGGGTTGGCGATCGTCGACACCAAGGCGGGCGCGCCGGGCTCCTTCATTTCCTATTCGACCTCGCCCGGTTCGGAGGCCGAGGACGGCTCCGGCGCCGACAGTCCCTACACCACGGCAGCCCTGACCGTCGCCAAGCAACCGAACGTCCCGATCGAGGAAGTCTTCAAACGCATCCGCGTCGCCGTGGTGCAATCGACCGACGGACGGCAGATCCCCTGGGAGAGCTCGTCACTGACGACCGACTTCAAATTCTTCGGCGGTAACGGCAGCAGCGGTCAGCCTCCCGCGCCGGGCGCAGGCGCGATGGCGCTCGCGAGCGCGACGCGCAGCGTCGAGGACTGGCGCAAGGATTTGCAGGGCAAGGACCCCAGGGTCGCCTATGAGCTCGTGATCGCCGACGATACCGTTCCCGCCTATCAGGCCTATATCGAGCTCTACGCGCAGGACGCCCACACGCCGCGCCTGCGCACGGTGCTGGAGCGCCGGCGCCAGATGCTGGCGTGGGATCGCGCGGTGGCGATCAACACCCGCGCATCCTATGAGGCCTATCTCGCGAACTGGGACAACAGCGATCTCGCCGCGACCGCGCGCCGGCTGCTGCTGCGCGTGCAGAACCGCAATTACAGCCTGCCGGTTGCGGCCGCCGCGCTTCCCGTCGCCGTCGCGATGGCGCCTACCTGTCCGTGCACCGCGCCGACGACACCGGCAACGCCGATCAACCCGACGGTCGCTCCCATCATCAAGAGGCGCGTCGACGACACGCCGCCGAAGCGCAAGGTGGTCGACGCGCCGCCGAAGCGCCGGCCGCCGCCTGACGAAGTCGTCGTCGAGCGCGCGCCGCCGTCCGGTCCGCCGCCCGGCGCCGTCATGCAAGGCATCGGCATCGGGATTGGTATCGGCATGGGTATGGGCGGAGGAGGCCGTGGCGGCGGCGAGTATCACAACGAGCGCGGCAGGTACTGAGACTGCCGCTCGGCCGCCTCTCGTGCGCCGGACGCAGCGCGTCCCGGACACGAGAGGCGCGGATATTCTCCACCTGTCACTTCCCGGAAATGCGGTAGTCTGATCGACCGACGCGCTTTCCGGGGATTAGACACTGATGCCAAACGACGCTCACGCCAAGGGATCACTAAACAGATCATGGCCGGTCTTCCGCTCGCTTGCGTCCTATTCTCTGCCCGGCGATCTCATGGCCGGGCTGACGCTCGCGGCCATCGCCATCCCCGAGCAGATGGCGACTGCGCGGCTGGGCGGATTCGCGCCGCAGATCGGCTTCTTCGCCTTCATGGCGGGCTCGCTCGGCTTCGCGCTGCTCGGCGGCAATCGCTTCCTGTCTTGCGGCGCCGATTCCACCATCACGCCGATCTTTGCCGGTGGCCTCGCCGCGCTCGCCACCGCCAGCTCACCCGAATATCAGGGTCTCGCGATCGCGCTGGCGCTCATGGTGGGCGCGATGATGCTCGCCGGCGGCGCATTTCGGCTCGGCGGCATCGCCAATCTGCTGTCGATGCCGGTGATGGTCGGCTTCCTCGCCGGCATCTCCGTCCACATCATCGTGTCGCAATTGCCGGGCGTGCTGGGGCTGGCATCGCCTGATGGTCCGACGCTCGATCGCATCGGCGTGCTCGCAAGCGAAATTGGCCGTACCAATCCCGTAACGCTTTGCATCGGCTTCGGCGTGCTTGCGGTGGTCGTCATCTCCGAGAAAATCAGCGCCAAAATCCCCGGCGCGCTGATCGGGCTCGTCGCCGCGACGCTGGCCGTGATCGCACTTGGGCTGGAGAGCAAGGGCGTCAACGTCGTCGGCGCGGTACCGGGCACGCTGCCGCATCTGACGCTGCCCATGCTTGCGCCGGAGCAGTGGGTGCACCTGGTGCCGCTCGCCTTCTTGATCACGGTCGTGGTGATGGTGCAGACCGCAGCCACGACGCGATCGTTTCCGTCCAATCCCGACAAGCCCGCCGATGTCGATCGCGACTTCCTCGGCACCGGCGCCGGCAGCGTGCTCGCCGGCCTGTTCGGCGCGTTTCCGGTCAATGCCAGCCCGCCCCGCACAGGAATCGTCGCCGAGACCGGCGGACAATCGCAACTCGCGGGCCTTGCCGCGGCACTGATCGTGCTGTTGCTGCTCGCGTTCGGAACAGGCCTGCTGCGGCACGTTCCGGACGCGGCGCTCGGCGGCATCCTGCTGTTCGTCGCGCTGCGGATCATTCGCCTGAAGCAGATCGTGACGATCTATCGCCAATCCCCGAGCGAGTTTCTGCTGATCATCGCCACCGCCGCGATGATCATCGCGCTGCCGATCCAGCAGGGCGCATTCCTCGGCATCGTGCTGTCGCTGCTGCACGGCATCTGGAGCACCACGCGCGCGCGGCTGGTCGAATTCGAGCGCGTGCCGGGCACCACGATCTGGTGGCCGGCGCACCCGCACATCACCGGCGAGCGCATCGCCGGCGTCGCCGTGATCGGGCTCCAGGCGCCGCTGTCCTTCCTCAACGCACCCAGCTTCCGCAGCGACGTGGACAAGGTTCTCGGCACGGCGACACCGCAATTGCTGGTGCTGGAGGCAAGCGGCATGGTCGAGATCGATTTCACAGCCGCACAGATCCTGCTCGACGTCTTCAAGGCGTGCCGCGAGCAGAGCGTGACGGTCGCGCTCGCGCGGCTGGAATCGGTGCGCGCGCAGGACGCGTTCGAGCGCTTCCGGCTGTTCGACGTCCTGCCCCGCGAGCACGTCTTCCACAGCGTCGACGAGGCGGTGCGCAAGCTCGCCAAATAGCTGCTCACTGCAACAATGTGGGATGATCCCGCTGCGCCTCTTCGCGGATCCAGCTGGCGTGGATCGCGCGGAACAGGATCTGTGCGGTCTTGAGGTCGTTCGCCGTCATGCAGAGATCGACGATGCGATGCACCGCGTCGTCGCGCATCAGGCTGTCGGAGATCTTCATCGCGATTTCCATCGCGACCTTTGCGGCGCGCTCATAGCGTGCACTCTCGCTCTTGTCGTTACGGGCGGAACCTGCGGCGCTCTGGGCCGCAGCGTCACAGATGGCGCGGATGCGCGCGGCGGCCTCGATATCGCCGAGCGGCCATGCGATCGCTTCGTCCCAGATGTCCTTCCGCGTTTTGCGCGCGAACCACTGCATTGCCTCGCTCCGCCGTGATGGAGCGAGCATAAACGAAAGGCAATGCCGCGCGCTACGGCTCCGGCACGATCTTGCCGGGGTTGAAGATGTTTTGCGGATCGAGTGCCTTTTTCAGCGCACGCATCGCATCCAGCGCCTCGGGGCCAAGCTCGGCCTTGAGGTATTTCTGCTTGCCCTGGCCGATGCCGTGCTCGCCGGTGCAGGTTCCGTCCATCGCCTGCGCGCGCTCGACCAGGCGATGCATGAACTCCTCGCCGCGCGCCATCTCGTCGGCATCGTTGGTGTCACACACCAGCGAGCAGTGGAAATTGCCATCGCCGACATGGCCGACGATCGGCGACAACAGGTTGAGGCGCATGAGATCTTCCTCGGTCTCGTTGACGCAATCGGCGAGCCGCGAGATCGGCACGCAGACGTCGGTTGCGACCACGCCGATGCTGTCGCCGGGCCGCAGCGCCTTCACCGACCAGTAAGCGTCGTGCCGCGCCTGCCACAATTTTGTGCGATCCTCGGGCTTGGTGGTCCAGGAGAAATCGCCGCCGCCGCAGTCCCTGGCGATCTCGCCGAACGCCTTGGACTGCTCGGCGACCTCGATCTCGCTGCCGTGGAATTCCATCAGCAGCAGCGGCGTCTCCGGCAGCGTCAGCTTCGAATACGCATTGCAGGCCCTCACCTGCGCGGCATTGAGCAGCTCGATGCGCGCCACCGGAATGCCGGTCTGGATCGCCAGGATCACGGCCTGACACGCCCCCTGCACGGTCTCGAACGACACTGCGCCCGCCGCGATGGTTTCGGGAATGCCACGGAGCCGAATGGTCAGCTCGGAGATGACGCCGAGCGTGCCTTCGGCGCCAACGAAGAGATGCGTCAGGTCGTAGCCGGCCGACGACTTCTTGGCGCGCGTGCCGGTGGTGATGATCTCGCCGTCGCCGCGCACCACCTTCAGCGCCAGCACGCTATCGCGCATGGTGCCGTAGCGCACCGCATTGGTGCCGGAGGCGCGGGTCGAGGCCATGCCGCCGAGCGAGGCGTCCGCGCCGGGATCGATCGGGAAGAACAGGCCCTGGTCACGCAGATGCTCGTTGAGCGCCTTGCGGGTGACGCCGGGCTGAATCACGCAATCGAGGTCCTCGGCATGGACCGCGAGCACCTTGTTCATGTCGCGCAAATCGATCGAGATGCCACCGGCGGGCGCATTGACCTGGCCCTCGAGCGAGGTGCCGGTGCCAAACGCAATGACGGGCACGCCGTTCTTGGCGCAGATCCGCACCACGTCCTGGATGTCGGCGGTCTCCTGCGCCATCACCACGCCGTCCGGCGGCTGGTTGACGATCCACGTGGTGGTGTGGCCGTGCTGCTCGCGGACGGCCTGCGAGGTGATGAGGCGATTGCCGAAGCGTGCGGCAAGCTGCTCCAGCGCGCTTGCGAGGGCTTTCGGCTCCGGCCGCGGCGGATTATTGGTGATGGTCGTACCCACGGATGGTCCTCCCGACAGACGAAACCGTGGCAAAGGACATCTCACCGGTCAAGTCAAGCGGCCGGATGCATAAGCGGGGAAAGACACATGCCCAAAACTGCCGCGCCATTCCGCGCCGCGATCATGCAGATCGAGCCGCAATGGATCGACTATAACGGCCATCTCAACATGGCCTATTACAACGTGATGTTCGACCGTGCCATCGACCAGCTCTGGCTCGAGCTCGGGATCGGGCCTACTTACAAGCAGGAACGCAACGGTTCGACCTTTACCGCCGAATGCCATGTGCGCTATCTGCGCGAGATCCACCTCGGCGATCCCGTGCAGATTCTGGTCTGGCTGCTCGCCGCCGACGACAAGCGGCTGCATACGTTCGAGGAGATGCGGCACGCCGCCGAAGGCTGGCTGTCAGCCACCTCCGAGAACATGTCGCTGCACATGGACATGAACGTGCGGCGCGTTGCGCCGTTTCCGCCCGACATTCAGCAGCGTATCGCCGAGGTCGCCAACGCTCACAGCGCTCTGCCGCGGCCCGCGGGCATTGGCCGACACGTGGCGATGCCCTTGAAGCAGTAACGCCGCTATACCCTGTTGCGGCCGCGGGCGAGGCCCACCACTGCCGAGACCAGGAACAGCACGACCGCGATGAAGAAAATGATTTTCGCGATTTCGACCGAGGCGCCGGCGATGCCGCCAAAGCCCAGGATGCCGGCGATCAGTGCGATAACCAGAAACGTCACAACCCAGCCAAGCATAGTCAAAACCCTCGTCTTGATGTTTCTCTGCGATCGGCGCGGCTGGCCGCACCTCGCTTGCCCAGACAATCTCGACGTGGAAACGAAGGTTCCGGCGCACCAGCGGTGGAAATTCGCAGGGGCGTTTGGAACAAATCGGCCCGCCGCGGTACGTGGAAAAACCCTCCCCGCCGCCCCATATAGGCTCCAATCCCTGTTATGAAGGCTCCCTCCCGCGACGGCGTGGTGCCATCGTGGGCAAATGATTCGCATGACCGAGCCGAGCAAGATCACAGGCGTCCCCGACCACCAGCCCGCCGCCGGCGGCATCGCCGCGCGTGCGCGCGCCTCGGTGGGGCCGAAATACCTCTCCGGGCTCAATCCCGAGCAGCGCGAGGCGGTGGAGACGCTGGATGGCCCGGTCCTGGTGCTGGCCGGCGCCGGCACCGGCAAGACGCGTGTGCTGACCACGCGCATCGCCCACATCCTGAGCCAGGGCCGCGCCCGCCCCGCCGAGATCCTGTCGGTGACCTTCACCAACAAGGCCGCGCGCGAGATGAAGCACCGGCTCGGCCAGATGCTCGGCCATGCCGTCGAAGGCATGCCGTGGCTCGGCACCTTCCACTCCATCGGCGGCCGCATCCTGCGCGCCCATGCGGAGCTGGCGCAGCTCAAGTCGAATTTTACCGTGCTCGACACCGACGACCAGGTGCGTCTGCTCAAGCAGCTGCTGCAAGCCGACAACATCGACGATAAGCGCTGGCCGGCACGGATGCTGGCCGGGCTGATCGACGGCTGGAAGAACCGCGGCCTGACGCCGTCGCAGGTGCCGTCGGGCGAAGCCGCCGTCTTCGCCAACGGCAAGGGCGGCAAGCTCTATGCGAGCTATCAGGAGCGGCTGAAGATCTTGAACGCCGCCGATTTCGGCGACCTGCTGCTGGAAGACATCCGCATCTTCCGCGAGCACCCGGACATTCTCCGGCAGTACCAGCAGCGCTTCAAATTCATCCTGGTCGACGAATATCAGGACACCAACGTCGCGCAATATCTGTGGCTGCGGCTGCTGTCGCAGGCGCCGTCGTCTCCCTTCACCTCTCCCCGCGTGCGGGGAGAGGTCGGATTGCAAAGCAATCCGGGTGAGGGGGACTCTCCGAGCACCGCGCTCGTGGAGACTCCCCCTCACCCCGACCTTCTCAGCGCGAGCGAAGCTCGTCGCGACCCCGCAAGCGGGGAGAGGGAGAAAGCCCACGTCAAAAACATCTGCTGCGTCGGCGACGACGACCAGTCGATCTATGGCTGGCGCGGTGCCGAGGTCGACAACATCCTGCGCTTCGACCATGATTTTCCCGGCGCCAAGGTCATTCGCCTCGAGCGCAATTACCGCTCGACCGGCCACATCCTCGCCGCCGCCTCGCATCTGATCGCGCATAACGAAGGCCGGCTCGGCAAAACGCTGCGCACCGAGGATCAGGACGGCGAGAAGGTCACGGTCACGGGCTCCTGGGATTCGGAGGAGGAAGCCCGCGGCATCGGCGAAGAGATCGAGCAGATCCAGCGGCAGGGCGACAAGTTAAACGAGATCGCCATTCTCGTGCGCGCCTCCTACCAGATGCGCGAGTTCGAAGATCGTTTCGTCACGCTCGGCCTGCCCTATCGCGTGATCGGCGGTCCGCGCTTCTACGAGCGCGCCGAAATCCGCGACGCTCTCGCCTATCTGCGCGTGATCAACTCGCCGGCCGACGATCTCGCTTTCGAGCGCATCGTCAACGTCCCCAAGCGCGGCCTCGGCGACGCCACCGTTCAGATGCTGCACGACCACGCCCGCAAGCGCCGCATTCCGCTGTTCGAGGCAGCGCGCGCGGTGGTCGAGACCGACGAGCTGAAGCCGAAGGCGCGCGGAAGTCTGCGCGACGTCGTCGCCCAGTTCGACCGCTGGCGCGCCGCGCGCGAGGTCACCGCGCACACTGATCTCGCCCAGATCGTGCTCGACGAGAGCGGCTATACCGAAATGTGGCAGAAGGACCGTTCGGCGGACGCCGCAGGCCGGCTGGAGAACCTGAAAGAGCTGGTGCGCTCGATGGAGGAGTTCGAGAACCTGCAAGGATTCCTCGAGCACATCTCGCTGGTGATGGACCGCGAGAGCGGCGCCGAGGACGACGCGGTGTCGCTGATGACGCTGCACTCGGCTAAGGGGCTCGAATTCGACAACGTATTCCTGCCCGGCTGGGAGGAAGGCCTGTTCCCGAGCCAGCGCACGTTGGACGAACAGGGCCGGGCCGGGCTTGAGGAAGAGCGCCGCCTCGGCCATGTCGGCCTCACGCGCGCGAGGCGGCGCGCGAAAATCTATTTTGCGACCAACCGCCGGATCCATGGCACCTGGTCGACCACGATCCCGTCGCGCTTCCTCGACGAATTGCCGGCGGCCAATGTCGAGATCACGGAATCCAAGGGCGGCTCGGCCTGGGGCGGCACCGGCGGCTATGGCGCCTCGCGCTTCGACGACATGGAAGCGTTCGGATCGACGTACTCCACGCCCGGCTGGCAGCGCGCCCAGGCAAACCGAGAAGGCAATCGCAACCGTGGCGGCGGCCGCAACGGCGGCGGTCGCAGCGGCTTCGAGGAAGAGGCTTCGACGTTCTCGTCCGCCTCGTCATCCGGACCCGATTTCGGCAGCTTTGCCTCGCGCCGCCGCGGTCCCATGACGATCGAGGGCGAGCTGGTCGCCAAATCGACCGGTACGAC
Source organism: Bradyrhizobium diazoefficiens (assembly GCF_016612535.1). NCBI lineage: Bacteria > Pseudomonadati > Pseudomonadota > Alphaproteobacteria > Hyphomicrobiales > Nitrobacteraceae > Bradyrhizobium > Bradyrhizobium diazoefficiens. Next base: position 218,777 of record NZ_JAENXS010000001.1, read on the forward strand.
GTCGGAATTCTCGCTCTCCGACCGCGTCTTCCACCAGAAATTCGGCTACGGCCGGGTCACCAAGATCGACGGCAACAAGCTCACCATTGCCTTCGACAGGGCCGGCGAGAAGAAGGTCGTGGACAGCTTTGTGCAGCGGGCGTGAGGCCCCTGCCCTGTTGCGGCGGCGTAACGCCGCCGCCTTTCTTCGTTGAACGCCTCTTGACCATGGCGAACTTCCCCGTATCAGATGCAACCATGGTCCGGGGCTTTGTCACATTCATCGTGCTTGCATTGGCGATGCCGTCGCTGGCGACCGCGGAGACCATGAGCTTTGGCGATTCGCTCGGGCTGCTGGCGAAAAGTTGCGGTGCGGAAATCATCGCCAATTGCCGCGGCGTCAATCCGGACTCCACCCGCCTGAAGGAGTGCCTGTCCCGCAACCGGGACGTGCTCTCCCAGCAATGCCAGAGCGACTACCTCGCCGCGTTCGACGCCATCCAGAAGCGCGTCGCCGCCCGCGTCACGGTGGCGAACGCCTGCCAGCGCGAGATCGTCAAGGTCTGCGGCGGCTCGACCAAGGAGACCAGCAAGTCGGTCCCCTGCCTGATCTCGACGCCCAAGGGCATCAGCAACAATTGCCTGAAGGTCGTTGACGACGCGGGGTATCGATGATGCGTGCAACCGGGCACGTCACCGCCGGAATTGGCATCGCATTGGGCCTCGCTTTGCTCGCGGGCACAGCCGGCGCGCAGACGGCGCCAACCCGTGACGACATCGTCGGCAAGCTCAATCATTTCGAGGAGGCCGCCGAGGTCGATCTTCCCGCGCTGAAGCAGCAGGTGATGGAGCGGGCCAAGGCCAGGATCAAGAACGATCCGGGTCCGGTGAACCGGCCGCTGATCGCGCCCGACCTCGCCAAGCTGCCCGCCTTCAACGCTCAGATCCAGTTCGACGCCGACACGCCGATCATCCAGCCGGACTCCTACCAGACCGTCGGCCGGATCGCCGACGCGATGGTTCACGCCTCGCTGCTCCCCTACACGTTCCTGATCGTCGGGCATGTCGAGTCCAATCAGAAGACGCGGGAAGCCAACGCGATCCTGAGCCAGCGCCGGGCCGACGCGATCCGCGACGTGCTGGTCAACACGTTCAAGATTTCGACCAAGCGGCTGCAGCCGATCGGCCTTGGCGAGGAGCAGTTCCTCGATCGCGCAAAGCCGACCTCGGCGGTCAACGGCCAGTTGCAAATCCTGACCTTTGCCAAGGTGCCCGAGGATGCGCCGGCGCGTCCCGCAGCAGCGCCTGCGCCTGCGGCGAAAAGGCCCGCCAAGAAGCATTGAGCGCACGCGCACTGTCCCTGGCGGAACCCGTCGAACTTCTGACTGTTTTGTGACCTGTCTCACAGCGCGACAGCACGGTTTCGCGCGACAATAGCGCCGGTTTGTGCACTGCCCAGTCCGGTGCTATAGGCTGTCTTCGTCCTTCCCAGACCCCGTGCGCACGAGACCGAGATGGCTGGCTATTTTCAACGCCAACTGGCCGATTATGTCGAATACCACCGCGATCCCTGGAATTGCGCGATGCATGTGGTCGGCATTCTCCTGCTCTTCACCGGCGCGACGCTGCCGCTGACGCTGGTCCATTTCCCTGTGTTCGGGGTCGAGGTGAGCCTGGCGGTGATCCTGGCCCTGCCGGTCCTGGTTTACTGGCTGATGCTCGACGCCGGGGTCGGGCTCGGCATCCTCGCAGCGATGATCGTGCTGCTTTCGGTCGCAACCGCAATCGGCAATCAGGTCTCGATTGCCATGATGTGGTCGATTTTTGCGATGCTGATCGGGCTTGGCGTCGCATCGCAGATCATCGGCCACAAGGTTTTCGAGGAGCGGCAGCCGTCGATGGTCGACCACCCTACGCATTTCCTGCTTGGACCGATGTTCGTCATGGCAAAATTGTTCATTGCACTGGGTTTTCGTCGCGACCTTGCCGCGATTCTCGCGCCTCTTCCGGCCAACTCCCTTTCAACCCGATAGCTTTCTCAAAGCGGAACAGCAAAACCTACTGCATGGCTCTCGTCCTGGTTACCGGTGGCAGCGGCTTCATCGGACAGCATCTCGTCGAAGCGCTCCGCGCCCGTGGGCAGCGGGTGCGTGTTCTCGACGTCCGGCCGCCGGCCACGGCGAACGCGGACGTCGACTATGTCCACGGCTCGGTGCTGGATGGCGCCGCAGTCGATGCTGCGCTTTCGGGGGTCGATCAGGTCTATCACCTCGCCGGCCTGCCCGGCATGTGGGTCGCCAACAAGCGGGACTTTCACGACGTCAATTTCCGCGGCACCGAAATCGTGCTTGCGGCTGCGATGAAGCGCGGTGTGTCGCGCTTCCTGCACTGCTCCACGGAATCGATCCTGTTCCCTTACGCGAACCTCAACGGCGTCGCCGCCGAGGAAGCGCTGCAGCCGGCCGACGCGATGCCCGGTGCCTATACGCGGTCGAAGTCGCTTGCCGAGCACCACGCCGCGAAGGCCGCGGCCAGCGGCTTCCCGCTCGTGATCGGCACCCCGACCATGCCGATCGGCCCCGCCGACCACAATCTGACGCCGCCGACGGCGATGCTGTGGTACTTCCTCCAGAAGAAGGTGCAGCCGCATCTCGACTTCCTGGTCAACCTCGTCGACGTCCGCGACGTCGCCACGGGCCTTATGCTGACGATGGAGCGCGGCCGCATCGGCCAGCGCTACATCCTCGGTGGCGATTGCGTCCGGCTCGGCCAGATCCTGCGGATGATGTCGGCGATGAGCGGGCGGCGGCAGTTTCCGGTCGTCGTGCCCGGCAAGATCGCCGAGCTCTCTGCGACCATGCTCGAATATATGTCCGACCACATCACGCGCCGGCCGCCCAACGGCACCGCCGAGGGCGTGCGCATCGCGCTCGCCGCGAGCGACCTCTCGATCGGCAAGGCCCGTAACGAGCTCGGCTATGCGCCGCGCCCGATCGAGCCGGTGCTGCGCGAAACCATCACCCATCTGCTCGGCCGCGGCGGCCAGGCCGCGTCCAATGCCATCGAGCATCACGCGCTGTCGTCGCGCGCGAGCTGATCTGCTCCCCAACCCAAAGAACCTTTCCGCATGTCCTTCGATTTCAGCAAGCTTCTCTCTGTCGCCTGGGGCGGCTGGACCACGACCTGGCCGACGCAACTGCTGGCCCTGATCTGGCTCGCCTGGCTTGCCAGCTGGGTTGGCGCCTCGTTCTGGCAGGGCCGCACCCAGAAGCAGGTGATGACGCTGGAGTCCGGCCGCTATCGCATCCCGATCCTGGTCGGCGGCATCCTGTTCACGCCGTGGACGGCGGAAATGCTCGGCGAGAAGCCGCTCTGGGTCTTCAGCAATACCGGCGTCTACATCACGGCGCTGATCGTGCTCGCCGGCATCTCTTTCACCTGGTGGGGACGGCTGCATCTCGGCCAGTTCTGGTCGAACACCATCACCCACAAGCAAGACCACCGCGTCATCGACACCGGCCCGTACGGCATCGTGCGTCACCCGATCTACACCGGCCTGATCTTCGGCATGCTGGTCACCGGCGTCGCCGTGGGCACCGTCACCGCGATGCTCGGCGCCATCCTGATCTCGCTCGGCATGTGGCAGAAGGGCCGGATGGAAGAGGTGTTCCTGTCCAAGGAGCTCGGCGAAGACGCCTACGGCGCCTATTGCCGCCGCGTGCCGATGATCATCCCGTTCCTGTCGCCGCGGTGATCTAACGAGCCGCCCAACCCTCGTGTGTCGTCCCGGCGAAGGCCGGGACCCATAACCACAGGGAGTGGTTTGGCGAAGACTCGTCGTTTGGTGCTGCTATCACTCACAATCGATAGATTCCGCGGTATGGGTCCCGGCCTTCGCCGGGACGACACCGAAAGTTTTGCGCAACCGCATCCTTGCCATGCAAATTCGGCGTGCAGCCATCTGCACGGCGCCTAAACGGCCCGATGCGGGCTGACGCATGTTGACCTTTTTACCGCGACCCAGTTGGATGCGCCCGCAACGAGGCACGACGACATTCCATCGTGGATCTGGAGAGGTCGACGATCAGGCAAAGATTGAGTCCTGGCCCGCACGGGGTTTTGGACGAATCCTGGACAATCCGTCGTTGGACAATGCCGCACGTTCGACAGGGGATTTTCATGACCTTTTCCAGCATCTTCGCGCAGTTCGTCGCGTTTCTCGGCGGCGTCGCGCTGCAATGGCGGAAGCTGTCGGGCACCACACCCGCGCCGGCCTGGGGCCAGACACCGGCGATTCCCGAAGCTAAGCCGCAAGGCGCACTGCCGACGTTGAAAATGCCGACCGCACGCGGCTGGAGCGAAGGGCAGAAGCCGACCGCTGCGCCCGGGCTCAAGGTCAACGCATTCGCGACCGGCCTCGACCATCCGCGCTGGATCGAGGTACTGCCCAATGGCGACGTGCTGATCGCGGAAGCGACGCAGATCGCTGGCGCGCCGAGGAGCGTGTTTCACTACGCCATGCAGGCGACGATGCGGCGCGCCGCAGCACTCGGCGTCAGCGCCAATCGCATCACGCTGCTGCGCGACAAGGACGGCGACGGTGTCGCCGAAGTCCGCGGCGCCTTCATGGAGAACCTGAGCCAGCCGTTCGGCATGGCGCTGGTCGGCGACACCTTCTATGTCGGCAACACCGACGGCGTGATGGCCTTTCCCTATGTTGCGAATGCCGACAGCATCACCGCGCCGGGCAAGCGGCTCACGAATTTCAAGCCGAGCGGCCATTGGACGCGCAGCCTGCTCGCGAGCCCCGACGGCAAGAAGCTCTATGCCGGCGTCGGCTCGTTGAGCAACATCGCCGAGATGGGCATGGAGGTTGAGGAAGGCCGCGCCGCGGTCTACGAGCTCGATCTCGTCGCCGGCACGCATCGCATTTTCGGTGCCGGCCTGCGCAACCCGGTTGGATTGGCCTGGGAGCCGACGACCGGTGTACTCTGGACCGTCGTCAACGAGCGCGACGGGCTCGGCGACGAGACGCCGCCGGATTATCTGACCTCGGTGCGCGATGGCGGCTTCTACGGCTGGCCCTATTGCTATTGGGGCAAGACGGTCGACGACCGCGTGCCGCAGGATGCCGCGATGGTCGCCAAGGCGCTGACGCCGGACTATGCCCTCGGCGGCCACACCGCCTCGCTCGGCCTGTGCTGGATGCCCGCCGGCACGCTCCCCGGTTTTCCGGACGGCATGGTGATCGGCCAGCACGGCTCGTGGAATCGCAGCACGCTGTCCGGCTACAAACTGGTGTTCGTCCCGTTCGAGAACGGAAAACCTTCCGGCCCTGCGCGCGACATCCTCTCGGGCTTCCTGGCGCCCGACGAGAAGGCATCCTACGGCCGTCCGGTCGGCGTCGTGATCGGACCCGACAGGAAGTCGCTGCTGATGGCCGACGACGTCGGCAACGTGATCTGGCGCGTCACCGGCGCTTGAAGCCTTATTTTTTGAGCATGATCTTCTCGGAAAACCGCTTCACACTCTTCCGGATCATGCTCTAAGTCCCGACGCAGAGCGTGGCGCGCTGCTTGCGCAGCAGCGCGATCACCGAGAGCGCCGTGATGATCCCGGTCTTGGGGTTTTCGGACGGGATGTTTTCGATCGACATCGAGAACCGCGCCGAATCCGCGTCGACCTCGATCCGGTGAACGTTGCGCGTCACGGTTGGATCGGCCCAGATCTGCACCATGGTGCGATCAGGTCCGACGCCCGCGAGCGACAGCGCCACCGCGACGTTGAGGTTGGCCGGAAAGCCCTTTGCGGCCTCGCGCGCGGTGCCCTCGAACAGCTTGAGCGGCTCGCGCAGATTGTCGATGTCGATGTTGTTCTGAACGATGAACGGTGCGCCCTTCAAGCCGTCGATCGGCTTGCGCGTGACCATTTTCACCGAATGGATGGTGCCGACCGCGGCGGCGTTGACCGCATCGAGCCCGATCAGCGCCCCGGTCGGCACGATGATGCGGCCGCCATGGGCGCGGGCGAGATCGACGAGATCAAAATTCTCGAGCAGCCCGCCGACGCTGACCACGACCGCCGCCTTGCCGCGCTTCACCGCAGGCTCGACGATCGCGCGCAATTGGCTGCTCGGCGCGCACTCGACCACGATGTCGGCGGTCTCACCGAGCTGATCGATCGGCAAGATTTGCGGCTTGCGGCGCAAGCCGCTGAGGAATCCCTGATGCTTGGCGGCATCGCGCACAGCTACGGCTGACAGCGCCAGTCCCTCGATGCCCTGATCGAGTGCCATCGCGATCTTGGTGCCGATCGAGCCCAGGCCTGCGATGGCAACCCGCAACTCGCTCGACGCTTTCTGTTCAGTCATCGCATCCACCTTCTGTCCAAGCTCAGGTCTTAGCGCCTCACGCCTCTCGCGCATAGCTGCGCAGGCGCGCTTCGAGCACCGCCAGCATCGCATCGCGCGCCGGGTCGCGGGAGCCGCGCAGCCACGCCGCAGCCAGCGGCAGCCGACCGACGGGGCCGGTCTGTTTCGGCCGGAGCGACACGAAGCGCACGCCTGAGACCGCCATCCGCGTCGTCCAGCGCGGCACGATCGCGACCCCGAGCTTCGTGGCCACCAGATGGATGATGGTCTGCTTCTCGTCGGCGACCTGCACGATGCGCGGCGCGAGCCCGGCCTGCTCGAACAGCTTGATCGTGAGGTCGTGGCTGTGCGGTCGCGAGCGGCGATCCGGCACCAGCATCGGCTCGTCCGCGATGTCGGCCAGCGTGATGGACTTGCGCGCCGCGAGCGCGTGGCGTTGGGGGAAGGCCACGATCGCGGTCTCCTGGAGCAGAGCGCGAAATTCGAGCCGCTTGTCCGGCCGGTCGGGTGGACGAACGAAAGCGAGATCGAGAGCGCCAGTCAGAATCTTTGGCAAGAGCCGGACCGTCTTGTCTTCGAGAAGCTGCACCGCGACTTCCGGATGCTTGATGCGGAAATCACGCAGCAACGGCGGTAGCAGCCCTGCTGCGGCGCTGTCGATGGCGCCGACCCGCAACCGCCGACCGGCGCCTGCGCGCGAGCGGTTGCGCAGACTGCTCTCGACGGCCTCGACACGGGCGAGGATGACCCGGGCATCGCGCAACAACGTGGTGCCGCCCTCGGTGAGCGAGACGGCACGGGTGGTGCGCGCGAACAGCCGCGTCCCCAAATCCTCTTCCAGCAACCTGATCTGGCGGCCGAGCGCGGACGGCAGCATCTGGAGATGCTGCGCGGCGCGGCCGAAATGCAGCTGCTCGGCCGCCGCCACGAAGCATCGCAGTTGATGCAATTCCATGCGCAAATCCTCTCGCCCCGACAGGATTATATCATTTTTTTGTATAAACCAGCGCCAATTGAGTCCGCCTCCCGTGCCGCCTAGGCTCACTGCCAGACAATGAAAATCGGGTTTCAGGGAGGCCAGAGGTGGCGAGCGAGATTCAGAGGCGCGTGCTGCGCAAGATCACCTGGCGCATCGTTCCCTTCATCATGCTGCTCTACTTCGTGGCCTTCATCGACCGCGTCAACATCGGCTTCGCCTCGCTGACGATGAACAAGGACATCGGCCTGTCGCCGACCGTCTACGGGTTTGGCGCCGGCATCTTCTTCTGGGGCTATTTCCTGTTCGAGGTGCCCTCCAACATCATCCTGCACAAGGTCGGCGCGCGGATCTCGATCGCGCGGGTGATGATCATCTGGGGCCTCGTCTCGGCGGCGATGACGTTCGTGCAAGGCGCGACCAGCTTCTACATCCTGCGCTTCCTGCTCGGAATCGCCGAAGCCGGCTTCTTTCCGGGCATCATCCTCTATCTCTCCTACTGGTTCCCGGCGCGTCAGCGCGCCGCGGTGACCGCGTTGTTCATGGCGGCCGCTCCCCTCTCGACGGTGCTGGGCTCGCCGGTCTCCGGCGCGCTGCTGGAGATGGACGGAATGTTCGGCCTCAAGGGCTGGCAATGGCTGTTCGTGCTGGAGGCGCTGCCGGCCGTGCTGCTCGGCTTCGTCGTGCTGGCGTTCCTGACCGATCGGCCCGACAAGGCAAAATGGCTCACCGATGACGAGCGACGCTGGCTGGTCGAGACCATGAACGAGGAGACCACCAGCAAGGCCGCGACCGCGAGCCACAGCATCTGGCGCGGGCTCGCCGACCCGCGTGTGCTGGCGCTGGCGCTGATCTATTTCGGCACTTCGGCTGGCCTCTATACGCTCGGCGTCTGGGCGCCGCAGATCATCAAGCAGTTCGGCCTGTCCACGCTCCAGGTCGGTTTCCTCAATGCGCTGCCGGCGACTGCGGCCGTCGTCATCATGGTGCTATGGGCGCGGCATTCGGACCGCACCGGCGAGCGCACCTGGCATGTGGTGTGGGCCTGCCTGATCGCCGCCGCGGGCCTCGCCTATGCAGGACTTGCGACCGGTGTCGTCACGGTGCTGGTGGCGCTCACGCTGGTCAATATCGGCATCTCTTCCGCAAAACCGCCGCTCTGGAGCATGCCGACGCTGTTCCTGTCCGGCCCCGCGGCCGCAGCCGGCATCGCCACCATCAACTCGATCGGCAATCTCGGCGGCTTCGTCGGTCCCGCCATAATCGGCTGGATCAAGGACCAGACCGGCAGTTTTGTCGGCGGCCTCTATTTCGTCGCCGGACTGCTCGTCCTCTCCGCAGTCCTGACCCTGCTATTGTCGCGCGCGCAAACCGCGCCCGTCGAACCCGTTCCGCAATCCCACTAGAATCCCAAACGGAGCATTTTCATGCGCACCCATTCGATCGCAGCGATCCCCGCCGACGGGATCGGTCCCGAGGTCATCTCGGCAGGAATCCGCGTGTTGGAGGCTCTCGCAATGCGCAGCGGCGACCTTGCCTTCAACATCAAGACCTTCGACTGGGGCTCGGATTATTACAAGAAGCACGGCGTGATGATGCCCGCGGACGGCCTCGCTGAGCTGAAGAAATTTGATGCGATCTATTTCGGCGCGGTCGGCGCGCCGGACGTGCCCGATCACATCACGCTGTGGGGCCTGCGCCTGCCGATCTGCCAGGGCTTCGACCAATACGCCAATGTGCGGCCGACCAAGATTTTGCCGGGCGTCTCTTCGCCGCTGCGCAATGTCGGCGTTGGCGATCTCGACTGGGTGATCGTGCGCGAGAATTCGGAAGGCGAATATACCGGCATGGGCGGGCGCGCGCACAGGGGCCTGCCGGAAGAGGTCGGCACCGAAGTCGCGGTCTTTACCCGCGTCGGCGTGACGCGGATCATGCGCTATGCGTTCCAGCTCGCGCAGTCGCGGCCGCGCAAATTCCTGACCGTGGTGACCAAGTCGAACGCACAGCGCCATGGCATGGTGATGTGGGACGAGATCGCGGCCGAAGTCGCGGCCGAATTCTCCGACGTCACCTGGGACAAGATGCTGGTCGACGCCATGACCGTGCGCATGACGCTGCATCCGAAGAGCCTCGACACCATCGTGGCGACCAATCTCCACGCCGACATCCTCTCCGATCTCGCCGGCGCGCTGGCCGGAAGCCTCGGCGTGGCGCCGACCGCCAATATCGATCCGCAGCGCCGCTTCCCCTCGATGTTCGAGCCGATCCACGGCTCGGCCTTCGACATCACCGGCAAGGGCATCGCCAATCCGGTCGCAACATTCTGGACCGGCGCGCAGATGCTCGAGCATCTCGGCGAGAAGGACGCCGCCGTGCGGTTGATGAAGGCCGTCGAGCAGGTTTGCGCCGCCGGCGTGCTGACGCCTGATGTCGGCGGCAAGGCGACGACGAAGGAAGTGACCGATGCCGTGATCGACGCGATCCACGGCTCGAACGTGTAGTCATTTCCTCTCCCGCTTCTTAGGGCTGAGAGGACCAGGAAGAGGGCTATTCGTCGATACCAAGGTGGCAGGCGGGTGCGCGCAGAGTCATCTCTCACCCGGAATGCGGAGGCGATCGCCTCCGGGACCAAGCCGGGGAGGCTCTAAAATTTTTTGACTCCCCTCTTGAAACCAAAACCGCGTTTTTTTATTTTTTCGTTGCCGCCGAGAGGTGGTGTCCCCGACGCCTGATGGGTTGGGGATAGCTGAGACGGGCACCGGTCGTGTCCGGTGCCGCTGTATCCATTTTGCTCTTTGGAGGATCTGGCTATGCGCACTTACGACTTCTCTCCTCTGTGGCGCTCGACCATTGGCTTCGACCGCCTCTTTGACCTCGTTGAAACGGCACAGCGTGCCGGCGAGGACAACTATCCCCCTTACAACATCGAACGCGTCAGCGAGGATCGCTACCAGATTTCGCTCGCGATTGCCGGCTTTTCGCCCGACGAGGTCTCGGTGATTGCCGAGCAGAATGCGGTCATCGTCGAGGGAAACAAGGCGGACAAGACCGAACGCGAATATCTCTATCACGGCATTTCCGCACGGCCGTTCAAGCGGCAGTTCAACCTCGCTGACTATGTTCAGGTGAAGGGCGCCGCGTTCGAGAACGGTCTGCTGAAGATCGAGCTGGTCCGGGAAATCCCCGAGGCCATGAAGCCGCGGCGCATCGCCATCAACGGCGCATCGAGCGACAATGTGCATCAGCTCGAAAGCAAGGCCGCCGCGTAAATTCTCACCTGTTGGAGGTTAATGCTTCCCGCCCGGTGCCCGGGCGGGAGCTACCTGTCCGCGACTGCAGCCCGAACTCAATCCAGAGGCTTCTACGAAAGGAGAAGGAGGTCCTCTCATGATCTACGATGCCGACAACGTTATCGACCTCAACGCGATATTGCATCCCGGCTCTGTCTATGGTCATCCCCGCGATGTCGTCCAGGATCCGACGATGTCGATCGCCACGAAGCGTGCGATCCTCGCGTCCTGGGCTTCGGACGCGGCCAGCGTTGCGTCAAACCCGGCGCTTAGAGAACTGCCCGGTTCGAACAAACTCGTAACCATCGACGAGATTCTCGACGCGCTCGCCACGCTGGACCACCACCCGAAGGGACCTCCCGGCGGCAAGCCTGCGCGTTTGCGATCGACCTCACGTGCCGGGCTCGCAGCCTAGCAGACCGACTGTTCAAACGGATGACCACGATGAACGAAAAGCTGGCCCTGTTGCGTGCGCACCGCAACAACATCCGCCGTTACCACCGGTTGCTCAAGACCGAGCTGACGGAGGTCGAGCGGCATTTCATCGAGAAGCGTGTGTCTGAGGAACGGTCAGCGATGGAGAAGATCGCTGCCGCGACGTTCCCGATGAGCTTCCAGGCTCAGGTCGGGGCCATCAGGAACGCAGATCCGCCACGAGCAGCTTGCAGCCAAGGCCAAATCCATGCCTGACCAATTCCCGACTTTCGAAGTGTTCTTGAAGAAACGCGGCCGAACGACCTGGCGCTGGCGTCTATGCACGACGGAAGGGCGCCTCGTCGTGGACGGATTGGAAAACGGCCGCCCCGCAGCGAAATATGCTGCTGAGAGGGCGCTGTTTCTCATGCTTCTGTCCGCGCCCCATCGCCCGGCGAGCCAACCTCCGGCCCTGGCGCGCTCATCGCTTGCGACCTCGGCCGCAAGGCGACTGCGTGAATGACGGCAACGAGGCTGGACGGCGGTCGGAGCAGGCATTGGCCGGCGTCCCGCCTCCGGCCTTGAGCTCCTACCGCCGACCCGGCGCCGCTGGCACCGCTATCGCGGCCGCGACGTCCGGCGGCGTCAGATGGCGCGGAACGACAATGGACTGGCCGGGGGTGAGCGTTGCGTTCTCCGGCAACGAATTGCTCTGCGCGAGTGACCACAGCGGCACGCGATTGACGGCGGCGATGCTCTCCATGGTGTCGCCGCGCCGGACCGGCAGCCGCACGCCAGAATCCCACAATTCGACCAATGTGTCGCCGGGCACGAGATAGCGTAGCGGCACCGCATCGGCCTCGGTCTGCGCCGCCTGGATCCGCGGCAACCGCGTCACCATCTCGACGATCTGGCGATGGATGTCGTCGGACTTCTCAATGTTGATGTGAGAGACCCGCGAGTTTTCCTTGAGGTCGTAGCTCGCATAATGGCCGCGAAAGCCCGGCACCGCGACCACATTGCCACCGCCGAGCACGCTGTCGGAGAGGAAGATGTTGATGAAGCGCTCGACATTGACCGGCACGTCATCGGTCGCATGCGCAGGGTCGATGGTGATGACGAGGCTGATCGGGATGTTCTCCTTGGCCGCCATCTCTGAGATGATCACCGAGCACAGGCCACCCATCGAGTGGCCGATCAGCACGATCGGCGCCGGCGATTCCTTGTAGCTCGCGATGGCACGATCGCCGATCCAGCGGCAGACGGTGAATTCGTAGACGTCGGCCGAAAAGCCGGCCTGCGCCAGCTTCTCGCTGAGCCGGTCCATGCCGGTCGAGAAGATCGGCCCCATCGCGCCACGGAACAGGTAGATTTTCGGGGGCGGCAACGGCTCGGCCGGCGGAGGTGGAGGCGGCACCGCGCTCGGGGTCGCAGCCGGCTTCGGCTTGGCCGGCGAGGCTGTTGCCATGCCGGGGTTCAAGGCGAGCAACGCAACCGCTGCCAGCACCACAAGTCGCCTTGGATCAATCATCAAGTCCCGCAGTCCCACCACAGGAGGCAGACGCCTCCCCCAAGGGCGTAGTGACGACCGATTGGGTGGTTTTTGGGGCACGGAACCCGGAAACGTCCGGTGCGGCCTCTGCGCAGCCGAGTCAACCGCCCCATTGGCGTGCGATCAGCTGGTTCGTCGCGATCCACATCTGGGGAGGGCTCGCTGCACTCGCAGCGGGCCCTTCTCACATCCCGGCGGCAATGCGGACACGACAATGCCGCCGCCGACAATCGAGTCGACAGCGGCTCGATGATCTCAGCCGTTGCCGACGAGGTCTCAGTTCCTCGCCGGTGCCACAGCCGCCGCCGAGCGCGCGGCCCGCGGTGCGCGGGGTTCGGCCATCGGTGCCGGACCGCGCGAGCGCGCGATTGCGGCGTCGATCTCGGCGATAACGCGGCGCTGGATCGCCTCGTTCTTGTCGATGGTGATGTGGCCGACGCCGCTGCCACGCACGTCGACATTGTCGAGCTTGCCGCGGAGGCCGGCCGCGGCCCGCACCGGTTCACCCGGGCCGTCGCCGACATAGATGTTGATGTAGCGCTCGGCGCCGGTCGACAGCTTGGTCTTGAACACGGAGTCGAGCCCGATCGCGAGCTTCACGGGCACGCCGAGCTGGTTGAGCTTGGCGATCATGTCGGGCAGCGCAGTCGCACCCGAGGAGTGCCCTACCAGGACGATGGTCTTGAGTCGGCCGGCCCGATAGTCCGCCGCGGCCTCGTCGGCGAGCGAGGACCAGGACACGAAGTTCGCGACAGTCACCGGGATGCCTTGCGCCTGGAGCCTTGCACCGATCGTGTCGAGCCCGAGCGAGAAGATGTTGAGCACGCCGCGAAGCAGATAGACATGCGTGGTCGCGGCGGCCTGGCTCGGCGCCGCCTTCGCGGTGGTCGGGTTCATGGTAACAGCTGACAGCAGGAGCAGGCAGATCGCCCACATGCGCAGAGTGGACAACTGGCTGGCGCCGGCTGTGTGACGGCCGTTCGGTCTCATCGATCTTTTCCCTGGGGGACATACGCTTCGCGATTGGCCGGAATCGTAGCCACGGCCTGCTCGCAGATGCAACAAAGAGCCGCGTGAGCGACGATCTTAGCCGCAACCCGTGACCATCGCGCAACACTTGCCCGAAACCCGGCCACGTAAGCGCCTGTTTTGAGACCATTTTTCTCCGAGCTTGCGGCCAGGCAAGGCCATTCCTATTTCAGGGCTCCGCCGGTCCGCCCGCCATGGTGCGGGTTCCGGCGCCTCCCCCCACCCCTTGACCGGCCCTCATGTCCTCCATCATTTCCGTCGCCAATCTGTCGAAGACCTATGGGTCCGGCTTCAAGGCGCTCAAGAACATCAATCTCGACATCAAGCGCGGCGAGATCTTCGCACTGCTCGGTCCCAACGGCGCCGGCAAGACCACGCTGATCTCGATCATCTGCGGCATCGCCAATCCGAGCGAGGGCACGGTCCTCGTCGGCGGCGAGGATATCCAGACCTCCTACCGCAAGGCGCGCTCGCTGATCGGCCTGGTGCCGCAGGAGCTGCACACCGATGCCTTCGAGAGCGTGTGGGCGACCGTGAGCTTCTCCCGCGGCCTGTTCGGCAAGCCGAAGAACCCGGCCCATATCGAGAAGGTGCTGAAGGACCTCTCGCTCTGGGACAAGAAGGACAACAAGATCATCACCCTCTCGGGCGGCATGAAGCGCCGCGTGATGATTGCGAAAGCGCTGTCGCACGAGCCGCAGATCCTGTTCCTGGACGAGCCGACCGCCGGCGTCGACGTCGAGCTGCGCAAGGGCATGTGGGAGGTGGTGCGCACGCTTCAGCAATCCGGCGTCACCATCATCCTGACCACCCATTACATCGAGGAAGCCGAGGAGATGGCTGACCGCATCGGCGTCATCAACAAGGGCGAGATCGTGCTGGTCGAGGACAAGGCGACCTTGATGCAGAAGCTCGGCAAGAAGCGGTTGACGCTGCACTTGCAGGGCAAGCTCAGCGCCCTGCCGGAGAGCCTCGCTCAGTACGAACTCGACCTTTGCGACAGCGGCGCGACCCTCATTTACGACTACGACACCAAGGGCGAGCGCACCGGCATCACCAGCCTGCTCAGCGATTTGCGCGACGCCGGCATCCGCTTCAACGATCTCGACACGACGCAATCGTCGCTCGAGGACATCTTCGTCGACCTCGTGAGGACGTCATGAATCACCGCGCGATCCGCGCCATCTATCTCTTCGAAATGGCGCGCACCTGGCGCACGCTGTTTCAAAGCATCGTCTCGCCGGTGGTTTCGACCTCGCTCTATTTCGTGGTGTTCGGCGCCGCGATCGGTTCGCGCATCAGCCAGGTCGAGGGCGTGAGCTACGGCACCTTCATCGTGCCCGGCCTGATCATGCTTTCGGTGCTGACACAGAGCATCGCGAACGCCTCGTTCGGCATCTACTTCCCGAAATTCGTCGGCACCATCTACGAGATCCTGTCGGCGCCGATTTCCTACTTCGAGATCGTGCTCGGCTATGTCGGCGCCGCCGCCACCAAGTCGATCATTCTGGGCCTCATCATCCTGGCGACCGCCGGGCTTTTCGTTCCATTGCATATTCACCATCCGATCTGGATGCTGATCTTCCTGGTGCTGACGGCCGTCACCTTCAGCCTGTTCGGCTTCATCATCGGCATCTGGGCCGACGGCTTCGAGAAACTGCAGATGATTCCGATGCTGGTGGTGACGCCGCTGACCTTCCTCGGCGGCAGCTTCTATTCCGTCGACATGCTGCCGCCGGCCTGGCGCTCCGTGGCGCTGCTCAACCCCGTCGTCTATCTGATCTCGGGCTTTCGCTGGAGCTTCTATGAGATCGCCGATGTCAGCGTATCCGTCAGCATCGCCATGACGCTGGCGTTCCTGGTGGCCTGCCTGGTCGTGATCTGGTGGATCTTCCGGACGGGCTATCGGCTGAAGAATTGATTGCAGGCCCGTAGCCCGGATGGAGCGAAGCGAAATCCGGCATCGCGTCGGTCACGAGCATCCCCGGATTACGCTTCGCTCCATCCGGGCTACAGGACGGCATCACCTGTAACAGCGGAAGTGGTGGTACCCGTCGTAATAGCCGCGGCAGTGACGGTGGCCGTGATAGGGAATTCCCAAGATACCATCCACCGCGCCGACAGCACCGCCGACACCAGCGCCAACAACACCCCCGACCGCGCCGCCGACGGGGCCGGCGATGCGGTTACCTTGGTAAGACCCCTCCTGGGCACCCCGGACAATGCCTTGGGCGTGGCCAGGTTGCGGCGAGCAAGCCACGGCAAGGAGGACGGCGGCGGCCGCGAACAGCAGGCGGGCGGGCAGACCTGCCAGCGAGTGCGCAGCGGCGATACGTGCTTTGTTCATTTTCGGTCCTAAAGCGGGATGGTGTTAGCTTGAATCGATTTGGGATTCCCAAATCAGCTTGTTTCTGATTCACCATGCTGGCTGGGCGGAGGCCAGCATGGATGGGCAAGCCTTATTCTCTGGATCTTCGCAAGCGTGTCGTGGCCGCTATTGAGGGCGGGATGTCCCGCAATCAAGCCGCCAAGCGGTTCGGAGTGGCAATCAGCACGGCAATTGGCTGGATGAAGCGGGTCGAGAAGACCGGCAGCGTCGAGCCTGGCCAGATGGGCGGTCACAAGCCGAAGGCGGTTTCGGGAGACCACGCCGTCTGGCTATCGCAACGGATCAAGGCCGGCGATTTCACCATACGCGGGCTCGTTGCCGAGCTTGCCGGACGCGGCCTGAAGGTCGATTACCACTCGGTGTGGGACTTCGTGCATGCCGAGAAGCTCAGCTTCAAAAAAAAGCGTGGCGGCTGGCGAACGCGATCGACCCGAGGTCGCGCGGCGGCGAGCCCAGTGGACAAAGTATCAAGATCGCGTCGAAGCTGAGCGCCTGGTCTTCATCGACGAGACCTGGACCAGGACCGATATGGCGCCCTTGCGGGGATGGGCGCCGCGCGGAGACAGACTTCACGCCAAAGTGCCCCACGGCCGCTGGAAGACCATGACCTTCCTGGCGGCTCTGCGGCATGATCGGATCGATGCGCCATGGTTCATCGAGGGGCCGATCGATGGCGCGAGCTTTCGTACCTATGTCGAAAAGGTTCTACTGCCCGTCCTTCGGCCCGGCGATATCGTCGTCTTGGACAACCTCGGCAGCCACAGGAGCAAAGCAGTTCGCCAGCTCATCCGTTCGGTCGGCGCCAAACTGTTCTTCCTGCCAAAATACTCGCCCGACTTGAACCCGATCGAACAGGTCTTTGCCAAGCTCAAGCACCTGCTTCGCAAAGCTGCCGCGCGAACTGTCGATGCGGTCTGCGCTGCAATCGGCCACGCACTCGATGCCTTCACACCCGTGGAATGCGCCAACTACCTCAAAAATTCAGGATATCGAACTTAATGCCATCACGCTTTAAGGGGTGAGCGGCGGCGATAGCCACCTGGAGGCAAGCGATCTTTAACGCGCAGGCCGACCAAATGGTTGCGCCTTTGTGACGAATTGTCGGTGTTGTGAACGCCTCTCCCGCTCGCGAAAATGTCAGCACCGCCGCGGTCCGCGCGGCACAAAGCGGCCTTGCTTACGCCCGGCATCACGTTAACGATGGGCCGGCAGGCCGCTGGAACGAAAGCCGGATTGCGGGCATAGTGCATGCCGGGGACGGAGAGCCGCGGCGCTTGCGAGAACAGGCCGGAGGCCAGACGTCAGATGCGTTCCTTTTTCATCGCTTTTGCTTCCCTGATGCTTTTGAGCGCGGGCGCCGCGCAGGCCAAGGTCGACATCACCATCGACAAGGACAATCAGCAGATGACCGTCGCGGTCGACGGCGTCACGCGCTATCACTGGCCGGTGTCGACTGGCATCCCCTCACGCGAGACGCCGAACGGCAGCTTCCGCGCCTTCCGGATGGAAGAGGACCACTACTCCAAGGAATTCGACGACGCGCCGATGCCGCATTCGATCTTCTTCACCAAGGTCGGGCACGCCATCCACGGTACCGACTCGGTCGGTCGTCTCGGCACGCCCGCCTCGCATGGTTGCGTGCGACTGTCGCGCCAGAATGCCTCGACGCTCTACGCGCTGGTGCAGGAGCAGGGCGTGCTCAACACCACGGTGACCTTGACCGGCTCGGCGCAGGTGGCGCTGGCCCGCAATCCGCGGGGCCGCAACACCACAGCGGTGGCCCGCGCCCCGCAGCCAGCCGAGGAGCAGTACGCCACCTCAGGCGATCCCGTGAATCTGACGCCGTCGGTGCAGCCCGCGCACCGTTACATGCCGCAGGATGACAACTACATCTATCCGGCCGACGGCAGCGACACCGGCGCGCGCTATCCGGCGCCGCGCCCGATCAACCGCGCGCAGGTCTACCAGCAACAGCAGCCGTCCTACGATCAGGGTTATGGCCAGCAGGGCTACTATTATCAGCAGCAGCCCCGCCAGTACTATCAGCCGCGGGGCTACTACCAAAACTGACGCTATGATTTGAGCATGATCCTTTCGGAAAACCGCTCCGATCTTTTCCGGATCATGCTCTATCTGAACGCGGCGTCGCCGCGTTCGACGATCTTCCGAACAGCATCGACGAAGGCGCGGGCGACCGGCTCGAGGATCTCGGGCCCGGTCGCCCTGAGATCATCTGCGGGCGTGTGGAACGTTTGATGGCGGCCGGCCATGCCGAGGAAATTGGCGTAGCCCGCCGCATGGACGTCGCGCAGCTCACCGATCGCCTGCTTCTCCGCCACCAGGCGTTTTGCCGCAATTGCAGCAAAGGCCTCGTCGGTCAGCGCGACGGCCGACTTGCTCAGCACGAGAGCGCGCTCCTCTTGGGGACGCACGGTGCGGGCTCCGTCCGCAAAGGCGTAACACGCATTCGACGAACCGAAATGAATCCAGGCCAGCGTGTCCTTCGGCGCGGGCGCGCCGTCTTTCAGGAACAACTCCATGCCGCCATGGCCGATCTCGTGACCGGCGGTGGCGATGAAGACGAAATGCGCCGGCCATTTTTCCGCAGCCGTCGTGCGCGCCAGCGCCAGGAAGTTGGCGATGCCGGGGCCGCGCTCGCAGACGCAAGTATACCAGCCGGTCATCGGCGTGGAGACGACGATGGTCGGCCCGCGGCCGATGCCGGTCTCGGCGATGACATTCCGGCCCGACACGTTGCGATCGTAATGCCCGGCAACGTCGAACGTCACCGGCGCCCCTGATGCCAACGCGCGATCGAAGGTGCCGCGCGCCTTGGCGCCTACCACCATCACCGGCACCGGCCAGGGTGCATCCTCCTGCGTGACATTGTAGGCAAAGCGATCATCGGCGGGATTGCCGATCATCAGCAGAATGGTGGCGGGCTTCTTCGCGGCCGCCTCGGCAATCGCCGCGCGATGGGCGGGGCCGAGATAGGCCCCACGATCGAATGGCAGGTCGATCCAGAGAATCTTACCAGCGACGTCGCCGTCGCGCGCGAGCGGCGCGGAGAGATGGAAGCTGGCCTTGTCCTCCGGCGGCCACCAGAACGGCGTCGCCTCGACAGCCGCGCCGGCCGCCGCCACACTGGCTCGCTCCACGACATATTGCCGGCCGAGCACGACGGGTTGGAACTTGATCGCGAAGCCGGCCTCGGAGAGCTCGCCGGCGATCCAGTCGGCGGTCGCGCGATCACCGGGCGAGCCGAAGCGGTGCAGGCCGAAGGATGCGTAGCGCCCCACATCCGCATAAAGGCTCGCGCCTGACAACACGTCCTTGGCCGCCACCTGCCCAACCATCAGAGCCGCCATCGTTGCGATGAAGATGAGCCGCATGTGAATTGCTCCCGGTCCCTTTTTGAGAGCAGTTTCGGCTTTCTTCGGTCGCCGTCAACCGCAGTACTGGACGAAACAAGCGAAGATTTCATATGCTTTTCCTTTCACTTGGGCTGCGAATTGTGATGCCATCACATGCTGCGACAATTCTGATCGTGCTTTCGATTCTCACGACGGGAAAAGCCATGGCCTTCGACCTCGAGGCGCATCGCGGCGGGCGGGCGCTGATGCCGGAAAATACCCTGCCGGCCTTTGCCAATGCGCTCTCGATGGGCGTGGACACGCTCGAGCTCGACGTTGGCGTGACCTCCGACGGGGAGGTCGTCGTGTCGCATGAGCGCGGCCTCAATCCGGATCTCGCGCGGGACACGAACGGCGCCTATGTCGCTCCGCCAGGCACGCCTTTCGCAAAGCTGCGGTTCGCCGAGGTCAGGACCTATGACGTCGGTCAAATCCGGCCGGACAGCGCCTATGCAAAGCAGTTTCCCGACCAGCGCGCCGTGCCGGGGATCCGCATTCCCACGCTGAGGGAGCTGTTCGCGCTGGTGCGCAAATCCGGCAACGAACGCGTGCGCTTCAATATCGAGACCAAGATCGATCCGGATCATGCGGATCAATCGCTGGAGCCGCAGGCCTTCGTCGCGAAGCTGCTCGGGGTGATCGAAGACGAGAAGTTTTCCGACCGCGTCATGATCCAGTCGTTCGACTGGCGGACCCTGCTGCTGGTCCAGCAGCAGGCACCGAAAATTCCAACCGTGTACCTGACACTCCAGCGCGGCTCGGCGCCAACAAACGTCCTCGACAAGGCGACCAGCTGGACGGCGGGCTTCAGCCCGGCCGATCACGGCGGCTCGCTGCCGCGCACGATCAAGGCCGCGGGCGGCACGGTGTGGTCGCCTTATTTCGGCGACGTGACGGCGGCGCTCGTCACTGAAGCGCATACGCAGGGATTGCGCGTCGTGGTCTGGACCGTCAACAAGCCCGACGACATGGCGCGGATGATCGAGATCGGCATCGACGGCATCATCTCGGACCGGCCGGACCTGTTGCGGCAGGTCGTCGGCGAGAAGGGGCTTGCGCTGCCTGCGGGGACACCGGTCAAGCCGTAAGCCTCCACCCAGGCAGCGAAGCGCTACTGCTCGCCATACCGCAAACGCCGGTACAGCGCGCCGAGGATGTTGGAATAGTCGTCGGTCCAGACCCGCACCTTCTCGTCGGGATCGGTCTCCTCCCACTGCTTGGAGGAGGCGAGCTTGCCGACATCCGCCGCCTCGCGGGCGGAGATGACGACGTCGGTGGAAAAGATGTAGTCGGCGTCGCGGCCGGAATCCTCGTCGTAGACCCAGCTCTTCAGGTCGTTGGCATCGGCGATGCCAACCACGACAGGCTCGAGATCGAGATGCCGGTTGGAGACGTGCATCACCACGGCGCCGTGCGGAGCGAGCTTGTCCTTGTAGATCTTCATCGCCTCTTCGGTGGCGAGATGGATCGGGATCGCATCCGACGAATAGGCATCGACGATGATGAGGTCGTAGACGCCGTCGGGCTCCTTGGCGAAGGTGAGGCGTGCGTCCCCGATCACCGGCTTGAGGTCCGGCTGGCAGCTCGAGATGTAGCGGAAATTCTTCGGGTCACGCGCGGCATCGACCATGGACTGGTCGATCTCGAAGAATTTCCAGCTCTCGCCGGGCTCGCCGGCGCAGGCGAGCGTGCCCGACCCAACGCCGATCGCCGCGACCTTCAACGGCGCGCCCTTGCGCTCGCGGATCGCGGTGATGGCCTGACCGATGCCGCCGTCCTTGTGATAATAGGTGATCGGCTCGGGCCGGCCGGTGACCGGCGTGCCGTCATTGTTGAGGAAGCGCTCGGCACCATGGATCGTGGTGCCGTGCATCAGCACGTGGAAATAGCCGCCCGGCGTCACCACGATCTTGTGGACGCCGAAGAAGCTGCGCACGGTGGTGACGCGACCTTCGTCGGCCGGATAGATCCGCATCAAGGCCAGCGCCAGCGCGACAGTGGCAAAGATCTTCCAGCGATCGGCATTGAGCGCGAGCGCCAGAAGCGCCCCGAGCACGCCGACGGCGCCGGCGATCCAGACGCGGTGGTCCTCGAACCAGGTCGAGAGATCGCCCGTCATGTAAGACGGCGCAACCAGCGCGACGGCAAGCGCGGCGAGCGCCAGCCAATACCATCGCACGACGCCCGCAAGACGCTCGTTCGCCGAAGGCCGGCACAGCGCGGCAAGCGCGACCAGGATCGGATATTCGGCGATCCAGGAGAACGTGAAGGGAGCGACGAGGCCGGCAAAGAGGCCGCCGACCATGCCGCCGAATGACAGCGCAACATAGAAGCCGGTGAGATATTTGGCTGGCGGGCGGGTCCGCGCCAATTCGCCATGGCATGCCATGGCGATAATGAAGAAGCACAATTGATGGCCGCCGAGCGTGAGCAGCAAATTCTGCTCGCCGCCGAAAGCCAGCAGAAAGATGACGCCCGCGATCGCGACCGGCTGCAGCATCAGCATCCATTTGTGCGGCAGCAGCGGCCGCGACTGGAACACCACCACCCAGGTCAGGAGGTACAGCGACAGCGGCAGCACCCACAGCAGTGGCGCGGCCGCGACGTCGGTCGAGATATGCGCGGTCACGGCGATCAGGAGGCCCGACGGCACCGCGGCGAGGAAGATCCAGCGCAGCCGCGTGACCAAGGTCGGCGCCGGCGCGTCGGCGTTCTCAGCCTGCGTGTCAGTCACAGCCAGCTTCGGCGAACGCAACAGCAACACGCCGCAAGCGGCGATCAGCAGGATCAAAAGGCCATAGCCGCCGGTCCAGAGCCGGTTCTGCGTGTGCAACGTGAAGATCGGCTCCAGCAGGAACGGATAGGACAACAGCGCGAGGAAGCTGCCGATGTTGGAGGAAGCATAGAGAAAGTAGGGATCGCGACCGTCAGGATGGCCGGTGCGGACGAACCAGGCTTGCAGCAGCGGATTGTTGGCGGCGAGTGCGAAGAACGGCAGCCCGATCGATATCACGAACAGGCCGAGCAGCCAGAAAGCGTAGCCGGCGCTAGGTGGCTCGCCATAGGCGCTGGCGATGCTGAGCGGCAGCGTCGCGAAGGCCAGCACTAGCAGCACCAGATGCACTACAACGGGCACGACGCGGTTCTTGATCTGCATCAGCAGATGCGCGTAGGCGTAGCCCGCGAGCAGCAGCGACTGGAAGAACACCATCGCCACCGACCACACCGCCGGCGAGCCGCCGAGCCGCGGCAGCACCATTTTCGTGAACAGCGGCTGCACCGAGAACAGCAGCAGCGCGCTGACGAAGATCGCGGCGGTGTAGACCGTCAGCAGCAGCCGGTTGCGCGACGAGGACGGTTGCTCCGTGGCGGCGGGTTGCACGATCGAATCCATGGGAGCTCCGGCTTACTCCCGGCGGGCGGCCGGGGCGCGCGCAATGGAGCACAAGCCGCCTGAACGGGCAATAAATGGTCTCGTGATGATGCCGCGAGAAATGCCTGATATAGAACGTCGTTGCGGGTCCTTCGGGCGACCTCGGAACGACCACGGAACATTCAGAAATTGTCATGACCGAAACCGACGTCGTCATCATCGGAGCCGGCCATAACGGCCTCACCTGCGCAGCCTATCTTGCGGCGGCGGGTTTGCGCGTGCATGTGGTCGAGCGCCGCAAGGTGGTCGGCGGGGCCGCGGTCACCGAGGAATTTCATCCGGGCTTCCGCAACTCGGTCGCGGCCTACACCGTGAGTCTGCTCAACCCGCAGGTCATCCGCGATCTGGGCCTTGCCGAGCAGGGCCTACGCGTGGTCGAGCGGCGCGCGCAGAATTTTCTGCCCGCGCCCGAGGGCAACTATCTCCTCACCGGCGAGGGCCGGACGAAGGCCTCCGTCGCGCGGCTCAGCGCGCGCGATGCCGATGCGCTCGACGGGTTTTCGCGCGAGCTCGAGGACATCGCGGATGTGCTGCGGCAGTTCGTGCTGCGCGCACCGCCGAACCTGCTCGACAGTTTTGGCATTGGCGCCATCCGCGAGGCCGCGAACGCGCTGACGACGGCCAACATCCTGCGCGGCCTGACGCTGGAGAGAAGCCGCAGCCTGCTCGATCTCTTCACCCGCTCGGCCGGCGAGATGCTGGACGAGCGGTTCGAGCACGATCTGGTCAAGGCGCTGTTCGGCTTCGATGCCATCGTCGGCAATTATGCCAGCCCCTACGCGGCCGGCTCGGCCTATGTGATGCTGCATCACGCCTTTGGCGAGGTGAACGGCAAGAAGGGCGTCTGGGGCCACGCCATCGGCGGCATGGGCGCGATCACGCAGGCAATGGCGCGCGCCGCGCGCGATCGCGGCGTCACGATCGACACCGACGCTGCCGTGCGCGAGGTGATCGTCGAACGCGCCCGCGCCATCGGCGTGGTGCTGGAGAACGGCAAGACGATCCGCGCCAAATATGTCGCGGCCAACGTCAATCCAAAGCTGCTCTATACGCAGCTCATCGCGCCCGACGCACTGCCCGCCGATTTCCTCGCCCGCATCCGCCACTGGAAGAACGGCTCCGGCACCTTCCGCATGAACGTGGCGCTGGACCGCCTGCCCTCGTTCACGGCGTTGCCGGGCGAGGGCGATCACCTCTCCTCCGGCATCATCCTGGCGCCGAGCCTCGGCTACATGGACCGGGCGTATCTCGATGCGCGGGCGCAGGGCTGGAGCCGTCAGCCCATCGTCGAGATGCTGATCCCCTCCACGCTCGACGACACGCTCGCGCCCGCAGGCAAGCATGTCGCGAGCCTGTTCTGCCAGCATGTCGCGCCTGAACTGCCCGACGGCAAGTCCTGGGACGACCATCGCGACGAGGTCGCCGATCTCATGATTGCAACGGTGGACAGCTACGCGCCGGGCTTTGCAGCAAGCGTGCTCGGGCGCCAGATCCTCTCGCCGCTCGACCTCGAGCGGCAGTTCGGCCTGCTCGGCGGCGACATCTTCCACGGCGCGCTGACCTTGAACCAGCTGTTCTCGGCGCGCCCAATGCTGGGCCATGCCGATTATCGCGGCCCCCTGAAGGGCCTCTATCATTGCGGCTCCGGTGCCCACCCCGGCGGCGGCGTCACCGGCGCCCCCGGCCACAACGCGGCACAAGCGATTTTAAGGGATCACCGCAGCCTGTTCGCAAGCCGTGGATAGGTCTGTGGACGGGGCGTGGATTGCCTGTTGGCAAGCCGTGTTGAAGCCGGGGAAGCCTGACGCGACGGCTTTGTACAAGCACGGATCAGGCTGTGGAAAAGGACTGGATAAGTTGGGCATAAGTCGGTGGATGGCCCCCGGATCATAAGTTAACAGCCTGTAGACAGGGGCAGCGATGACGGGTCTCGCTTGCCTCCCCAAAATGACTTCGCCCGCCGGAGGGCTATTCCCCCAGCGGGCGGTCGTCGAAAAAGCCGTCTATGAAGAAAGGCGCCCCCGCCGGGAATGGGAGGCAGAAATTACTTCAAGGAGCTGCTAATCGAACCGAACTTGTCGTTCATCGTGCTGCCCAGACTGTTCACCACGGTGATGATCGCCAGCGCGATCCCGGCCGCGATCAGACCGTATTCGATCGCGGTTGCGCCGGACTCATCGGACCAAAACTTCAAAACCACGCGCTTCAAGACTAGCCTCCATTTCTATTCCAGGGTGTGTTGGTTGGTTCCAACATCCGGGAATCTACGGTGGACAGCCTACGGTCAAGTTAACCGGGGAACTGCAAGTTGTACGGAAAATTGAGAACAAAAGTTCCAAAAATTGAACCTGACGGAACCCTGGAATGCAGCCATCCCCTACCCATCGCGCCAGCTTTTCGCTTCCCAACGAGGCTGCTGCCAGACGTGTTGTCGACATCCTCACGGAGGTCGTTTTCGATGGCGATGCTGCGGTCGCCGCCTTCGAGCGGCCGGACGGACAATGGGACGTCACGCTGCATTTTGCCGAGGCGCCGGATCAGAAATTGCTGCGCGAACTCGTTGCAACTTCAGCAGGAAATCACATCGCCGCGACGCTTTCCTTCGACACGATAGAGGCCAAGGATTGGGTCAAGGCAAGCCTGGAGGATCTCGTCCCGGTGCCGGCCGGGCGCTTCGTCGTCCATGGCAGCCACGACCGCGACCGCGTGGCGCCAAACAAGCTCAAAATCGAGATCGAAGCGGCGCTGGCCTTCGGCACCGGCCATCACGGAACCACGCGTGGCTGTTTACTGCTGCTTGACCATGTCCTGAAACATGCGCGCCCCAAGCGCGTGCTGGATCTCGGCACCGGTACCGGCGTGCTGGGGATCGCGGCGGCGAAGGCGCTGCATCGCGCAGTGCTGGCCTCCGACATCGACCCGCCTTCAGTGCGGGTCGCGGCCGAGAACGCTACCCTGAACGAGGTGGGTCAACATGTGCGGGTGATCCACGCCATCGGCTTCGCCGCGCCGGACTTTGCCAAAAGCGGCCCGTTCGACCTGGTGCTGGCCAACATCCTTGCCAATCCGTTACGGCAATTGGCGGGGCCGATGACCCGACATCTTGCGCCCGGCGCCCGAATCATCCTCTCCGGCCTGTTGACGCACCAGGCCCCCGCCGTGATCGCCGCCTATCGCGCGCGCGGCCTCGTGCCACTGCGGCATCTGCGGATCGAGGGGTGGAGCAGCCTGTTGCTGCGGAAGATGGGGTGAAAGCTCTACTTCGCCGGTTTCTCGTCACCACGCACGGATGCGCGCGATGCCCGCCTCGCGCGACGCTCTGCGAAACGGCTGATCATCTGGCTGATGAGACCGCGCGGCTTCTTCGGGGGCGTGGCTGCGGGTGCGCGGCGCACCGGCGGCGAGATCTTCTCAAACGTGAACGCTGGCATCGTGTGTCCCCTCGCCGTTGAGATGAACCACTTGCTCGAATTTCCCTGTTTTGTGGACGAAGCGCAACAGCCGCATCCTTTACTCCACTCAATTCGAATGGAACTATTTCAAGCACAGTCCATGCCAGATGCGACCCCAAATGCGTCTAGATTGCGGACTGATCGCCATGATCCTAAACTGAGCCATGTTCGAAGCGCACTTCCAGACATTCGAGGAGCCCGAGGCCGGCGTCGCATTGACGGCGCGCCTCGCAGCACTTCGTGAAGAACTCGCCCGCCGCAGGCTGACCGGCTTCGTCATTCCGCGCGCCGACCAGCAGCAGAATGAATATGTGGCGCCCTCCGAAGAGCGGCTCGCCTGGCTGACCGGCTTTACCGGCTCGGCGGGACTCGCGGTGGTGCTGACCCAGGAGGCCGCCGTCTTCGTCGATGGCCGCTACACGATCCAGGCGGCCAAGCAGGTCGACGGCAAGGCGTGGGCGGTGGAATCGCTGATCGATCCGCCACCGGAGAGCTGGGTCTCGGCGCACCTCAAATCCGGTGATCGCCTAGGATTTGATCCATGGCTGCACACTTTTGCGGCAGCCGAGCGCCTCTCCGCGGCCTGCGCCAAGGCCGGTGCCGAACTGGTGGCGGTCGACAGCAATCCGGTCGACGCCATCTGGCAGGACCGGCCGCAGCCGCCGATCGCCCCCATCGCGATCCACGGCCTGCAATATGCCGGCGTCGCCGAGGCCGACAAGGTGACGCAGATCAAGAGCGAAATCGACAAGCTCGGCGCCGACGCGCTGGTGCTGTCGGACAGTCATGCCGTCGCCTGGACCTTCAACATCCGCGGGGCCGACGTCGCACACACACCGCTGCCGCTGTCTTACGCGCTGGTGCCCAGGGACGGCCGACCGACCGTGTTCATCGACAACCGCAAGCTCTCCAACCTGACGCGCGACCATCTCGAGCAATCGGCCGACGTGCGCGAGCCGGATGCACTGGCGCCGACGCTGATGGCGCTCGCCAAGAGCGGTGCGGCGATCGCGCTCGACAACGCCACGGCGGCCGACGCCCTAAGCCGGTTGATCGCAGGCGGCGGCGGCAAGCCGGTGCGCGGCAGCGATCCGATTGCGCTGCTGAAGGCGGTGAAGAACGCGACCGAGATCAAGGGCACGCAGACGGCACACCGCCGTGACGCAATCGCACTCGCGCGCTTCCTCGCCTTCATCGACCGCGAGGCGGAAAGCGGCAAGCTCACCGAGATCGACGCCGTGGAGGCGCTGGAGACGTTCCGCCGCGACACCGGCGCGCTGAAGGACGTGTCGTTTCCGACCATCTCCGGCACCGGGCCGAACGGGGCCATCGTGCATTACCGTGTCACCCGCAAGAGCAACCGGCGGATCGCGCGCGGCGATTTGCTGCTGATCGATTCCGGCGCGCAATATGAAGACGGCACCACCGACATCACCCGCACCATGGCGGTGGGCGAGCCGACGCCCGAGATGCGCGACCGCTTCACCCGCGTGCTGCGCGGTCATATCGCAATCGCGCGCGCGGTGTTTCCCGACGGTACCACCGGCGCGCAGCTCGACACCCTGGCACGGCAATATCTCTGGGCCGCCGGCGTCGATTTCGAGCACGGCACCGGCCACGGCGTCGGCAGTTATCTCTCGGTCCACGAAGGGCCGGCGCGGATCTCGAAGCTCGGCACCACGCCGCTGAAGCGCGGCATGATCCTCTCCAATGAGCCCGGCTATTACAAGACCGACGCCTTCGGGATCCGCATCGAGAACCTCGAGCTGGTGGTCGCCGCCGACATCAAGGGCGCCGAGAAATCGATGAACGCGTTCGAGACGCTGACCTTGGCGCCGATCGACCGCCGGCTCATCGATACGGCGATGCTGAACCGCGACGAGCTCGCCTGGCTCAACGCTTACCACGCGCGCGTTCGCGCCGAGGTGGGGCCGGCTCTGGACGAAGCGACGAAGGCCTGGCTCGATCAGGCCACGGCGGAGCTGACGTAGCGCCGCGCATGCCGCTACGCGATTTGTGCAAGGCTGCTCGCAATCTCGGCTGTCATTCCCCGCGAAAGCGGGGAATCCAGTACGCTGCGGCTTCTCGGTCAATCACAACCCTCTGGAATACTGGATCACCCGCTTTCGCGGGTGCTGACACCAATTATG
This sequence comes from Bradyrhizobium diazoefficiens, assembly GCF_016612535.1. Taxonomy (NCBI): domain Bacteria; kingdom Pseudomonadati; phylum Pseudomonadota; class Alphaproteobacteria; order Hyphomicrobiales; family Nitrobacteraceae; genus Bradyrhizobium; species Bradyrhizobium diazoefficiens. The sequence goes on from NZ_JAENXS010000001.1 coordinate 247,224, forward strand.
CGGCGCGAGTATTGCGCATAGCCGCATGACGAAACGGCCATATTCGCAGCAATCGCGAAGCGGCTAGTGTCCAGCATGCACGGCATGATCAGCAAGCCGCCGGGAATGGCGACAAAGAACCTCGCGACCTCGCGCGTGGTGCTGCTGCTGCTGGTCGTCATGACCGGGATCGCGCCGATCTCGCTCTACATCCTGGTTCCGGCGCTGCCGGTACTGGCCACGACATTCGGGCGCGACATCTCGATCGCGCAGATGACGGTGTCGCTCTACATGGTCGGCATCGCACTGTCGCAGCTGATCATGGGGCCGCTGTCGGACAGATTCGGCCGACGCCCGGTGCTACTCGGAGGCCTCGCCCTGATGGTCGCGGCGAGCGTCGCCTGCATTTTCGCCGAAACCCTGCCGCAATTGATTGCCGCGCGCTTCTTCCAGGCGCTCGGTGGCGCCTCCGGCATGGTGGTAAGCCGCGCCATCATCCGCGACATCTACGCGCGCGACCGGGTCGCCTCCATGATCAGCCTTGTGGTCGCCGCCCTGATGATCGGACAAATGGTTTCGCCGCTCACCGGCGGCCTGATCGAGACCGCGTTCGGCTGGCGGGCGATCTTCTACGCCGTCACGGTCGGCGCGCTCGCGGTCGCCATCGGCATCGCGATCGCGTTGCCCGAGACGCGTCGCGACCGTGTGGCCGGCAGCGGTTTTCGCGGCGACGTCGGCACCCTGATCAAGAGCCGCGCCTTCATCGGCTACGTGATGTGCCAGGTGCTGGCGTCGCAGATCATCTTCACCTTCGCCGGCGGCGGCCCCTACATCGTGGTGACCCAGATGGGCCGGACCAGCGCCGAATACGGCGCGTGGTTCGCCACGACGGGATTCGCGTATCTGGTCGGCAATCTGCTCTGCGTGCGCTTCGCGCCGCGACACTCGCTGGAGAAACTGATCTGGTTCGGGCTCGGCCTGCAACTCTGCGGCAGCCTGTTGAACCTGCTGTGGAGTTTCAGCGGCTGGAACGAGGCTCCCGCCTGGCTGTTCGGCACGCAGATGATCGTGATGGTCGGCAACGCCTTCGTGATGGCGAATTCCGCAGCCGGCGCCATCAGCATCCGTCCCGAAGCCGCCGGCACTGCGTCAGGTGCGATGGGCTTTCTGCAACAGGGGATCGGCGCCCTGATGTCGCAATTCGGCGCCTATCTCGGCGGCCACTCCGCAACGACGCTGCCGCTGACCTCGGCCGTCCTCGCCGTCTCGCTGCTCTGCGCCTGTACGATGATCTTCGTCGTCCCTCGCCGCGAATTGGTGGTGAGCGAGACGCTGATCGGGCAGGCCGAGGAGGACGAGGCGGGGATGATCTGAGGGACGGCACGCCCTCTCCTCGTCATTGCGAGCGCAGCGAAGCAATCCAGAATCTTTCCGCGGCGGCAATCTGGATTGCTTCGTCGCAAGAGCTCCTCGCAATGACGGGGAGAGAGCTCACTCTCCGATCAGCGTCAGCCACTCATCCTCAGTCAGCACCTTGACGCCGTGCTTGTTGGCTTCTGTGAGCTTCGAACCCGCACCTGGACCGGCGACGACGATATCGGTCTTCTTGGACACCGAGCCGGACACTTTTGCGCCGAGCCTTTCTGCCGTGGCCTTGGCCTCGTCCCTCGTCATCTTCTCCAGCGAGCCCGTAAACACGACCGTCTTGCCGGCGACGGCCGAGTTGCTCTTCGGCTTCTCGGCGTCGACGATCTCGACCTCCTTGGTCAGCCGCTCGACAATGCCGCGGTTGTGGTCCTCGCCGAAATAATCGGCGATGCTCTTGATCACGGTGTCGCCGATCTGGTCGAGCGCGTCCATCTCAGCCATCGCCTCCTCGTCGCCCTTGGCGACCTTGAGGCAGGCATCGTGGAAGGCGTCCCAGGAACCATAGCCGCGCGCCAGTGCCAGGGCCGTGGTCTCGCCGACATGGCGCATGCCGAGCGCATAGATAAAACGCTCCAGCGCGATTCTGCGCCGGCTCTCGATCGCGCCGAACAGATTGCGCACCGAGGTTTCGCCGTAGCCCTCGATTTCCTCGAGCTTGAGCTTTGCGTTGCGCTTCTCCAGCGTGAAGATGTCGGCAGGCTCTTTCACCCACCCCTTGTCGAAGAAATACTGGAGCTGCTTCTCGCCGAGACCATCGATGTCGAAGGCGCGCCGCGACACGAACAGCTTGAGGTGTTCGATCTTCTGGTAGGGGCAGGCGAACTCGCCGGTGCAGCGGGCACGCGCTTCCTCTTCGCCGGCGGCCGTCTCCCCGCGCACGACGTCGGTGTGCAGCGGACACGGGCACGTCTTGGGGAAGTGAAACGCCTTGGCGCTCGTCGGCCGCTTGTCGAGGACGATATCCACGACCTGCGGGATCACGTCGCCGGCGCGCTGGATCACCACCGTGTCGCCGATCCGGATGTCGCGCCCCTCGCGCAGCACCTCACCCTTGTTGCCGATGCCTTTGATGTAATCCTCGTTGTGCAGCGTGACGTTCTGCACGATCACTCCGCCGACACCGACCGGCTCGAGCTTGCCGACCGGCGTGAACGAGCCGGTGCGGCCGACCTGGATCTCGATGTCGCGGAGCACCGTCATGGCGCGCTCGGCCGGAAACTTGTGCGCGATGGCCCAGCGCGGCGTGCGGGAGACGAAGCCGAGCCGCTCCTGCCAGTCGATGCGATCGATCTTGTAGACGACGCCATCGATGTCGTAGTCGAGTTCGGCGCGCGCTTCCTCGATGCTCTGATGGAACGCGATCAGCTCCTCGACGGAGTGACACAGTTTCGTCAGCGGATTGGTCTTGAAGCCGCAGCGCTCGAACCAGTGGATCATGCCGCTCTGCGTCTCTTCCGGCATCGCGCTCATTTCGCCCCAGGCATAGGCGAAGAAGCCGAGCGGACGCGAGGCGGTGACGGTCGGATCCTTCTGCCGCAAGGAGCCCGCGGCGGAGTTGCGCGGATTGGCGAAGACGGTATCGCCGGCCGCCTTCTGTCGCTCGTTGAGCGCGAGGAAGGCCTTCTTAGTCATGTAGACCTCGCCGCGCACCTCGCAGATGTCGGGGACGTTGCGGCCCTTCAGCCTCTCGGGCACGTCTTCGAGCGTACGGATATTGGCGGTGACGTCCTCGCCCACCGCACCGTCGCCGCGCGTCGCAGCAGTGACGAGCTCGCCGCCCTCATAGCGCAGCGACATCGAGAGGCCGTCGATCTTCGGCTCGGCGGAGAAATTGACCTTGTCGTCATCGAGCTTCAAGAAGCGCACGATGCGGCCGACGAAGTCGCGCACGTCCTCTTCGGCAAAGGCGTTGTCCAGCGACAGCATGGGAACGGAATGCCGGACCTTCTTGAAGCGCCCGGATGGCGCCGCGCCGATCTTCTGTGACGGCGAGTCCGCGCTGACGAATTCCAGAAAGCGTTTTTCGATCGCGTTGAGACGATGACGCAATGCATCATATTCGGCGTCGGTGACGGTGGGTGCGTCGTCCTGATAGTAGCGCTTGTCGTGCTCTTCGAGTTCGAGCGTGAGCCGCATGTGCTCGACCTTGGCCTGCGCCTTGGTGAGGTCGGCGACGTCGCGAAGCGGTTTGGATTTTGCTGCTCTTGCCATGGTGCTTGGATACGACGGAGCGGGCGCAGGGGTAAAGGCACGTTGAGATCTTGTTGCCCCGGATGCAGCGCAACGCGCTGCGTCCGGGAGGCGCAGCCTAAGCCGTCGCCGCCTTAAGCAGCCGGTCCGCGGCCGCCCTTGCCTCGGCCGTGATCTCGGCGCCGGCGAGCATGCGGGCGATTTCTTCGCGGCGGTGGTCGGCGGCAAGTGCGTTGACGCGGGTGGCGACGCGCTTGCCCTTGTCCAGCGCATCCTTGGAGATCAGGAGATGCTGGTCGGCGCGGGCGGCGACCTGCGGGGCATGAGTCACGGCCATCACCTGCACCTTGCCGGCCAACCGCGCCAGTCGCGCGCCGATGGCATCGGCGACGGCGCCGCCTACGCCTGTGTCGATCTCGTCGAACACGAGCGTCGGCGCCGAGCCGCGGTCGGACAGCACGACTTTCAGCGCCAGAAGGAAGCGGGAGAGCTCGCCGCCGGAGGCGACCTTCATCATCGGACCGGCCCTGGTGCCCGGATTGGTCTGCACCCAGAACTCGACCCGGTCGAAGCCTTGCGGGCCCGGCGCGGCCTCGTCGGTCGCCACCTGGGTCATGAACTTTGCACGCTCGAGCTTGAGCGGTGCGAGTTCGGCATTGACCGCCCTGTTGAGCTTCTCGGCCGATTTCTGCCGCGCCGCCGAGAGCTTTTTCGCAGCAGTCGCATAGCGGGCATCGGCCTCGATCGCGGCCTGCTCCAGCTTCTTCAGCCGCGAGGCGCCGGCATCGATCAGCACCACGTCGGCGGCGTATTTGGCGGCGAGCGCGGCGAGGCCATCAACCGGCGTCGAATATTTACGCGAAGCGGCGCGCAGCGCGAACAGCCGTTCCTCGATGCGCTCGAGCTCGGCCGGGTCGAAATCGGTTGCGGCGAGCGCGGCCTGGAGATGCTGGTCGGCCTCCTCCAGTGCGTTGATGGCGATATCGATCGCCTTCACCGCGGGCTCGACCAGCGTTGGCGAATTGACGCCGCGACGTTCCAGCCGGCGCACGGCGGCCGACAGCGCCGCAACCGGCGAATGGTGGCCTCCGACGACTTCCTGCGCCTCGCGCAAATCGGAGGCGATCTTCTCGCCCTGCATCATGGTGGTGCGGCGGGAGGCGAGCGAGGTTTCTTCACCGTCCTTTGGCGCAAGCTGCTTCAACTCGTCGGAGGCATGGCGCAAATAATCCGCCTCGCGCGCGGCACGCTCCTTGCCGGCGCGATGATCGTCCAACTCGGTATTCGCGGTGCGGCGTGCGTCCCAGAGCGCTTCGACGGCTGTGACGTCCTTCTCGAGCCCGGCGAAGGCATCGAGCAGCCGGCGATGGGTGGCGGCATCGACCAGCGCGCGCTCGTCATGCTGGCCGTGGATCTCGACCAGCGCCGCGCCGACCGCCTTCAGCGTCTGCACGCTGATCGACTGGTCGTTGATGAAGGCGCGGGTGCGGCCGTCGGCGAGTTGCACACGACGAAGAATCATCTCCCCGGTATCGTCCAGGCCATTCTCGGCGAGGATTTTCGCCGCGGGGTGATTTTTGGGGATATCGAAGACGGCCGTGACCTGGCCCTGCTCCGCACCATGGCGCACGAGGCCGGCGTCGCCGCGGCCGCCGAGCGCCAACGCAAAGGCATCGAGCAGGATGGATTTGCCCGCACCGGTCTCGCCGGTCAAAACCGCAAGTCCGGTGGCGAATTCGATATCGAGCCGTTCGATCAGGACGATGTCGCGGATCGACAGACGCGCCAGCATGGAACCAGATTTCCTAGCCGAGACCTAGAGGCCTATCTTCTTGAAGGCCCTGCTCATCCAGGACCCCTGATTCTCGCTCGGTTCGAGACCGCCGGATTTTACAAGATTATAGGCGTCCTTGTACCAGCGGCTGTCAGGAAAATTGTGCCCGAGCACGGCCGCCGCCGTCTGGGCCTCGCCGACGATGCCGATCGCCGTATAGGCCTCGGTGAGCCGATACAGCGCCTCCTCGACGTGGCGCGTGGTCTGGTACTGTGTGACCACGGCCTTGTAGCGGTTGATCGCGGCCGTATAGTCTTTCTTCTGCATGTAGTAGCGGCCGACGTTCATTTCCTTGCCGGCGAGTTGGTCGCGCGCGCCCTCGATCTTGGCCTTGGCGGAGGTCGCATATTCGGACGTCGGATATTTGCGCACCACCTCTTCCAGCGAGGCGATCGCCTTCTCGGTCCGGGCCTGGTCGCGGCTGACATCCGGGATCTGGTCGTAGTGCGAGGCGGCGATCAGATATTGCGCGTAGGCGGCGTCCGGGCTGCCGGGATGCAGGGTGACGTAGCGGGTCGCAGCGCCGATGCAACCGTCATAGTCACCGCCCTGGTAGGACGCGTAGGCCGACATCAGCAGCGATTTGCGCGCCCAATCGGAATAGGGATGCTGGCGGTCGACCTCTTCGAACTTCTTGTTCGCCGCCTTCATGTCCTTCTTTTCGTTCATGAGGAACAGGCCCTCATTGTAGATCTTGTCGGCGGGCTCCTCGACGAAGGTGTCGTCCTTGGCGGTGAACTTGTCCCAGAGCGCGCCGGTGCCGCAGCCGGCCAGCGGCAGCGCGAGCAGCAACAGGGTTGCCGCCTGGAGCAGCCGGCGGCTCCCGACCGGAGCCTTTGGCGAAACCAAGAGATATCCGCGCGTCATACGCTGTGCCGACATGAATTTAAGACCTGACGCCCTGTGATGCGGTGCCCGCCAGCCCATGATCCCCGTCACGGGCGCGAAATGTAATCGTGGTGCCTGCCATGCGACCACGTCGGTGTAACCGAAAAACGATCGTTAACCTACCGGATAGGCAGGCATTCCGCCCGGATTAAGGCGAACTTGCCGCAATCCCAGGGGATCATGGTTACCAAGAGTTTCCCGGAGAAAGCCGAGCAATTGCCCGCCGCAGCGGGGCTTTTCAGGACACGTCCGGCCCGTAGGCCGCGGCGATCCGGCCGCCAACGATGCCGCTGCCGACTTCGACCACGGGACGCGTGGTGCGGCGGGCCGCCTCGCCCTCGACCACCCGCCAGGCGGTACGGTCGGCGAGCAGCGCGGTCAGGACGGCGTGGTTCAGCTTGTGGCCGCCACGCACCGAGCGATAGGCGCCCAGCAGCGGCAGTCCGGCCAGCGCGAGATCGCCGATCACGTCCAGCACCTTGTGGCGAGCGCATTCGTCCGCGTAGCGCAGGCCCTCTGGATTGAGGAGCCGCTCTTCATCGAACACGATGGTGTTGTCGAAGGACGCACCGCGACCGTAGCCCGCGGCCCAGAGCCGCGCCTGATCGCACATCAGACCGAAGGTCCGGGCACGCGCGATATCACGGCGGAAGCGTTCCGGCACCAACTCGAACGCATAATTCTGCCGGCCGATCACGGGATTAGCGAAGTCGATCTCGATCTGGGCGCGGAAGCCATCGGCATAAGGCCGGATTTCGCCGAAGGAATCACCGATCGCGACCGAGATCGGCTTTAGAACCTGGATAAAGCGGCGCTGCGCCGACTGAGTTACGATACCGGCCTGATCAATCGCAGCAACAAAGGCCGCCGCACTGCCGTCCATGATCGGCACTTCCGCGCCATCGACCTCGATCGTGGCGTTGTCGACGCCCATGCCGCGCAAGGCTGCCAAGACGTGCTCGGCAGTCGAGACAAGCGGTCCCTCACTGTCGCCCAGCACGGTCGCCAGATCCGTCGCGACCACCTGCTCGGCGGTCGCCTGAATCTCACGGTCGCTTCCCTCAAGGCCGGTGCGGACAAAAATAAAACCTGCGTCGACAGGTGCAGGTCCAAGCGTGAGGGTGACGGGAAGACCGGAATGAACGCCGACGCCAGCCACAGTGGCTTGCGCACGAAGCGTTGTTTGCCGGCTAAATTTCATCAGGAACCGCCCCACTACGACCAACTGCGACTTATACTAGACCCGACTGATCGATCGAGATCGACCGTCCGAATCTCCGTATCCCCAAGTCACACCAAACCATAGTCACTGCCTCAAACAGCGCCAACTCACGCTTTTTTACCGATTGTTACCCCAAACCTGCCGTATTCGCGCCAAGGCTTAACCAAATTGCGCCGGCGTTCAGGGCCATTATCGGCAGCTTTACTGAAACACCCAACAGGTAATTAATGATTTAAAATCAGTTGCTTGAACGCGCAATCCGGATATACACGAGGCCAAGAGAAAGGTCCCGGCGAGCATCTCACCGGGACCTTTTTGCGTCCGCCCTATTGTAACAATCCTCAGGTCGCCTGCCGCCGCAGGAAGGCCGGGATATCAAGATGGTCGTCTCCCTGTGGCGCCGGCGCAACAGGTGCCGGGCGGCCGTGGGCGTCCAGCCCCTGCGGCGCGGGCCGGCGGGCATATTCCGACACCGGTTCGCTGGCTGCGATCTGCTGCGCCACGCTCCGCTGCGGCTTGCGCTCGGGCAGCGCCGGCATTGCGGGACCGGTGCTACGGGCGGCGATCGGCGCCTCGCTCTCCTCGTCGCGACGGCCGAGGCCGACATTGGCGAGGCGCTGCAGCAGCGACAGGCGGGTCTTTTGCGGAGTCTCGTCTTCCACCTCGCCACGGGCCTGACGAATCTCGGCCTGGGCCGGCATCGGCAGCTCCTCAAGGCGCGGCATCCGCGGCGCACGCGCCGGGGCGCGCTCGGCCTGCGGCGGGATGAAGGTTTCCGGCGTCATTGGCTCGTGCATGGCAAGCGGCGCCTGCTCGGGCTCCGGAAATAGCGTGGGCTTCTGCGCGATCGGGCGCACGGTGACGTCGCCATAGGTCTGCATCGGTGCGGGCGCCTGCGGAACTTCGGCAACGGCAGCCGCGATGGCCGCAAGGGCCGCACGCTCGACATTAGGACGCGGCGCGGCCGCTGCTGCGGCCGGGATCTGCGATTCCAGCTTCTGGGCGCGTTCGGCCATGCGCTGATTGTCGGCGCGGAGGCGCGCGGTCAGGTCGGCGAGACGGCTCTCGGCGGCAGCGGCCGGAGCCGCGGGCGCCTGCTGCACCTGCGGCGCGGCATTCGCGACCGGAGCGCTGGTGCCCTGGCTGTTGCGGGCGATCGCCGCCTGCTCGATGCCGGTGGCGACGACCGAGACGCGGATCAGACCGTCGAGCGCTTCGTCGAAGGTGGCGCCGACGATGATGTTGGCGTCCTGGTCGACTTCCTCGCGAATGCGGGTCGCGGCTTCGTCGACCTCGAACAGGGTCAAGTCCTTGCCGCCCGTGATCGAGATCAGCAGGCCCTTGGCACCCTTCATCGAGCTGTCGTCGATCAGCGGGTTGGCGATCGCGGCTTCAGCGGCGGTCAGCGCGCGCTTGTCGCCGGAGGCTTCGCCCGTGCCCATCATCGCCTTGCCCATTTCTCTCATCACCGCTCTCACGTCGGCGAAGTCGAGGTTGATCAGGCCTTCCTTGACCATCAGGTCGGTGATGCAGGCGACGCCCGAATAGAGCACCTGGTCGGCCATCGCGAAGGCGTCGGCGAAGGTGGTCTTCTCGTTGGCAACCCGGAACAGGTTCTGGTTCGGGATGATCAGGAGCGTATCGACGACCTTGTGCAGTTCGTTGATGCCGGCCTCCGCAGTGCGCATCCGGCGCCCGCCCTCGAAGTGGAACGGCTTGGTGACGACGCCGACGGTGAGGATCCCCATCTCGCGCGCGATCTTGGCGATCACCGGGGCTGCACCGGTGCCGGTGCCGCCGCCCATGCCTGCGGTGACGAACACCATGTTGGCGCCGGAGAGATGGTCGCGAAGTTCGTCCATCACCTCTTCGGCCGCGGCCGCGCCGACGACCGGCTGCGAGCCTGCGCCCAGGCCTTGCGTCGCCGCCGTGCCCATCTGCACGATGCGCTGCGCCTTCGACATCGTCAGCGCCTGCGCATCGGTGTTGGCGACCACGAAGTCGACGCCCTGGAGGCCGGCCGTGATCATGTTGTTGACGGCGTTGCCGCCGGCACCGCCGACGCCGAATACGGTGATCCGGGGCTTCAGTTCGTGAATATCAGGAACATTGATGCTGATGGTCATGTTTGCCTCTCGATCACGCGCGCGTGGGTTCGCCCCGGCCGACGGCCGCGGGAGTTGGTGAAAGTCGGGAATTGCGGAGAAGAGTCATCAGAAGCCCTCGCGTAGCCATCGTCCGACCTTTCCGAAATAACCGCCGGTCCCTGTCTTGACCTGCTGCCGCGTATGCCGCGGTTCGACATGTTCGTGGTGAACATATTGCGGGTAGACGAGAAGTCCGGCCGGCACCGCGAACGCGGCGTTCTTCGCCTCGTTGGGCAGCCGGCCGAAACCGAGCGGACGTCCGACCCGCACGGGCCGGCCGAGAATCTGGGTTCCTAGCTCGACGAGGCCGGTGAGCTGCGAGGCGCCGCCCGAGAGCACGACGCGGCCCTTGGGCTCTGCCGCGAAGGGCGAATCCTTCAGCTTGTCCCGAACCATTTCGAAGACTTCCTCGGCACGGTGCTTGACGATGTTGGCGATGGTGGCGCGCGAAACGATCTGCGGCAGATCCTGCTCGTCACCGGCCGTCGGTACAGACATCAGCTCACGCGAGTCCGATCCGCCGGTGAGGACCGTGCCGTATAACGTCTTGATTCGCTCGGCATCGGCAATGGTCGCCGAGAGTCCGCGCGCGAGATCCATCGTGATGTGTTGCCCGCCGACCGCAAATCCGGCCGCGTGCACGAAGCGGCCGCCGGAAAAGACCGCGATCGTGGTGGTACCCGCGCCCATCTCGACCACGGCGGCACCAAGATCGGCCTCGTCATCGGTCAGCACCGACAGGCCGGCCACATAGGGGCTCGCCGCCATGGCTTCGACGTTGAGATGGCAGCGTTCCACCGCCAGCATCAGATTCCGCGCCACGGTGGCGTCGCAGGTGACGACGTTCATATCGACGCCAAATTGATGCGCGACCATGCCGCGAGGATCGCGAATGCCCTTGACGCCGTCGAGCGTGTAGCCGACCGGCAGCGCATGCAGCACGGTGCGGCCCTCGCCGGTGGCGTGGCGCATTCCGGTGGAGGTGACGCGGCTGACATCGGCCGGCGTGACCGCGCCGCCGCGGATATCGGCGGCAGCCTCGACCAGCTGGCCCGCAAGACGACCGCCGGAGACCGACAGCAGCACGGACTCGACCCGGACCTTGGCCATTTTCTCGGCAAGCCCTACGGCCTGGCGCACCGCCTGCTCGCATTCGGCGAGGTCGACCACCGCGCCGGCCTTCATGCCGCGCGACTGGATCTGGCTGTAGCCGATCAGCTCGACCGCATGGGTGCGGTCGCGCAGGGCTTCGCTTGGCGCCGACGGCTTCAGCCGCGCGATCATGCAGGCGATCTTGCTGGTGCCGATATCGAGACAGGCGACGAGGCCGCCGCGCTTGTGCGGCATCGGGCGCATCTTCGGCGTCTGGGTGCGATCAAGACCGGTCATGCGGCGTCCCCGGCCTTCTTTTTCTTCTTGTCCTTGAACAGGTCCTCGCGCGCCTTGGCGGCGTCGTCGGACAGCTGCACCACCAGACGATCGGGCAGGCGCATGTCGACCGCGACGATGTCCTTCGAGAACAGCCTGTCGTCCTTGTCGAGCTTGGAGAGGGCGGCGAGCGCGTTGCCGACGTCCTGCTCGGGCAGGCGGACGTCGAGGCCGTCCTTCAGCCTCAAATTCCAGCGCCGCTCACCGACGAAGATCGCGGCCTTGGTCGCCGAGTTCACCTGCGGATAGCGCGCGAGCAGCGCGAGGAAGTCGCGGGCCTGCGTGTCGGCGCCCTTGCCGACCACGAGCGGCAGCGACAGGAACCGGCGCGAGACATAGGGTTCGAGCAGTGCGCCGTCGTCGGCGATGACGGAGAGCCGGCCGGCCTCCTGCCACAGCGCGAACGCCTTGCGCTCGGTGATCTCGATCATGAGCTGGCCCGGATAGAGCTTCAGCACGGTCGCATCCGCGATCCAGGGATTGGCCTTGAGCTTGTCGCGGACGCCGTCGGCATCGAGGAACAACAGCGAGGAGCGGCCGCTGACGCCGCCGACCGCGAGGATCTCGTCCTGGCTGAGCTGCTTGCGGCCGTTGATCACGACGGAGGTGATGCGGAAGCCAGCCGAATTGGCCATCGCATTGCGCGCGTCGCTGACGGCGGTGATGAAATCCTGGAGATGGCCGCCCTTGACGATGCCGAGGCCACAGCTGCCGATCAGCAGCAGCACCGTCATGCTGATTCCGACCCGGCGCGGCAGATAGCGCTCGACCAGCGCGACGATGCGCGGCGGCGGCTCGCGCTCGACGAGGGCCTTGGCCTTGATCTTCTTGATCTTGTCCTTGGCGGCGGCGCGCGTCTCGTGAAGTCCTTCCCGGCGCCTGTCCTGCACCCACTCGCGCAGAAGCACGACCGCTCCGATAGCGGCCGCCTTCAGGTCAGCTTGGGGCCTCAGCGATCTCAAAAACGACCGGGTGAGGCTTCCTGCACCATCCATTGCACGAGCTCGTCAACAGTTTGCCCGCGACTTCGCGCGGGTCCTGGCGAACATGACGTCTCGGACGTGCCGGGCCGGGTAATGGTCTTCGGTAGAAGAAACCGCTCCCCTTCAAAGCGTTCGCCGATCGGGGACAATCCGAAACGGCTCACGCGCCGGCAGCCAAAACGCCATATGCGCCGCCAGCGTTAACCTTCGGACGTCCTGGTAAACAAAAGGTAAAGTTCGTTAACGCGGGATGCTTTTTGCGCAGGCTGGTGAGGCAGTTATGCCACGATGTCCGGTATTTTACCGGTTTTGGCCACCAAATCGGCCGTTTCCGCCGGTTCAGCCGTTAACCAATCCTAACTATTTCCGCACCTGCCGCGCGGCCAGCTCGATCAGGCCGTGGAGGAAGTCCACGAACGCGATGCCTTCGGCTTTCAGCGCCTTGGGGTAGAGCGAGGACTTGGTCAGCCCGGGCAGCGTGTTGGTTTCGAGATAGATCAGCCCCTTCGCCGAGACGATGAAGTCGGAGCGGGAATAACCGGTGCAGGACATCGCCCGATGCGCCAGCATCGCCTGCGTCTTGAGCGCGGCGGTGACCTCGGCGGTGAAGCGGCCGGGGCAGATCTCCTGGGTTGTCGACAGCAGATATTTTGCGGCGTAGTCGAAATTGCCCTCGCCCGGAATGATCTCGATCGGCGGCAATGAGATGAGCGACCCGTCCGGCCGCTCCAGCACGCCGCAGGTCGCCTCCACGCCGGCGATGTAGGGCTCGATCACGTACTCCTCGTGCTTTGCAGCATTGCGGACGGCGACAAGATCCTGCTTGGCGTTGACGAAGATCAGGCCATAGCTCGAGCCGTCGCGCGCCGGCTTTGCGATCAGCCGTCCGTATTCGGCGAAGGCGTCGTCGATGTCGTCGAGCGCGATGCCCAGGGGCGGCGTCACGCCACCGAGCGCGGCAAAGCGCTTGGCCGCGATCTTGTCGAAGGCGAGATGCGAGGAGGCCGAGCCGGAGCCGGTGAACGGCACGCCGCGCGTCTCGCACATCACCTGCAATTCGCCGTTCTCGGCGCATCCGCCATGCAGGCTCAGCACGAGGACGCGGTCTTCCGCCTTGGCCTGGTCGAGCGCCTGCGCGAGCGGAATGCCTGATGTGCCCGGCTTGAACTCATCCTCGAACGGACGGGCATGTTCGAGCAGCTGCCTGGACTGCACGACGTGCACCTTGTCCTCGACGTCCCACCACCAGAGATCGGCCTCAGGCAACGCCTGATGCAGCGCCTGGGCTGAGGCGACGGAAACCAGACGCTCGCGGTTGGAGCCGCCGAAGAGGATGGTGGTGCGCATGTTCTCTCGTCGCCTCAGGTTAGTCGGGAATTCCAATCCGCTTGATTTCCCAGTGTAGCTCAATTCCGGAATTTGCCTTCACACGTTCGCGCACCGTCTCGCCTAGTGTCTCGATGTCGTGCGCGGTGGCATCGCCCGTGTTGATCAGGAAATTGCAGTGCATCTCCGAGACCTCAGCGCCGCCGACGCGCAAGCCGCGACAGCCGGCAGCGTCAACCAGCTTCCAGGCGGAATGGCCCGGCGGATTCTTGAAGGTCGAGCCACCGGTCTTTTCGCGGATCGGCTGCGCCGTCTCGCGATGGGCCTGCACCTCCGCCATGCGCGCGCGGATCGCCTCCGCATCCCTGATCTCGCCGCGAAAGCGCGCGGACGTGAAGATGATGGAGGGATCCACGCCACTGTTGCGGTAGACGAATTTCATGTCGGCGTTAGAGAGGGCGTGCTTGGTGCCGTCGCGCCCGACGCCGCGCGCTTCGATCAGCACGTCCTTGGTCTCGCCGCCATTGGCGCCCGCATTCATGCGCAGCGCACCGCCGATGGTGCCGGGAATGCCGAAATAGAATTCGAGCCCGCCGATATTGGCACTCGCCGCCACTTCCGCCACGCGCTTGTCGAGCACGGCCGCACCGGCGGTGACGATATCGCCGCTCGCGGCTGCCTCGCCGAAAGCGCGCGGCGCAAGCCGGATCACGACGCCCGCAATGCCGCCGTCACGCACGATGAGGTTGGAGCCGACGCCGACGACATAGACGGGAATGTCGCTGGCGAGATGCGCGAGAAAATAGGCGAGATCATCCTCATCCGCCGGCGTGAACAGCACCTGCGCCGGGCCGCCGACGCGAAACCAGGTGAGTTCGGCGAGCGACTGCTTGGCGAGCAGCCGGCCACGAAGTTGCGGCATCGCGGCCTTGAGTTCGGGCGTGATATCGGGGAAGCCCACTGCCCTACCCCAGCGCCTTCAATTGGTCCGGCAGCGCATACGCCCATTGCGTGATGTTGCCGGCGCCGAGACACACGACGAGATCGCCGGAGTTCGCGAGTCCCTTGACGATGCCCGCAAGCTCGGCGGCTGCCGGCAACGGGATCACCTCACGATGGCCGTGCGCGCGCAGGCCGGCGACGAAATGATCGCGGTCGATGCCGTCGATCGGTGCTTCGCCTGCGGCATAGACGTCGGCGACAACAACCGCATCGGCGTCGTTGAAGCAGGTGCAGAATTCCTCGAACAGCGATTGCAGGCGGGTGTAGCGATGCGGCTGCACCACGGCGACGATCTTGCCGTTGGTGGATTCCCGCGCCGCCTTCAGCACGGCTGCGATCTCGACCGGGTGATGGCCGTAATCGTCGATCACGGTGATACCGTTCCACTCGCCGGTCTTGGTGAAGCGGCGCTTGACGCCGCCGAAGCCTGCGATCGCCTTGCGGATCGCATCGTCCGACACGCCGAGCTCGCGCGCGACAGCGATCGCGGCCGTGGCGTTGGACGCGTTGTGACGGCCCGGCATCGGCAGCATGAGATCGGCGATCTCATGCAAAGCGCCGGTTTTCCGATCACGGAACGCGACCTTGAACTTCGAGCCGCCCCCCATCGGGGTCAGGTCGACGAACCGCACATCCGCCTGCGGATTCTCGCCATAGGTGATGATGCGGCGATCCTCGATCTTGCCGACGAGGGTCTGCACCACGGGATGATCGATGCACATCACGGCAAAGCCGTAGAACGGCAGGTTCTCGACGAAATGGCGGAAGGCGTCCTGCACGGCCTCGAAGGTCTTGAAGTGGTCGAGATGCTCGGGATCGACATTGGTGACGATCGCGACCTCGGTCGGCAATTTCAAAAACGTGCCATCGCTCTCGTCGGCTTCCACCACCATCCAGTCGCCTGCGCCGAGACGCGCATTGGAGCCGTAGGCATTGATGATGCCGCCGTTGATCACGGTCGGATCGAGCCCGCCGGCATCGAGCAGGGTTGCGACCATCGTGGTCGTCGTGGTCTTGCCATGGGTGCCGGCGATCGCGACGCAGCTCTTCAGCCGCATCAGTTCGGCCAGCATCTCGGCGCGACGCACCACGGGAATGCGCCGCTCGCGCGCCGCCATCAATTCCGGATTGTCGCGCTTGATCGCGCTCGACACCACGACGACGTCGGCCCCGTCGACATTCTCCGCCTTGTGACCGACCGAGACTTTTGCGCCCTTCTTGCGCAGGCGGTCGAGATTGTAGTTGTCGGAGGCATCCGAGCCCTGCACGGCATAGCCGAGATTGACCAGCACCTCGGCGATACCGCTCATGCCGATCCCGCCGATCCCGACGAAGTGGATGGGTCCGATCTCGCGCGGCAGTCTCATGCTCTGTTCCCTGACCTCGCCGCCTTGCGCAGGCGGCTCTGGCAAAGGTCACGGCCAAATCAGCCGCGCACCTTTCCTACTGGATGCCCCGCTTTAGAAGGCGAAGACAAGGGCTTTTTCGCGTCAGATTCCCGCGACTTTGACCACCAGATCGGCCAGCCGCTCGGCCGCATCGAGCCGGCCTGCCCCTTTCGCCGCGGCAGCCATGGCGGCAAGGCGCGCCGGCTCGGCGGCGAAGGCGGAGATTTCGGCGGCCAGCCGGTCCGAGGTGAACTCGGTCTGCGGGATGCGGATCGCGCCATTGACCTTGACCAGCACGCCGGCATTGGCGAACTGGTCCTGGTCGATCGCGCCCGGCAGCGGCACCAGGATCGAGGGCCGGCCGATCGCGGCGAGCTCGGCCACGGTGCCGGCGCCGGAGCGCGACACCACCAGATGGTTGGATGCGAGCCGCGCCGGCAAATCGGTAAAGAACGGCGCGAGCTCGGCATTGATCTTGAGCTTATCGTAGACCGCGCGCACGCGCGCCATGTCCTCGTCGCGCACTTGCTGGGTGAGGATCAGCCGGCCCCACAGTGCGGGCTCGAGCCGCTCGATCGCGCCCGGCACGATGTCGGCCATGATACGCGCGCCCTGGCTGCCGCCGACGACGAGCAGGCGGAGCGGGCCGTTCGCTTCGGGTGCGGCATATTGTACGCCGGCAGCGGCAAGGATCGCCGGCCGCATCGGCGTGCCGACCGTCGTGGTCTTGCCTGATAGCGCTGGATCACGGTCGAGCACGCCGGGCAACGACGTTGCGATGGCGCGGACGCGGCTCGACAGGAAACGGTTGGCGCGGCCGAGCACCGCATTGGCGTCGTGGATGATGCCGGGCACGCCCGCGAATTTTGCCGCCACCAATGGCGGCAGTGTCGGATAGCCGCCGAAGCCGATTACGGCAGCGGGCTTCAATCGCCTGATCAGGCTGTAAGCGGACAGTGTGCCGGTGGCGAGCGTGAGGCCGGCATAAGCGAGCTGCAACGGATTGCGGCCGCGCGCGGTCTCGCTCGCGACGACGTCGATCATGTCCTTGGTGAACAACCCGCTGTAACGCAGCGCGCGCTCATCGGTGACGAGGCGCACCCGAAAGCCGCGCCGGATCAGCTCGACGCCCAGCGCCTCAGCCGGAAACAGATGGCCGCCGGTGCCGCCTGCGGCGAGAAGAATCAGGGGGGAGCTGTCCATAACCGCCCTTTTACAAGGCCTTTGTCGTCATTGCGAGCCGGGTGCTCGTGCCCCGGGCGCAGCGCAGCGCGCCGCATCTTCGCGGCATGGTGCGTTGCTGAACCGGGGCCATGCTTGCGGCAGTCTGGGTCCCGGATCTGCGCTTCGCTTGTCCGGGACACGAGAGCGGTCACGCGTAGCTGCGCATCGCCTCGGCGTGGCCGCTGGCCTCGACCTCGGTACGCGGGCGCAGCCGCGTCAGGGCCAGCATCATGCCGACGCCATAGGAGAGCGACACGATCGAGGAGCCGCCGTAGGAAATGAACGGCAGCGTCATGCCCTTGGCTGGGATGAGTTGGAGATTGACCGACATGTTGATCGCCGCCTGCACGCCGAACAGGATCGCCAGCCCAGAGGCCGCGAAGCGCGAGAACATGTCCTCGTTGGCATAGGCGCGCGACAGCGCGCGCATGACGACGAAGGCAAACAGCGCCAGCATGGCGAGGCACAGGATGATGCCGAACTCTTCGGCAGCGACTGCGAACACGAAGTCGGTGTGGCTGTCCGGCAGGCTGCGCTTGGCGATGCCCTCGCCCGGCCCGAGCCCGAACCAGCCGCCATTGTAGAAGGCCTCCATCGCGGTATCGACCTGGAAGGTGTCGCCTGAGCCCGGGTTCATGAAGCGCGTGATGCGTCCAGCCACGTGGGGAACGAAGAGATAGGCGCTGAACAGGCCGGCCGCACCGATGCCGGCGAGGCCGAATACCCAGATCATGCGCATGCCCGCGATGAAGAACAGCGAGCCCCACACCATCAGGATCAGCATGGTCTGGCCGAAGTCCGGCTCCATCACCAGCAGCGAGACCAGCATCAACAGCAACACCAGCGCCATCGAGGTCGCCGGCATCTCCGGCCGCTTGGTCGATTCCGCAAACAGCCAGGCGGCAATGACGACGAACGAAGGCTTCGCGACTTCAGAGGCCTGGATGTTCACCCCGAGCAACGTGATCCAGCGCCGTGAGCCCTTGACCTCCGGGCCGACGGCGAGCGTCACCACGATCAGGATGATGCTGACCGCGAAGATGATCAGCGCGGAGCGCCTGATAGCGCGCGGCGACAGGAAGGAGACACCGAGCAGCACCATGAAGGACGGCGCCAGGAACATCACGTGGCGGCTGAAGAAATGGAACGGATCGAGCCCGATGCGGGTCGCGACGGACGGGCTCGCCGCCAGCGACAGGATGACGCCGGTCAGCATCAGCAAGAGGATCGCGCCGAACAGCGGCTTGTCGACGGTCCACCACCACTCGGAAAAGGGGGTGCGTTCTTCACGGGAGAGCATGGGCGGCCGCTTTCGGACAGAGGTCGGTCCATTGGTCGCCGAGGTTGGTTACCGGGAGGTTAAGGGACCGTTCAAGTTTTGAAGAAGTCCCGTGCCCCGGACGCAGCGCAGCGCGCCGCTTCTTCACGGTGTGGTGCGCTGCAGAGCCTGGGCCCATTGCGGCTTCTTGGTCCCGGCTCTGCGGAGCGTCACTTCGTGCCGCACCGCGTCAGGGACACGAGAGCCTTATTCGTAGTTGATCGTGACATCCCCCGCGTGCTGATCGCGCTTGTAGATCTGGTCTGCCCCGGGAATGAAACCGATCCTGACCGCCCGCTCGCTACTCCAGACGACGACGACATCAAGATGCCCGCGCACGCTGACAAAGGTCGGCGTGCTCTCCGGCGAGAACGTCCGACCGCGCGCCACGATGCTGGCTTGCGTACTGTCGGGCACCGTCGTTCCGCAGGTCTTCCAGACCACGACAACCAACTTGCTGCCGCTTGGGGAGGCAAACAACTTCTGGCGAACCACACGACACCCGCCGAATTCCTGCATGACGCTGTCAATGAGGACAACACAGAGGAAACCGATGGGAACAGCGAGAGCAGCGACGGCAATTGCAATCCAGCGCCGCCGCGACATCCTCACACCACCGGCCTCACACCCGGCAGCGCCTGAACCAGCTCGCGGAACTTGGCGCCGCGGATTTCGAAGTTGCGGTACTGATCGAACGATGCGCATGCGGGCGACAGCAATACGACGGCGTCGGTGATCCCCGAAGCTTCTGCATCACGCGCGGCGTTGGCGACCGCGACGTCGAGCGTCTGGCTGATTTCGTGCGCGACCTGCGTGCCCAGCGTTTCCGAAAACTCCGGCGCGGCCTCGCCGATCAGAAAGGCTTTACGGATGCGCGGGAAGTAATCGGTCAGGCCGGTGATGCCGCCCGCCTTCGGCTTGCCGCCGGCGATCCAGAAGATATTGGCAAAGGACGACAGCGCATGCGCAGTGGCGTCGGCGTTGGTGCCTTTGGAGTCGTTGACGAACAGCACGTTGCCGCGGCGACCGACCTGCTCCATGCGGTGGGCAAGGCCCGGAAAACTGCGCAGGCCGTTCTGCAGCACATCAAGACTGATGCCCATTGCGAGGGCGGCGGCGGCAGCGCAGGCCGCGTTTTGCGCGTTGTGCAAGCCGCGCAGCGAGCCGATACCGCCAAGCGTGGCGATCTCGCTGCGGGCGCCGCCCGCGGTGCGCACGATGGTGCCGTGCTCGACGTGAATGCCTGAAGCCAGCGGATTCCTGACGGAGATGCGCACCACATTCTTGCCGGCGCGGTCGAGCCGGTCGGCGATGTCGCGGCAATAGCCGTCATCGACACCGACGATCGAAGTGCCGCCTGCCTGCACGCCGGCGACCAGCCGCTCCTTCACCGCGGCGTAATGCGCGATCGTGCCATGACGGTCGATGTGATCCTCGCTGAC
Source organism: Bradyrhizobium diazoefficiens (assembly GCF_016612535.1). NCBI lineage: Bacteria > Pseudomonadati > Pseudomonadota > Alphaproteobacteria > Hyphomicrobiales > Nitrobacteraceae > Bradyrhizobium > Bradyrhizobium diazoefficiens. Next base: position 267,023 of record NZ_JAENXS010000001.1, read on the forward strand.
ATTGAGCAGAATGCCGACGGAGGGATCGAGCGACGGCGTGAGGTCGATCTGGTAGGACGACATCTCGATGACGTGGACGCGGCCCATGCCCGGCGGCTCCAGCGACAGGATCGCGGTGCCGATATTACCGCCCATCTGGGTGTCGTAGCCGGCCACCTTGGTCAGATGCGCGATCAGCGCCGTCGTGGTCGACTTGCCGTTGGTGCCGGTGATGGCGACGAACGGCGCATCCGGCGCGTGCCGCCGGCGCTCGCGGCAGAACAGCTCGATGTCGCCGATGACCTCGCAGCCCGCCTCGCGCGCCTTCAACACGCTCCAGTGCGGCACCGGATGGGTCAGCGGCACGCCGGGCGCGAGCACCAGCGCCGCGAATTTCGACCAGGAGACGTTGCGCAAATCGGCGGTGACGAAGCCGGCCTGCGCCGCCTTAGCGACATTCTCGGCATTGTCGTCGGCGGCGATGACCTCGGCGCCGCCAGCCTTCAAGGCGTGGCAAGACGCGAGCCCGGAGCCGCCGAGGCCGAACACCGCGACCGTCCTGCCGGCGAAGGAGGTCACCGGGATCATCGATCGATCACCGCAGCTTCAAGGTCGACAGGCCGGCGAGCGCCAGCATCACCGAGATGATCCAGAACCGGATCACGATCTGCGGCTCGGTCCAGCCGAGTTGCTCGAAATGGTGGTGGATCGGCGCCATCCGGAAGATGCGCTTGCCCGTGAGCTTGAACGACACCACTTGCACGATGACGGAGACCGCCTCCAGCACGAAGAGGCCGCCGATCACCGCGAGCACGATCTCGTGCTTCACCGCCACCGCGATCGAACCCAGCATGCCGCCGAGCGCGAGCGAGCCGGTGTCGCCCATGAAGATCGAAGCTGGTGGGGCATTGAACCAGAGAAAACCGAGACCGGCGCCGAGCAGCGCGCCGCAGAGCACCGCCAGCTCGCCGGTGCCCGCGACATATTTGATCTGGAGATAGTCGGCGAACACCAAATTGCCAGCGAGATAGGCGATCATGGCGAAGCTCGCGGTGGCGATCATCACCGGCACGATGGCCAGGCCGTCGAGGCCGTCTGTGAGGTTCACCGCATTGCCGGCGCCGACGATGACGAACGCACCGAAGAAAACGAAGAACCAGCCGAAATGCAGCACGGTATCCTTCAGGAAGGGTATCGTCAGCGCGGTCGACGCGGGATCGCGGTTCAGCCGTACCAGCGCATAGCAGGCGACCAGCGCGATCAGCCCCTCGATCAGCAGGCGCAGCCTGCCGCCGAACCCGCTCGTGGTCTGCTTTGTCACCTTGAGGTAGTCGTCATAGAAGCCGACGAAGCCGAAGCCGAGCGTCACCGCGAGCACGATCCAGACATAGGGATTGAGCGGATTGCACCACAGCACCGTGCCAACCGTGAGGCCGGACAGGATCATCAGCCCGCCCATGGTGGGCGTGCCCTTCTTGGCAAGATGCGATTGCGGGCCGTCGGTCCGGATCGGCTGGCCCTTGCCCTGGCGGATGCGCAGATGATCGATGATCCAAGGCCCGAACAGGAACACGAACAGCGCGCCGGTGACGATGGCGCCGCCGGTGCGGAACGTGATGTAGCGGAAGACGTTCAGGACGGTGCGGATTGCACCGAAGCTCGGAAATGTGTTGGAGAACTCGATCAGCCAGTAAAACATTCAGACGGTCCTATGGCGCCTTTCGCAGGCGGCCTTTTTTAGACGCAGATTCTGCCTCACGCCCATTCGCTGGTTTTCATCATGGGTCGGGCACCTCAAAGAATCCGGACGGCGGCGCGCCGCAAAGGGTGGGATTCGGGAACAGCGCCTTCCAAGCAGTTTACGCCTTTGCCTGCAAGGCGGCCACTAGGCCCGGCACAAACTTGTTGACCCAGAACATCTTCTTGCTGCCCTTGACAACCACGACATCGCCTGCCTTCAGCAAGCCCGCGACCTCGCCCGGTTTCAGCGTGGCGGGATCGTCGTGCCAGCCGAGCCCTTTGCCGGCGGGCAACAGGTCATAGAGGTGGCGCATCAAGGGGCCGACGCAGTAGATGCCGTCGATGCCGTCGAGTTGCGTGGCGAGGCCGGTGTGATAGCCGGGTGCGTCATCGCCCAATTCCAGCATGTCGCCGAGCACCGCAATGCGGCGGCCGCCGGTCATGTTGCGCGCCTGCAGGCTTTGCAGCGCAGCAGCGACGCTCGCCGGATTGCCGTTGAAGCTGTCGTCGATCACGGTGACACCGCCGACCGCCTGCTCGACGCCGCGGCCGCTCATGATGCCGACACGGTCGAGCTTGATCGCGAGCGTCGCGGCATCGAGCTTGGCGGCATGGATCGAGGCCAGCGCGGCGAGCGCATTCTGCACGCGGTGCGGCGCGCCCGGCGTCAGGCTGAAGGCGATCTCCTTCTTGCCGATCGCGGCTACGACCTGCCAGCTCTCGCCATGCGGGGCGTGCGCAACCTCGTGCACCTCGGCCTTCTCGCCGAAGCGCACCACCTTGCCCTTCCAGTCGGGCGCCTTGATCCCGGCCGGCAGCACCAGCACGCCATCCGACGGCAGGCCGAGCGCGATCGACACCTTCTCGCGGCGGATCGCGTCGAGCGAGCCGAGTTTTTCCAGATGCACGGGCTGGACGTTGACGACGAGCGCGACCGTCGGCCGCGTCAGTTCGCCGAGCCGCGCGATCTCGCCAGTCTGGTTCATGCCCATCTCGACGACCCAGAGGCTGGCGTCGGGCCGGGCATTGCACAGCGTCAGCGGCACGCCCCAGAAATTGTTGAAGCTCGAGGGGCTCGCATAGGCTTGCGGATAAGCCGCCAGGAACTCCTTGGTGCTGGTCTTGCCGGCGCTGCCGGTGAGGCCGATCACCGGCCCGTTGAACCGCGCGCGTGCGGCACGCGCGAGGCCCCAGAGGCCGTCGATCAGCGTGTCCTTCACGACGATCTGCGGTATACGAACGCCCGCAATCTCGTGCGGCACGATCATCGCGACCGCGCCGGAGGCTTCCGCCTTGTCGGCGAACTCCCAGCCGTCGCGCCCGCTGGCGAAGGCCGAAACGAACCCGCCGGTCGGCGTGCCGGATAGCGCAACGAAGAGACTGCCCGGCTTCACCAAGCGGCTGTCCTGGGTGACGAAGTCGATGGCGGTGTCCGGGAATGATCCGGCCGCGCCCAGCGCACGCGCCACCTCGGCAACCGTCCACAATGGCGCGCTCATGCGACCCTCGATGCTAATGCGGCGGCAACCGCCTCGTGATCACTGAACGGCAGGACCTCGCTGCCGACGATTTGCCCGGTCTCGTGGCCCTTGCCGGCAACGAGCAGCGCATCGCCATCTTCGAGTTCCTCGATCGCGGCACGGATCGCGGCGGCACGATCGCCGATTTCGCGGGCGCCCTTGGCGGTCGCGAGGATCGCGGCGCGAATGGCTTCCGGCTTCTCGCTGCGCGGATTGTCGTCGGTGATGATGACGCGATCGGCATTCTCGGCCGCGATCTCGCCCATGATCGGACGCTTGCCGGCATCGCGATCGCCGCCGGCGCCGAACACGACGACCAGCCTGCGCTTCGCGTAAGGCCGCAACGCTTGCAGCGCCTTTGCCAGCGCATCGGGCTTGTGCGCGTAGTCGACGAAGATCGGCGCGCCGTTGCGCTCGCCGACGCGCTCGAGACGGCCCTTGGCGCCTTCGAGATGTTCGAGGCTCGCAAAGACTTTTGCCGCATCGCTGCCGGTGCCGATCGCAAGGCCGGCCGAGACCAGCGCGTTCTCGATCTGGAATTCGCCGACCAGCGGCAGGTGGACCGCATGACGCTTGCCGCGATGTTCGAGTGCGAGCTTTTGCGAGAACCCTTCGACCACGGCCTCAGTGAGACGGATGCCCTCGCCTGCCCCATCGCCGTGACGACCGACCGCCATCACGCGCAGGCCGCGCGTCTTCGCCGCGTCGATCGCCTCCGCCGAGCAATCATGATCGGCCGAGATCACCGCAGCACCACCCGGCGGCACCAGATCGCGGAACAGCCTGAGTTTTGCCGCGAGATAATGCGCGACGGTCGGATGGTAATCCATGTGGTCGCGCGAGAGGTTGGTGAAGCCGCCGGCGGAGACGCGCACGCCGTCGAGGCGATATTGATCCAGACCATGCGACGATGCCTCGAACGCAAGATGCGTCACACCCTCGCGCGCGATCTCGTCGAGCTGCCGGTGCAGCGCGATCGGATCCGGCGTCGTCAGCGAGCCGTAGACGGTGCGTTTCGGCGAGACGAGGCCGATAGTGCCGATGCTGGCGGAGGCATGCCCCAGCCGCTCCCAGATCTGGCGCGTGAACGCGGCCACTGACGTCTTGCCGCTGGTTCCGGTTACCGCCGCGATCGTCGCAGGCTGCGCCGGGAAATATTTCGCGGCAGCCAGCGCCAGCGCGCGGCGCGGATTGGCAACAGCGACGAACGGCACCTTGCAGCCATCGGGCGCATGATCGCCGACCACCGCCACCGCGCCGGCCGCGATCGCAGCATCGATGAAGCGCGCGCCGTCGGTCTTGCTGCCGGCGAGGGCAAAGAAGAGATCGCCCGGCCTGACCACGCGGCTGTCGAGCGCAACACCGCTCACATCGAGCGCCGCGACAGCGGGCTCGATTGCGACGTCATTGCCTAGAAGATCGCGCAGCTTCATGGTCGTCCAGTCGCCGTGCCGGAAAGCCGAATCCGGAGGCAAATCCCCGACTCAGCAGCGGCTGCGGCCTCCCCGATTGATTACTGGGTTGTCCTGGATGCTGCAAGAATAAGGCGGTCCGCAGGCGGCAGGTCGAAGCGCGGCTCGATGCCGAGCAGCGGCCCGATCCGGCTAATGACGTTGCCTGCGGTCGGAACGGCGTTCCAGCCCGACGTGATGAAGCCGTAGGTTTCCTTGAGCGGCTGCGGCTCGTCGAGCATGATCAGGAGCTGGTAGCGCGGCTTGTCCGCGGGGATGATGGCGGTGAACGCGGTCAGCACCTTCTTCTTGGCATAGCGGCCGTTGACCACCTTTTCGGCAGTGCCGGTCTTGCCACCGATATAGTAACCGGGAACGTTGGCCCTCTTGGCGGTGCCGATCTCGGCATTCAGCCGCATCAGGAAGCGCATCTTGTCCGAGGTCTCGGGCTTGATGACGCGCTTGGCGATCGCCCGCGCCTCCTCTTCGGAGCGCTTGAGGAACGTCGGGGGAATCAGAAGCCCGCCGTTCGCAAGCGCGCTGACGCCCATCACGGCTTGCAACGGAGCGACCGCAATGCCGTGGCCAAATGCGATGGTGATGGTGTTCAGCTCGCTCCAGCGCCGCGGCAGGATCGGCGAGGCGCTCTCCGGCAACTCGGTCCGCAGCCGATCGAGCTGCCCCATTTTGCGCAGGAACGCCTTGTGCGCTTCCACCCCCTGCGACAGCGCAATCCGCGCCGCGCCGACGTTGGAGGAGAAGGTGAACACCTCTTTCATGTTGAGGAAGCGGCCCTTCGGCTCGTCGTCATGGATCGCGAACTTGCCGTAGTGCAGCGGCCCGCGCGCATCCCACAGCGAGTCGAGGCCGTACTTGCCGGTGTCGAGCGCCATCGCCAGCGTGAAGGCCTTGAAGGTCGAGCCCATCTCGTAGACGCCGGTGGTCAGGCGGTTGATGCGATCGGGGTCGTGGGCTTCCTTCGGGTTGTTCGGATCGAAATCCGGCACCGAGACCATCGCGATGATTTCGCCAGTGTTGACGTTGGTGACAAGTCCGGAAGCCGCCTTGCTGTGGAACTTCTCCTTGGCCTTGAGCAGCTCGTCGCGCAGCGCGTGCTCGACGCGCAAATCGACCGAGAGCTCGACCGGCTTTTGCAGGCGGTCGGTGGCAAAGCCCGCACGGTGGAGATCGGCGAGCCCTTGATTGTCGAGCCACTTCTCCATGCCGGCGATGCCCTGGTTGTCGATATTGACCAGACCGATGAGGTGGGCGACCTCGTTGCCGGTCGGGTAGACGCGCTTGTTCTCGCGCAGGAAGCCGATGCCGGGAAGGCCGAGCTTGTGGATGTCCTGCTGCTGCTTCGCCGTGATCTCGCGCTTCAGCCAGACGAAACCCTTGCGCGACGACAGGCGCTCGCGCACCTCGGCTTCGTCGAGGTCGGGCACGGTCGCGGTCAGAAGCTCGATCGCCTCGTCCTTGTCGATGATGCGGCGGGGCTCGCCGAACATGCTGGCCGCCTTGACGTCGGTCGCAAGGATCGCGCCGTTACGATCGACGATGTCGGGCCGCGCAGTCGCGACCACCTCCTGCGAAGCGGCGCGCCGCGCGCCATGAGCGTCGGCACCAATCGCGAACATCACGAGCCGGCCGCCGATCATCGCATAGACCGCGGCGAAGGCGAGCATCGCCAGCCCAACGCGCGCGCGCGCCTTCGCGGCGCGATCGACATTGCGTCCGTAAAGCAGGCTGCGGATCAGACGCTGCCGCCAAGGCTCAGTCGGCTTTTCAATTGGCTTGGCCGGAGGCGTACCGCTCATTGCTTGTCCTCGGGCTGAGGCACGGAGCCCGTCACGCTATCCGGATCACTCGCGGCTTCGATGGTGTTGATCATGGACCCGATCGGATCGGGCTCGCCCGGCCTGAACATCCGCGGCGGACGGTCCGGCAGGTTCTTCAGTGAATCATACTGCGTGGCGTTGATCGGCTTGAGCGGCAGATGCCGCTCGGCGAGGCCCTGCAGGCGCAGGGGCGCATCGAGCTTGGCCCATTCGGAGCGCAGCTGCGCGATCGCGTCGCGCTGCTCGCGGATCTCTGCGTGCAGCCGCAGCACCTTCTCGGTGCGAGCGGTGGAGTCCATCTTGATCCGGTAGACATAGGCGGCTGCGAAAACGAGCGCGCCGATGACGAGCAGGTGGATGATGCGCATGCGCTAGCCACCCCTCATGACGTCGGAGAGTCTTGGCCAGGACGACGGCTCGGCATCGTCGTGCGCGGGCGCCGAGGTGCGCTCGGCGGCGCGCAGTTTTGCCGATCGGGCACGCGGATTATGCGCAAGCTCCGCCTCCCCGGCGATCACGGGCCGCCGCGTCAGGAGCTGGAAGCTCGGCGCACCTTGCGCCACCTCCGGCAGATGCCGCGAGCCGCCGCCGGTCTTGGAACGCTCGGAGAGGAAATTCTTGACGATACGGTCTTCCAGCGAATGGAACGAGACCACCACCAGGCGGCCGCCGGGCTTGAGCACGCGCTCGGCCGCCGCGAGCGCGGTCTGGAGCTCCTCGAGCTCTTCGTTGACGAAGATGCGCAGGGCCTGGAACGTCCGCGTCGCCGGATGAATATCTCCGGGCTTTGAACGAACGACCCTGCCGACGAGATCAGCGAGCGCGCGCGTCGTCGTGAACGGCGTCTCCTGCCGGTCCGCTACAATGGCGCGGGCGACACGGCGCGAATGGCGCTCCTCGCCGAAGAGATAGATGATGTCGGCGAGATCGCCTTCCGAGGCGCGCGCGACGACATCGGCCGCGGTCGGCCCCGTCTGTCCCATCCGCATGTCGAGCGGGCCATCGAGGCGGAAGGAGAAGCCGCGGCCAGCCTGATCGAGCTGCATCGAGGAGACGCCGACGTCCATCACGACGCCATCGACCGCATCGATACCTTGCGCGGCGCAGACCTCGGCCAGATTCGAGAAGCGGTCTTCGACCAGCGTCAGGCGGCCCGCAGCGCTGTCGACCAGCTCGGCGCCGCCGGCGATCGCCGTGCGGTCGCGATCGATCGCGATCACACGGGTTCCCGGCACGTCGAGAATCGCGCGGCTATAGCCGCCGGCGCCGAAGGTGGCATCGACATAGACGGCACCCTCGCCCGGCGCGAGATGATCGATTGCCTCGCGGCCGAGCACAGGAATGTGAGACGTGGAGCTCATGCGCCGCGCCTGCCGAACACACAGCTGAAATTGGCGGCGAGCCAGCCCATCACGCCTCGAATAATTCCGCGTCGCGGCGGTTCCACGACCCAACCCCTGTCCAGCACGGTTGCCGAGCCCGGTCGTCCCAGGCTGCAAACCCGGTGTTCCCAGTGGAATTTGTCGGGCAGCCATCGGATTTCGAGCCAAAAACGCTTTTGGCCGCCTCAGGGCGCGGGTCGGCTCTTCACCCTCAGTAACGGCCCTTAGCGTTAAGAAAGCGTTGATCGGCTCCTTACAAGTCGAAAACGTCATTGGGCGGTGATGCGTCATCCACACACTGAGCCCAAAATGCGCCCGTTAACCGCGTCGCGCGATTGCGCGGACCGGACGGTAAAGAAATAGTAAAGAGAAGGGCTTGGCCCACTCTCCTGTCCGACTTGAGCTGCTTATGTCGTCCGGTTCCACGCCATCCGGCACTGATTCGAAGCGTCAGCGCGTTCTCCCGGTTCCCAAGGCCGCGGCGAACATGCGGACATTCGAGCCGGATTCGTCGATCGTCTCCGACATCATCCCCTCGCCCAATCATGGCGAGCGCAACAAGGGACGGCAGCCCGACATGATCGTGCTGCACTACACCGGCATGCCCGATGTCGAGGGCGCGCTGGCGCGGCTGTGCACGGCGGGCACCGAAGTGTCGGCCCACTATGTCGTGCTGGAGGACGGCCGCATCGTGCAATGCGTGCCGGAGGCCAGGCGCGCCTGGCACGCCGGCGTCTCGTCCTGGGCTGGCGAGGACGACATCAACTCCTGCTCGATCGGGATCGAGATCATCAATCGCGGGCACGATTGGGGCTATCCGGAATATCCGCTGCGCCAGATCGCCGCCGTGATCGCGCTCTGTCGCGGCATCATGCTCCGCCGCAAGGTGGCGCCGCAACGGGTGCTCGGTCATTCCGACGTCGCGCCCGCGCGCAAGAAGGATCCTGGCGAAAAATTTCCCTGGCATTCGCTGGCCAATTCCGGCGTCGGTCACTGGGTGACGCCCGCGCCGATCGTGCGCGCCGAAACCCTGATGCTCGGCACTATCAGCGACGAGGTGCTGAGCCTTCAGCAGGCACTGGCACGCTATGGCTATGGGGTGCCGCTGACCGGCAAATACGACGCATCGACGATGGAAGTCGTCACCGCCTTCCAGCGCCACTTCCGTCCGGCGCGCCTGGACGGCGTCGCCGATCACTCGACGCTGTCAACCTTGCAGGCGCTGCTGGCGAGCCTGCCGGCGGATGGGACCGCTGTCGCGTCGACGTGACGGCGCTAGTTGTCCATCTCCCTCACCCGCCGCGCATATAGCCGTCGCAACGGCTCGAGCTGCGTCGCCTCTGTCGCAGCAGCATAGGCCTCGTGCGCTTCCTGCTTCCGCTCCAGCCGTCGCAGCAAATCCGCGCGGACGGCCGGCAACAGCGCGTAGCCATCGAGCCCGCCGCGCGCAGCGATCGCGTCCACCAGATCGAGCGCGCGCGCAGGCCCATCGACCATCGAAACTGCGGCGGCGTGGTTGAGCTCGATCACCGGCGACGGATTGATGCGCAGCAGGACTTCGTAAAGCCCGGCGATCTGCGGCCAGTCGGTTTCCTCAAAGTTCGGCGCGCGGGCATGCAGCGCGGCAATTGCGGCCTGCACCGCATAGGGCTGCGGCCGGCCCGGCACGCGCAGCGCGTCATCGACGAGACGCAAGCCTTCCGCGATCTGCGCGCGATCCCAGAGCGAGCGGTCCTGCTCTTCCAGCAGCACGATGTCGCCGGCCGTGGTCTCGCGCCCGGCGCGGCGCGCATCGTGCAGCAACATCAGCGCCAGCAGGCCCTTGATCGCGGCGCGATCGGGCATCAGCCGATCGAGCAGGCGGCCGAGCCTGATTGCCTCGACCGCGAGATCGGGCCGCATCAGGTCCGCGCCTGAGGTTGCGACATAGCCTTCGGTGAAGACGAGGTAGATCACGGCGAGCACGCCGTCGAGCCGCGGCGCCAGCGCGTCGCGCTCGGGCACTTCATAGGGAATGCCGGCAAGCCTGATCTTCTGCTTGGCGCGCACAAGCCGTTGCCCCATCGCATCCTCACTGACGAGGAATGCGCGTGCGACCTGCGCGGTCGAGAGGCCGCAGACGGTGCGCAGCGTCAGCGCGACCTGGACTTCGGGCGCGAACGCAGGATGACAGCAGGTGAAGATCAGCCGCAGCATGTCGTCGTCGAGCATCGCCGGCGGCTCATCAAATGCCTGCGCATTCGACTCGAGCTCGTGCACGAGCGCCTGCTGCTTGCCGCGAAAGGCCGCTTGCCGCCTGATGCGGTCGATCGCCTTGTTGCGGCCGACATTGACGAGCCAGGCGCGCGGGTTGTCCGGCAGCTCGCACGCCGACCAGCGTTCGAGCGCAACCGCGAACGCATCCTGGAGCGCATCCTCGGCCAGATCGAAATCACCGACGAGGCGGATCAGGGTGGCCAGCGCCCGCCCCGCCTCGTCGCGGAAGATCTTGTCGATGTGAGCGGGCGAGATCACTTGTCGTAGATCATCACCGGCCGGACTTCGATCGATCCCTCCTTGGCGTGGGGAATCCGCGCAGCCAGCGCGATGGCGGTGTCGAGATTCTTGGCCTCGACCAGATAATAGCCGCCGAGCTGCTCGCGGGTCTCAGCGAACGGACCATCGGTCGTCAGGGTCTTGCCGTCGCGCACGCGCACGGTGGTCGCCGTCGTGGTCGGCTGAAGCCCGTCGCCGGCCTTGAAATGGCCGCTCTGGACGATGGACTGCGTGTAAGTGCCGTACTCCGCCGACATCGCCTGACGGTCTGCGGGGGTCATCTTGCTCAATTCCGCTTCGTTCCGGTAGATCAGCAACAGATACTGCATCGCTCAACTCCTGTTGTTCGGCTGGATCGCCGGCATCCAGTCGAACGGGGGGCGCGCCCGACGACATGTTCAGGATAAATTATTTACGCTGCCGCGTGCGCGGCGATCTTTGCTTGACGAAACCGTCATAAATGCCCATTGCCTAGGCCGTCAGTCGGCCGGACGGCCGCTCCGGCAGGTGCCGAAAGGCCGTCGGAGAGGAAAGTCCGGGCTCCCTTGACATACGGTGCCGGATAACGTCCGGCGGGGGCAACCCTAGGGAAAGTGCCACAGAGAACGAACCGCCCGCCGTCGCTGCGCAAGCAGCGTAGGCGGGTAAGGGTGAAAAGGTGCGGTAAGAGCGCACCGCGGGTCCGGCAACGGAGCCGGCATGGTAAACCCCACCGGGAGCAAAACCGAATAGGGACGGCAAATGCGGGCCGATCGCGCAAGCGATAACGCCGCGGGGCGATGTCAGGCCCGCCGTCCGGGTAGGTTGCTCGAGGCCATGTGCAAACATGGTCCCAGAGGAATGGCCGTCACGTATCGTTTGCGCAAGCGGACGGTGCCTTACAGAACCCGGCTTACAGGCCGGCTGATATTCTAAAGCGTTTTCGAGCGAAGTGGTTTTCCGGTTCGCATGAAGAAAACGCGTGTTACTAGAAGTGACGAGGGGTTCGATGCCAACGCATCGGACCCCTCACCATTTCGGGGCGTGGTCAGGCGACGATCTTCTCCAACACGCCCATCAACGCCTCCGGCGCGGTCACGTTCGGCGCATGGCTCGCGTCGAGCTCGAAATAGCGCCAGCCCTCCTCGCTCTTCGCGCGCTTCGCGAACTGCCCGAACACGTCGCCCGGCGGAATGCCTTTGCAATAAATGTAGCTGCGCGGCATGGCCGGCTCGCCGTGCTGGAGCTTCAGCTTGGTCTGGAAACATTTGATCGGCATGTTGATGCGGCGCGCGTTGAGCCAATCGAGATCGGCCTGCGGGGTATCCGGCGGCGGCGGGTTCGGCGGAATGCGATAGCCGTCGCCCGAGGCTGCCGCCTTGCGCCTCGGCTCGCGCCCGTCTTCATTGAAGTCGAACAGCGACTGGCCGTCGCGCGGCACGAAGGCGTCAAGATAGATCAGTTGTGTCACCCGATCACGTGCGCGATCGGCAACGCCGGTCGCGACCATGCCGCCATAGCTGTGGCCGAGCAGCACGATGTCGCTGAGATCCTCGAATGTGATGACGTTGAGGATGTCCTGGATGTGCGTCTCGAGATCAATCGCGGGACTGGCGAGATGGGCGCGTTCGCCGAGCCCGGTGTAGGTCGGTGCCACCAGGCGGTGGCCGGCCTGCGCCATCAGCGGATGCATCTTCTTCCAGGCCCATCCGCCGGACCACGCGCCGTGACAGAGCAGGAAGGTTTTTGCGCGTGAGACCATCGGCGTTTCCATCGTTCTTGTTTGATCCGATGGAGTGTAGCGGCCGAACGCGCGATGTAAACGCCGCGGCGCGCGTCAGGCTGCGCGCGGCGCTTTCACCAGCACGGGCGCCAGCTGACCGGGTTGGCGCCGCAGCTTGCTCGCCTCGAAGCCGTGCATGCCGATCTGCCATTGCAGGCCGACGATGGCGCCCTTGGTCGGCTGCAGCAATGCGAGCGAGGCAAACAGCGTCAGCGGCAGCCACGCGGCCAACTGCAGCCAGACCGGCGGCGCATAGGCGGTTTCGACCACGAGGATCGCCGGCACCACGAGATGTCCGACCACGACCATGACGAGATAGGCGGGGAAATCATCGGCGCGCTGATGGAACAGCTCCTCGCCGCAACGATCGCAAGCGCCAGCGACTTTGAGGAAACGGCCGAACATATGTCCTTCGCCGCAGTTCGGGCACTTGCCGCGAAAGCCGCGCCACATCGCCCTTGCCAGAGAGACTGAACCGGTCGCCATGACGACACCTCTTCCGTTCTGATGATCCATACAATAATATCTTGCATCCATACATTCAAAGGTACGGGCCTAAATTGCATGGACTGGACCCCTACAATTTCGGAGCTGAGCGGGCCGCGCTACCAGCGCATCGTCGAAGCCATGGAAGCCGACATCGCCGCAGGCCGGCTGGTGCGAGGACAGCAACTGCCGACGCAGCGATCGCTGGCCAGGGCGCTCGGCATCGACCTCACCACGGTGACGCGCGCCTACACCGAAGCGCGGCGCCGCGGCATCATGGAGGCCCGCGTCGGCCAGGGATCGTTCGTGTCGGAGACCAGCGCGCGCCGTGCGGTCGACCTGCCACATCCGGTCGCGATCGACCTCTCGATGAACGTGCCGCCGCATCCGCTGGAAGCCCAGCTCGACGAGCGCATCATCGCTGGCCTCGAAGCCATTCGCGCGCAATCGGGCCTGACCGCATTCCTCAATTACCAGCCGCCCGGTGGCAGCGCGCATGAGCGCGAGGTCGCTGCGCGATGGCTGCGAGCCCGCGTTCCGCACGCACACGCCGATAAGCTCGTGATCTTTCCCGGCGCGCAGACGATCCTGTTCAACCTGCTCGCCCATCTCGCACGGCCTGGCGACGTCGTACTCACGGAAGCCCTCACCTTCCCCGGCATCAAGGCCGCGGCGGCGCAGCTGGGCGTCAGGCTTGTCGGCGTCGCCATGGATGACGGCGGCATCCTGCCCGATGCACTGGCGAAGGCCTGCCGCACGCACAGGCCGAAGGCCGTCTATCTCATCCCGACGTTGCACAATCCGACCACCGCGACGCTTGCCCCCGAGCGGCGCGGCGCGATCGCGAAGATCATCCGCGATGCCGACACGGTTCTGATCGAGGACGATGCCTATGGGCTGCTCGATCGCTCGGCCTCGCCGATCGCAAATCTCATCCCGGAGCGGACATATCTTGCGACCACCCTGTCGAAATGCATCGCACCGGCGTTGCGCGTCGCCTATCTGCTGACGCCCGACAGCGGCGCGCAACTGCAGATGCGCGGCCATTTGCAAGCAACCGTGCAGATGCCGGCACCGCTGATGGTCGCACTGGTGACGCACTGGCTCGAGACCGGCGTCGCCGACCGCATCATCACCGCGATCCGCAACGAGGCCATCGGCCGCCAGCAATTGGCGCAGCGCGCGTTAAAGGGTTTTCAGTACCAGGCGAAGCCGGCCGCGCATCATCTGTGGCTGAAACTGCCGGAGGGGCGACCGGACGTCGCGGCGTATCTCCTGCGCAACGGGCTCGCGATCGTTGCCGGCGACGCGTTCGCGATCGACGGACCACCGCCGCACGCGGCGCGGGTCTCGCTCGGCGCCGCGCGCAACAGATCGGAATTGACCGAGGCTCTGCGCATCCTCGTCGGCGCGCTGCACAAGCCCGCCGATACGAGGCAGATCGTCTAGCAAAAATTACCGATGCTGGCGGCGATGGCGGGTGCGGACGGCTGGCGCAACGGGCGACGGATAGGCCGCGTAGGCATCGCTCGACACGACCGGTTCGCCGCGGGCAGCGCGCCCCGCCGGCGTGAGCTGCCCGCCGTTCAGCACGTCACGATCGGGATGCGCGGCCTGATAGGCGGCCGGCTCGGAAAACTGCGCCTGCGCCAACCTCGGCATCAAGGTCGCCGCCGACAACAGCGCGGCCGCAATGGCAATGCTCGTGCGGGTCATGATCATGCTCCATCATTTAACGGGCACCCGGATCCAAGCGCGATGTGACTTGCGGCAGGTGTCCGAAGAATTGCTGTACGCTGTCGATGTAGGCGCGCCTTCCGGAAACGCCCGCACTTTTCGGCGCCTCCGGATCACGCTTGCGTGCGGTTTTGAAATTGACCTCGGCGGCCGCATCTGTGCTATGCGCGAAGCGGCGATCACCGCTTCGGGATCGCCGGTAACGACAGGAATTGACTGGTGGAAACGTCCTACTACGCGCTGATCCTGTTCGGCGCGCTGGCCGGGGGCTTCGTCTCCGGACTGGCAGGATTCGGCACGGCGCTGATGGCGCTCGGCATCTGGCTCTACGTGCTGCCGCCCTCGCTCGCAGTGCCGCTGGTGCTGATCTGCTCGGTGATCGCGCAGACCTCGACGCTGCCGTCGATGTGGAAGAGTTTTGACCTCTCGCTGGTATGGCCGTTCCTGATTGGCGGGCTGATCGGCGTGCCAATTGGGACCATGCTGGTTGCCTCCGCCGACCCGAAAGTGTTCAAGCTGAGCGTCGGCGTGCTGCTGCTGATCTTCTCCAGCGCGCTGTACCTGAACAAGAAGCCGCTCGCCATCACCTTCGGCGGCCGTATCGCCGACGGCGCGATCGGCTTTGCCGGCGGCATCCTCGGTGGCCTTGCGGGACTGTCCGGGCCGCTGCCGATCCTGTGGGCCAACATCCGCGGCTGGAACAAGCACGAGCGGCGCGGCATCTTCCAGCTCTTCAATTTCACCGTGCTCGCGACCGCGCTGGTATTGCAGACGGCCTCTGGCCTTGTCGTATTCAAGGTGGTCTGGCTGGCGATGGTCGCATTCCCGGGCACGCTGATCGGCGCATGGCTGGGCGCGCGCGTCTATCACGCGCTGAGCGACAAGCATTTCGGCGATGTCGTGCTCGGTCTGTTGTTCCTGTCGGGCGCCTCCCTGGTCTGGAACAGCCTCGGTACGCTCTAAAGCGTTTTCGAGCGAAGTGGATACCGGTTCGCGTCAAGAAAACGCGTCAAAACAAGAATCTAGAGCCCCGTTCCGATTCCATCGGAACGCGAAAGGCTCTAGCCCTTCGTTTTCTTCGCGAGCGCCATGCCGCCGGCGACGCCGACGCCGAGCACGTAGATCCAGCCCGGCGTGAAATCGAACAGATGGGTGTTGAACAGCGAGGACAGCATGTTCTGCACCACGACCAGCAGGCCGATCCAGCAGGCCAGCCCCTCGCCGCGGAACATCAGTAAATGCGCAAACCACAGCGCGTAGAGAACGAGCACGCCCGCCACGCCCCACTGCACGGCAACGCTGAGCGTCTGATTGTGTGGATTGCCGACGATCTCGCCGCGCAACGGATCGACCTCCGTATCAGCAGCGACGCTCGCAAACAGGCCGCGGATCGAGCCGGTGCCGTGGCCGATGAGCGGGGCGTCGGCGATGAACCCGAGCGATTTCCGCCAATATTCCAGACGCGAGCCCATGCCGCTGACCTGTTTGTCCTGCACACTCGTCTCATAGTCATCCCCGAACTTCGCAACGGTCGCGCGCAGATGCGGCGAGACGGCCCAGAGAGCGACCGCAATCAACATCATCCCGCTCGCGGCGAGCAAAGCCGTACGCCGGCGAAGATGCAGCAGAGCAAATACCACAACCAGGACCGGCAGCGTGACCAGCGCCGTCCGTGAGACCACGACAAACATCATGTTGACGAGAAAGCCGAGCGACAACGTCGCAAGAAGCGCCGCGATGCGTGCGTGGCCTTCACGAAACAGGGTCACGATCGGATAGACCAGCGCGATCGCGCAGAGCCCGAACTCCTGGCTCTGGTCGATATAGTTGCGCACGGCGACCCCGCTCTCGATCTTGTAGGGTCCGCGCGACAGATAGAGTTTCAGCGAAAGGTCGGGATCGATCGCAACGGCGAAGGAGTACAGCATCAGCAGCGCGCAGGATGCCAGGAACGCGGAAAACACCCAGTTACCATAGGGCCAACGCTCAAACTGGTAGATCAGGAGCGGGATCACCAGCAGCTTTGCCACTGGCCCGATCGCATGGATTCGTTCCGGCCAGGGTGCGTCCGACCAGAGCGTGCCTGCAGCGGCGAGGACGACGAGCGCGATCGGCAGCAGGCAGACCGGGCGAAGCGACGCGCGCGGAAATTCGCGAAGATCGATGAAGGCAAAGGCGATCAGCCAGGGCACGAGTGCAAAAGTCAGCCCAGTCGTGGTCCATGGCAGCAGCAGCGCGACCAACGCGGCGAAGCGGGCCGGCGTGCGGTAGCGGGCCGCCCAGATCGCCGAGAGCCAGGACGTCGGCCGCTGCTCGTTCGTCACTCCGTTCATTCAGTCCTTCTGGAGCCCACCATCCCCGCAGCCCGGCAAATTAACCGGAGCCGCGGGGATGGAACAAGCTGTCGTTACGCCGGCTCGCGGGCGAGAGGCGCGACGGGTTCGGGGCTCGCTGGCTCAGCAGCTTTCTCCTTCGGCGGCAACGCAAGACGTTTCCTGAACTCGCGGCGCAGCAACCACAGGCTGAGAACAGCCTGGAGCGTGGTCGCCGCGATCGACAGGTACCAGACATACTCCATGCGGAAGCCCGGCCACGTCGAGAGCCAGATCGCCGGCAGCGAATAGGTGAGGACCCGCGTCGCCGAACTCAGGAGCACCGGCTTGGTATTGCCGAGGCCCTGGAACATGCTCGAGCACGTGAAGATCAGCCCCTGCGCCACCATGTTGAGCGAGATGATCCGCAAGAACAGGTAGGCAATCGCCATCGTCTCCCGGTCGTTCGAGAACCCCGCGAGCAAGAGCTCCGGCTTCAGCTGCGCAAGGATCATGAAGCCGATCATGATGACGGTGGTCGTCAGCGCCGCCTTGACGAAGGTTTCGCGCACGCGCGCGCCGTTTGCAGCGCCCATGTTCTGGCCGGCGATCGGCCCGGCCGCCAGCGCAACCGCAAGCGCCGGCATCTGGATCAGGCCGAGCATCCGCTGCCCGATCCCGAATCCCGCCTGCGCCGCCGCACCGAAATCGCGCAGCACGTAATAGACCACCGCCATGAGGATGAACATCATCGCGAACTCGCCGCCGGCAGGCAGGCCGACATTGAGGATGCGCTTCAATTGGCGAGGCTGCGGACGCCACTGCGTCGCATTGAAGCCAACATAACGCTCGACCTTGCGGAAATAGGCAAGCAGCATCAGGGCACCGATAGCGACCGCAATCGAGCTCGCCAGCCCCGCACCGGCAACGCCGAGCGCATAGCCGGTGCCCCAGCCCGAGATCAGCACCGGCGCCAGCGCGATATTGATGACGACCGCGACGACCCGCACCAACATGGCGGGACGCACGATGCCGGTCGCGCGCAGCGCGGATGCAATCACTTGCATGACGAATTCCAGCGCGAGCGCCGGCATGAACCACAGCAGATAAGTGGTTCCCGCCTCTATCGTCGCCTGGTCCGCGGCAATCGAACGCATATAGAGGCGCGACAGCGCCGCTCCCGCGACCAAGGTCAAGAGGCCGAACAGCATCGACAGCGCGACCGCCTGGTTGAAGATCAGGTTGGCGTCCGACCGGTCCTTGCGCCCCACGGCGTGCGCAATCAGCGCCACCGTGCCGACGCCAAGTACCTGCATCAGCGCGTTGATGAGAAAGCCGGCATTGCCGGCCGCGGCTACGCCCGCCACCGCGGCATCGCCCAATCCCGACACGAAGTACAGATCGACCAGCTGGCAGATCATGATCGAGACCATGCCGGCCATGATCGGCGGCGCCATCGCCAGGATGTGTCTCACGATTGAACCGTTCGTCAGGTCTTTCATGACATTTCTTCCTCTGGCGACGTGACGGCGGGACTTTCGCCCCGCCGCCGCGCGCCTCATTCCGCTGCTGCGATTTGCCCGAGCTCCACCACCTGGCGCTCGAACAGGCTGCGATAGATTCCACCGGACTTGCCCGCCAGCACGGCATGCGTGCCCTGCTCGACGATCTCGCCACGGTCGAACACCAGGATGCGATCGAGACTGCGCACCGTCGACAGCCGGTGTGCGATCACGATCGAGGTGCGGCCCTTCATCAGCCGCTCCATCGCCTGCTGGATCAGCGCCTCCGATTCCGAATCGAGACTCGACGTCGCCTCGTCCAGGATCAGCACCGGCGCGTCCGCCAGGAAGGCACGCGCCAGCGCCACGCGCTGCCGCTCGCCGCCCGACAGTTTGACGCCGCGCTCGCCGACCAGCGTGCCGTAGCCCTTCGGCAGGCGCAGGATGAAGTCATGCGCATTCGCCAGCCGCGCCGCCTGCTCGATCGCCTCCAGGCTCGCGCCCGGCCGGCCATAGGCGATGTTCTCAGCGAGCGAGCGGTGAAACAGGATCGGGTCCTGCTGCACGATCGCGATCTGGCTGCGCAGCGATTGCTGCGTGGCGAGCGCGATGTCCTGCCCGTCGATCAGCACACGACCACCGGTGACGTTGTAGAGCCGCTGCACCAGCTTGACGAAGGTCGTCTTGCCGGAGCCGGAGCGACCGACGAGGCCGACACGCTCGCCGGGACGGATCCGGACCGACAGCCCGTCGTACAGCGGCGCGTGATGACCGCCATAGTGGAAAGTGACGTCGTCGAACACGATCTCGCCACCCGCAATCGCAATCAGCCGCGCATCGGCGGCATCCGCGATCCCGATCGGCTCGTCATGGATCGCCACCAGTTCCTCCATGTCGTTGACGGAGCGCTGGAGGTTGTTGATGTGCATGCCGACGTCGCGCAGATAGGCGTGGATGACGTAATAGCTCGTCAGCACATAAGTGACATCGCCGGGCGAAGCGCGCCCTGACATCCACAGCAATACCGATCCGCCGATCACGGAGGCACGCAGGCACAGCAGCAGCGAGAGCTGCGACATGGCGGTGTAGTTGTAGCGCAACCAGGTGCGACGCACGCGCGTGCGCCAGCGCTTGACGACGCGGGCAAGCCGCGCATCCTCGCGCGTTTCGGCGCCGAAGGACTTCACCACCGCGTTGCACGTCAGCGCATCCGCCAGCGTGCCGCCGACCTTGGTGTCCCAGGCATTGGAGATTCGCGCGGCCGGCGCGATATAGCGCGTCGAGAACAGCGCCGTCATCGTGACATAAGAGAGCGCGCCGAGCGCGATCACCACGCCGAGCGAGGCCCAGTGCACGCCGAGCAGGATCATCGAGCCGATCAGTACGAACAGCGATGGCGCCAGGGCCAGCAGGATGGTGTCGTTCAACAAATCGAGCGCCCACATGCCGCGCGTGATCTTGCGCACGGTCGAGCCTGCGAAGGAGTTTGCGTGCCAGTCGGTCGAGAAGCGCTGCACGCGAAGGAAGGCGTCCTGCGCCACGTCGGACATGATCTTCAACGTGAACGGCACGATCAGCTGGAGCCCGGTCAGGCGCAGCACCATGGAGGCCGCGCCTAGCGCGACGATGCCGCCCAGCGCCACCAGCGCGGCATGGCGCGCCGCGGGATCGGACGGCCCGCGCGTCAGCGCGTCAACCAGATGCCCTGAGAACACCGGCATGAACAGGTCGGCGACGGTCGCCCCTAACAGGCCGGCGGCGATGGCAAGCGTGCGCCCCGGCTGCTTCAGCCAGTGCCGGAACACGAAGGGCAGGACCACGCGGATAGCCGCGGGCTTTTTTAACAGAGCGGTCATGGCCTCGTCCGGCCGCTTTGGCGCGGGCCGGCTCCATCGATGGACGCGGGCCGGCCGCGAGGGGCCGGGACGGCGTCAGCTAATGTTGGCTTGGGAAGCGAAGCGATCGGGAAACAGAACCCAATCGAAGCTGGCGGAAAGGGCCTCTAAAGGGCCGAACACACACCGAGCAAAAACATCGAACGCGAGTGTGCGATCTGCGAAGATGACGAAATCATGCAAATCCTCCCCGGTTCGAGCTACGACGAAGCGCTTTATAGATGTACCGTTCGCGATGGCAACCTGGCTCGCGCGAGATCACGCGCGAGTGTTGCATTTTGGTGCGCGTAGACGTGGACCTAGTGCGCGTCGCCGCCAGCGCCGAACGGCGAGGCGGGCCTCTTCAGCAGCGTGACCAGCACGCTGAGGCCGAGATAGAACAGCGTCAGAATGAAGAAGGCATCGCCGAAGCTCATCACCACCGCCTGGCGGTGCACGATCTGGCTGAGCTGCTTCATCGCCATCAGCGTGGAGTCGCCGAGCCCCTGGAATTTCTGCTGGAGCAGCGTCAGGGTTTCGGTCGCCGTCGCATTGCCCCAGGTCACGCGATCCTGCAGGCGCGTGATATGCAGGTCGGTGCGGTCGTTGAGCACGGTGTTGATGACGGCAAGACCGACCGCGCCACCGAGGTTGCGCATCAGGTTGAAGAGGCCTGAGGCATTCTTCACCCGCTCCGGCGGCAGCGTGCCGAGCGCGATGTTGTTGGTCGGCACCATCGCGAACATCATGCCGATGCCGCGCAGGATCTGAGGGATCAACAGCTCGTAGAAATCATAGTCGCGCGTGATCCAGGTCATCTGATAGGAGCCGAGTGCGAACACGATCAACCCGAACGCGACCATGTAGCGCATGTCGACGCTCGCCATCAGCCGGCCGACCAGCGGCGCCACCAGGAACATGGTGATGCCCGAGACGAACATGGTCTCGCCGATCATCAGCGCGCTGTAGCCACGCACCTCCGCAAGATAGCGCGGATAGATGTAGGTCAGGCCGTAGAGTCCGATGCCGATGCAGAATTGCAGCGTGCTGCCGACCGCAAAATTGCGGTTGGAGAAGGTGCGGAGATCGACGATCGGTTCGGCCGCCGTGAAGACGCGCACAAAGAACGCGATCGCGGAGACGACGCAGATCCAGGCGCAGATCGCCACTGTAGTGTCCTGCAGCCACTCATATTGCGGCCCCTCCTCCAGCACGTATTCCAGCGTGCCGAGGAAGCCGGCCATGAAGATCAAGCCCCACCAGTCGAAGCGGTCGAGCAATTCGAAATGGGGCTCGTCGAAATCGACCAGCGCCCACACGCCGAGTGTGATGCCGATGCCGGGCACGACGTTGATGAAGAACAGCCAGTTCCATGACATCAGATCGGTGATGTAGCCGCCGACCGTCGGCCCGACGGTCGGGGCCAGCGTCGCGACCAGCCCGATGATGGGACCGACGATGTGGAATTTGGAGCGCGGAAAGACGGTGTAGGCCGAGGCGAACACCGTCGGGATCATGCCGGCGCCCAGAAAGCCCTGGAGCGCACGCCAGAGGATCATCTCCTCGATGGTGGTGGCAAAACCACAAAGCAGGCTCGATACGGTGAAGCCGGCCGCCGAGATCGCAAACAGCAGACGCGTGCCGAAAGCGCGCGACAGGAAGCCCGACAGCGGAATCGCGATGACTTCGGCGATCAGATAGGCGGTCTGGACCCAGGAGACTTCGCTCGAACTCGCCGACAGGCCGGCCTGGATCTCGCTGAGGGAGGCCGAGACGATCTGGATGTCCAGGATCGACATGAACATCCCGAACACCATGATGATGAAGGCGATCATCCGCTTCGGCGCGATGCGCTCCGAAGCGGCGGCCGCCATCATGGCAGGTGAAGCAGTCGTGGCGTTCGCCATGGTGGTTAGCTCGGGTTGGAGCAGGCTGCGAGTTGAGTACACCTCTCCCCGCCGGGGAGAGGTCGGCGCGTAGCGCCGGGTGAGGGGCTCAGGTCCCACGAGAGAGCGAAGCCCCTCACCCGGATCGCATCAAGCGATGCGATCCGACCTTTCCCTACGGGAGAGGTGAAGGACGAAGCGGTGCTCGCGCCGAGCATAGTTGTCCTCCCGCGCTTACTGCGGATGGATCATGGTGGGATCGTCGAGATCGATCTCGCTGTCGGCGTCGGGCGCACCCTTGTTGGTGTCGACGGTCGCGTAGATCGACATGCCGGCGCGGAGCAGGTTCTGCCTGGCGACCGCCTTTGGCACGCGGATGCGGACCGGCACGCGCTGCACGATCTTGGTGAAGTTGCCGGTGGCATTGTCAGGCGGCAGCAGCGTGAACACCGAGCCCGAACCTGCCGCGATGCTGTCGACGACGCCGGAAAACTTGCGCATGCCGTAAGCGTCGACCTTGATCGTCACCGGCTGGCCGGGGCGGATGCGCTTGAGCTGCGTTTCCTTGAAATTGGCGTCGATATAGACATCGTCGAGCGGCACGACATTGCCGAGGCGCTGGCCGACGGCAACGAAATCGCCGGCGCTGACGAGACGGTTGGAGAAGATGCCGTCGACCGGCGCGCGCACCGCCGTGAAGGAAAGGTCACGCTCGGCCTTGGCGAGCGTGGTCTTGAGCTCGGCGAGCTGCGCCCGGGCTTCGGCCTGCTGTGCCTTGGCGACATCGACATTGCTGACGGCGACGTCGTAGGCGGCCTGCGCGGCCGCGACTGCGGCAGCGCCCTGGTCGCGTCCGGCTTGCGAGGTTTCGAACGTGGCGCGCGAGGCAAAGCCCTTGTTGCTCAGCTCCTGCTGCCGCTCATAGTCGAGATCGGCGCGCTTGAGGCCCGCTTGCGCGGAGACGAGCTGCGCCTGGGCCTGCGCGACCTGGCTGTCGAGCGCCGCGATCTGGCGGCCGATGCGGTCGATGGTGGCCTGCTGGGTCGCAATCCGGGTCGCGGCGGCATCGACGGCGATCTTGTAGTCGCCGTCATCGATGCGCAGCACGGTGTCGCCGGCATGCACCAGCGCATTGTCGCCGACGAGGATCGAGGAGATATGGCCAGCCACCCGCGAGCCCAGCATGGTGTTGTTGGCGCGGACATAGGCGTCGTCGGTGGAAACGAAGAAGCGGCCGACCAACGTGTAGTAGCCGGCATAGCTTGCCGCCGCGAGCGCCAGCACGAGGCCGATGCCCATCATGACGAATTTGCGCTTGCCGGATTTCGGCGCGGCAGCGACGGATGCGGTCGGGGCCGGCTGGTCGGTCACGGGCTTCTCCGGCGCCTCGTTGGTGCGACGCTTGGTTTCTTCGGCCACATGAGAGCGCAGCTGCCCGGCGAGGGCTACGGATGTCCCGGTCGCAGCTTCATCGTCCGCCGCCGTCGTCTCCACCGCTTCCTGGCGAAGGACGCGCGCAGCCTGGTCTCTCGACGTGGCCATAAAGGCCTCCCCAATAAAAATGCGACCCGGGGCGGCCGTCGCACGGCCGCTGTCCCGCTCGCCCACCCCAAATACCATTGACCGAACGGTTCGGTCAATATACTTAATATTCCCAGGTCGGACCCTACTGGCCCGAATCCTTTATTTGCGTTTCCTAGTCCAAGCCCCGCTCCAAAACCTTCCGAGACCCTAAACCAATGGTTGCACCCAACCGCGAACAACTTCACGCGCTCCCGGACGAGGACAGCTCCAAACGCCGCCAGATCCTGGCCGGCGCCCGTAAGGTGTTCATGGATCTGGGTTTTGACGGGGCCAGCATGGGCGAGATCGCGCGGGCGGCGGGCGTCTCCAAGGGCACCCTCTACGTCTACTTCGCCGACAAAAGCGCGCTGTTCGAAGCCATCCTCGAGGAGGAGGCGCTCCAGCACGGCCAAGTCGTGTTCAATTTCGACCCCGCCCGCGACGCCGAGACCACGTTGAGGGAGTTCGCTCTCGCTTACAATCGCCTGCTCTGCCGCCCCGGCGGCGGGTCGGCGATCCGCACCGTGATGGCGATCGCCGAGCGCATGCCCGACGTCGGCCGCCGCTATTATTTTTGCGTGCTGGACAAGACCATCAGCCGGCTGTCCGAATATCTCAAAGCCCATGTCGCCCCCGGCGATCTCGCGATCGACGATTGCGACCTTGCCGCCTCGCAATTCATGGAACTGTGCAAGGCCTCACTCTTCCTGCCTTTCGTCTTCCAGGCCGCGCCGCCGCCGTCGGAACAACGCATGATGGAAGTGATCGACAGCGCAACGCGGATGTTTCTGGCGGCATACCGGGCGAAGTGAGCTGAAGCCGGCCACGCGTTGCGCATGCGGCTCGCGCCGCATTATATTGAGCGCCATGTCCCGTGATCTTCGCCCGCCGGTCGATGTCCTTCATTATGAGATCGTCCAGGAACAGGCCTCAGCGCTTGGACGAATGGGCCGCACGCTCGAACAGGCGCTGGCGCAATTGCGCGCGTTCGATGATGCCCACGCGCTCTCGGAGGCGCACGCGCACTCGGAAATACCGGCCTCGATGCAGCCGGCCAGGCGCAAGCTGGTGATGGAAGCCGGCCAGGCGCTCTGGATGTTCGTGGTGCAACGTGAGGCGACTGGCCTGCGCGACAGCCGCCATATCATGCGAACCTACAACGTCCCGGCCGAGGTGCAGCTGTGCATGGGGTTCGCCCCGGCACCGTCGAAGCCGACATCGAAATGATGTTCTAGCTCAGCAGAGCCAGGCCCCGCTCTCTTCCATCTTGCGCCAGGCATGCAGGACCTGGCGCGTGTTGCGCGCGAAGGCGAAGACATGGCCGCCACCGGCCGGCTGATCGTGGACGCGGTCGATGGGATGACCGGCAATGTGGCAGAACAGCAGCGTGCCGACGGCACCGTGGCCGACGAACAGAATATCGCCCCGCCGATTGCGTGCCAGCACCGCTTCGGCTTCGCGGACGATGCGCGCCTGTGCGTCGATGGCACGCTCCCAGCCGCGCACGCTGAGATTTGGCTCTGCGAAAAACTGATCGGCAACCGCTTCGAACTCGGCAGGCTTTAGAAAACCCGTCGCCGAGCGATCGTTCTCGTGCATGGCCTGCCGGATCTCGATCATGATTCCGAGCCGGCTCACGATGATCTCCGCGGTTTCGATCGCCTTGCGTTCGCCGCTGGCGACGATCTGCGTGGTGCCCGCAAGCCAGCCTGCGTTCGCGATCATCTCGGTTCGCGCCCGTCCGACCGTGCTCAGGCTCCATTGCGGAACGGGCACGGCGGGATCGATTTGCACCTGCGGGTGGGTGAGATAGCGGACGAGATCGGAGGGCATTTTGGGTCGTGTCCGCTAATCGTCCGAGAACTCGTCTTCCTCGTTGATCTTCTCGTGCTTGCCGCTCTTGCGCGTGCCGAGCGCGCCGGTCACGGAGGAATCACGGTTGTTGGCATAAGGACTGCGCTGCTGGGCGCGCGCGGCGACCTCTTCACCGGAGACGGCGGCCGGCTGGCAGATCAGGCGACGGCTGGCGCGGCGCATCAGGTCGACGTGAATGTGATCGTAGTGATAGACGTTCGAGCCCGGCGCCAACACCGTGGTGAAATGCGCGCACGCGCCGGATTGCACGTCGCGCAGAAAGCCCTGCTCTTCCGGCAGGCCGCGCCAACCATCCTTCACCGAGATGCGGCGGCCGTCGGCGAGAGTGAAGCCGGCGACGTCGAGCGCATTGCCGAAGGCGTGCTCCGAAATGTGGGCGTGTGGGTTGCCGTTCATGCCGCGGCAGGAATAGGCCGAGATCTGCCGGATCTCGACCACGCGCTGGCCGAACC
The DNA here is from genome assembly GCF_016612535.1 of Bradyrhizobium diazoefficiens. NCBI lineage: Bacteria > Pseudomonadati > Pseudomonadota > Alphaproteobacteria > Hyphomicrobiales > Nitrobacteraceae > Bradyrhizobium > Bradyrhizobium diazoefficiens. The sequence goes on from NZ_JAENXS010000001.1 coordinate 292,917, forward strand.
AGCGCATCGCCGACGGTTGCACGCTGTCGGCAAACCAGCGGTCGAGCTCGGACACGATCGGACAGGCCAGCGTCGCGGTCGGCTTGATCGCGACGGGACCGACGGCGGCGACGGGGTCGCCCTGCGCCGGGCCGAGTCGCGGCGGTGGCTGTGGCGCGGGCGCTTGCGAATAAGGCGCAGGCCCGGGCTGCCGCGCTGGATAGCTCGGCGCATTCATGTAGCGCGCCGCACCCGCGGCATCGGTGCCCTCGGGCGGCAGGTCGATCTCGTCTTCCTGCGGCGCCACGCCGGGCGCGCTGAGCGACACCGGACCGGACGCGCCATAGCCGGAGGGCTGACGCACCGCGCTCTCGGGATAATTCGACCGCTGCGGATAGGGGGATGCCGGATAGTTCGATTGCGGCTGCCTCACCGGCCAGCGCGGCTGGTTGCCGACGCTGCCGGGCGGGCGCAGCTCCTCGTCGGCGAAACCGTAGCTCGATGAAGGGTCGCCGATGGCGGCGACCTTCAGCGGGAACTCGGCGCCGCACATGCCGGGGCCGGAGATCGGCTCGATCCGGACGATGTCCGCACTCTCTTTCACGGCGCCCGATTTCAGGCACGCCGCTTCGGCCTCGGCTCGCCACGGTTCACGTCCGGCCTGGAACAAGCCGCGTCCGCAACCCGCGAGCGAAACGAGGACGATGGAGCCGACGAGATACAAACGAACTCCGCGCGTCATGCGCGGCAGGTTCGGTGAATTTACTTAAAGACTCTTCAACGTCTTGATTTCAGCTTTGGTTAACCATGCCGGCCGCGCGCGACCGCAGACGGCGGCTTACAGAGCGGCTTCCGCGTTGCTTATGACGCCGTCAGTGCGATCACTGGGCCAAGCGAAGTCGCAAGCCGCTTCGCCGACGCCTCCCTCTCTGTCACGGCGACGTTACGCAGATGAACGGTGGTCGAATGTGCGCTGGCTCACCCACTCAGCCGTTGTGACGCCCATCACAGAAGGCCCGGACGCATCAGGCGTAGGGTCGAACCACATCCGGTCCCCGACCGACTCCAGTCCATCTCGGGACGCACGCCATTTCGGAGGTTGTCATGAACAAGCTCACCATCGCCGCCACTGCACTCTTCCTCGCCTCGACCGCCGTCGCGCATGCCGGCAATTCGATCTCGTTCCAGGTCGAAGGCCAGCGCATCCGCATCGAGACGCCGCGCAACTGCGCCTCGCTCGATTGCGTCACCATCGTAGCGCCGGGCCTGTCGAACAAACCGATCAAGCTGAACAACATCAATCTCAACGGCCTTGGCGGCTCCAAGGACGATGACGACACCACGCCGTCGACGACGACGGCACAGCCCGCGCCGGCTCCGGTGCAGCAGCAGCCCGTGCCGCAGACGCCGGTGCAGGCGACCGCGCCCGTTGTTGCTCCCACTGCCCCGGCGGCGACCGTTGCCGCCGCGCCGTCCGTCGACACGACCATGCAGCCCGTCGCGGCTCCTGCCCCCGTTGCCGAACGCGCGCCTGTCGCTGCTGCTCCCGCTTATGCGCCCGCTCCGGCTCCGGTGGCCGCCGCGCCCGTGCAGGCCGCGAACACGCCGCTCGGCGTGTGGGCGACCGAAGAGAACAAGGGCAATGTCCGCGTCGAACAGTGCGGCACCAATCTGTGCGGCTATGCCGCGAAGACCAACGAGCGGATCCTGATCAACATGAAGCCCGACGGCGCCAAGTGGAGCGGCCGCATTCACGATCCCGACTCCGGCCGCAACTACGACTCGACGATCGCCATGAAGGGGCCGAACGCGATGCGCGTGCAGGGCTGCGCCTTCGGCGGCATGTTCTGCGGCGGCCAGACCTGGAAGCGCGTGAGTTGAGGTCGAGGATCTCGCGGCTGACAAGCCTTCTTGTTCTTATGATGGCGCCACGTCCCTGACACGGGACGTGGCGTTTGAACGTTCGGCCCTTCCATGCGACAGACGTTCATCCGCCATTCAGCCGGCTCCGGCTGATATCGGCCAATCTCGCCTCGTGTTCTCACCGGGACCTCATTCGTGGCTTTGATGGTGGCTTGGCGCCGCGTCATGTTTGCTTTGCCGCTGCTGGCGCTGCCGCTGGCCGGCGCGCACATTGCATGCGCGTCCGACACGATCGAGCTTGCGCAGGCGCAGCCGCAAGCACAACCGTCGCCAGCGCCCTCCCCCGCGCCATCGGCCTCGCCCGCGCCGGCTGCCGACGCACAACCCGCCACCGTCGAGCCGATCGGCAATGTCGCGACCGTGACGGGAATCGCGACCGTGATCCGCGACAGGAACTCGTATCCGCTGAAGGTGCGCGACGACATCTATCTCGACGACGTCGTGCAGACCTCATCGAACTCGTCGCTCGGCATCACCTTCAACGACGCCACCACGTTCAACCTCTCCGCCAGCGCCAAGATCACCATCGACAATTACGTCTATGAGGATGGCGGCAAGCAGAACTCGGCAATCTTCGACATCGGCAAGGGCACGGTCGCCTTCGTCGCGGCGGCGGTAGCGAAGACCGGCGACATGAAGATCGCAACCCCGACCGCGACGCTCGGCATCCGCGGCACCACCGGCGTCGTCGACGTGCCCGAGAACGCGACCGCGAGCGGTGCCAACAATGTCAACATCAAACTCTATCCTGACGCCGACGGCCGGGTCGGCCATATCGATGTCAACGACCGCACGAGCGGCGCGCGGCTTGGCGCGCTGACGCAAGGAGCGAGCGGCTTTGCGATCCGGCCGGGTGCAGGCGGCGGCATGCGCTTTGCCGCGGTGCCGATCACGATCCCGCCGCAGCAGATCGCGCGCGACCGCGGCTTCGTCAGCCAGGTGCATGCGGCGCAGACCACCGGCCGCCAGATCGTCACCGAGCAGCGCGACTTCCGCCGCGCCAATCCGGCCGCGGTCAGCCGCATTCCGCGGCCGGCGCAGCCGCCGCAGCAACAGCAATTGCGTCCCAACACGGCACCGAACCAGCAGCCGCAACGGCCGAGCGGCCAGCCCAGTCAGAACAACCGTCCGGGTCGGCAACAGCCGGGCACGCAGACGCCGCAACGGCAGGGCGGCGCCGCGCAGCCGGGAACGCCGCGCGCGGGCCAGGGTCAGCAGCAACCGGGACGGCAGCAAGGTACGGGACAGCCGGCCGGCCGGCCACGCACCGGACAGGGCACGCAGCCCGGCGGCGCCGCGCCTGCGCAACCGAACGGGACTGCGCCACAAACGCCGCGCACCGGATTGCAGCCCGGCCAGCCCGGCGCGCAGCCGGCCGTCCAGCCGCAACGAGGCGGCGTGCAGCGCCTGCCCAGCTTGCAGCAGCGCCTGCCTGGCGCGCAACGGCCGGCCGCGCCGCGCAAACCTGCGCCGGCGCCGAAGGAGAAGAAGAAGCGGTAGAGCGCAAAGCGCGTCAGCAGCGCTGGTGCGCTCCCTCGCCCCGTTCCTACGGGGCCGCGACGAGCTTCGCTCGCGCTGAGAGGGTTGGGGTGAGGGGCTGCTTCAGCACAGAAGGTAAGAGACGGACTCGCGGAGAGTCCCCCTCACCCGGATTGCATCTGGCGATGCAATCCGACCTCTCCCCGCAAGCGGGGCGAGGTGAAGATACTTACGCCTCGCCGCGCAGCCAGGTTCGCACCTTCTGCAACAGACCGTGCCGCAGCTCGTCGACGGAGGCAGCCTCGGCCGGTGTCAGCGTCTGCAACGCCGCGTCGATGTCGTCCGCCGCCAGCGTTGGCGTCGGTTCAGGCGCAGGCGACGACGCGAGGCCGGCCGCGGCGATCGCGATCGGTCCGACCTGGGTGAGGAAAGTGCGCTCATATTCGCGCGACAGGCGCGCGAGTGCGTCGTCCAGCGTCACCCAGTCGACCGCCTTGATGTCGTTCATCAGCTTGCGGACGGGACCGCCATCAGCCTCCATCCGCCAGAAATGCACGACTTTTGAGCGCCCGCCCGAGTGGTACACGAGCGTGCCCAGAAATTCGTGGATGGCGACCTCGTGGCCGGTCTCCTCCAGCACCTCGCGATGCGCGGCCTCCCTCGGAGTCTCGCCGTCGTCGAGCTTGCCCTTGGGCAAAACCCATTCGTTGCGCTTGCGCTGGCGCACGACTGCGATCAGCGGCGTTTCGCCACGCCGCAGCACAATACCACCCGCCGCCATCACCGGCGCCCGCGCCATACCAGATCCGTGTCGATCGAATTGTCCCTACGGACGATATAGGCCGCCGACACGGCGGATTGAAGGCTACTTTTTACTCAACAGCGCCTGACCTGCGCGGATGCGCGTCCCCTCGCCGATCCCGTCGCAGAACGAAAAGTCGCCGGGCGCGAGGATGATGATGGTCGAGCCGTGCTCGAACCAGCCGAGCTCCTCGCCCTTGGCCACGTTGACGTCGCAAGCGAAATTGACCGGGCCTTTCGTCTGCGCGTTTAGCACCATGTCGAGGAAGTGCAACCGGATGCTCGCGACCAGGATCGCGGCCACCGGCACCAGCGTCACGACCTCGCCGGTCGACAAATGCGTGCGGATCACGGCGCGCTCGTTCTTGCAGAAGAGACGCTCGACCCGCTTCAGCGCGATCGGGTTGACGTTCCAGACGTCGCCATGGATCAGCGTGACGCGCTCGATATGCGCATCGTAGGGCGCGTGGAAGCGGTGATACATGCTCGAGGTCAGCCGCAGCGTCACGAAGCTTCCGTTGCGGTGCTGCTCGACCAGCGCGGGATCGCCGAGTAGATCGAGCAGCGAATAGGGCGCACCCTTGACCTGGAACAGCTCGGTATCGGCGATCCGGCCATGGGCGCCGACGATGCCGTCGGAGGGGCTCGCGACAACCGAAGGGTCCGGGTCAAAGGGGCGCAGGCCTGGCTTAAGCTCCCGGGTGAAGCAATCGTGCAGGCTCTTGAAATGGGTTTTGCGAGCCTCCGACAGATCGAGATCGGAAAACAGCTTCCACAGCGCGATGGAGCCGTCCCGAATGAGCGGGTTCTCGATCTTGGAGAACCAGCCCATGAAGCGGGTCAGCGCCGCGCGGGGGATGCGATTGGTCAACAGGAAGTTGAGGTCTTCCTGCTGGGTGAAAGAGGCGATGAGGGCTTTGACTGTCATGAATCTGTCAGCTCGCAGTATTAGCGCTTGTTGTCATGGAAACGACACTCCCGATTCTCTCATTTTCCGTGGCCGCTGCAGCGTCCGCTGCCGCCGCCTTCCCGAAGCTGAAGGCGCGGATCGCACTGTCTCGCGCCAAGCACCGCTCGCTTGCCGGCCACTCCAAGATGTCGCGCCGGGTGGCCCGGCTGCTGCCGTTCTACGAGTTCGAAGGCGACAGATATTTCGGCTGCGACGGCGCGCCGGCGAACGTGGTGATGCAGCGCAAGGAGGCCTTCTTCCGTCTCGCGCGAATCTACGCCGATCGCTACCCTAGGGGTCGCGCGATGACCAAGGAAGCGGCCGAGACGATCTCCGATCTCAACTTCACCGAAAGCTATCGTGTGCCGTTCCAGTTCTCGCGCCTCGTCCGCGAACATCTGGGTACCTCGACCTTCATGGAATCGTCGAGCGGCGTCACCGTCACGGATGTCGACGGCAACACGTCCTACGACCTCACGGGGTCCTACGGCGTCAACATCTTCGGCAACGACTTCTACAAGGAGTGCATCGAGGGTTCCGAGAAGCGGGCGCACGCGCTCGGTCCGGTGCTCGGCCCCTACCATCCCGTCATCCTCGAGAACGTGCAGCGGCTCTGCCAGATCTCGGGCCTCGACGAGGTCTCGTTCCACATGTCCGGCACCGAAGCCGTGATGCAGGCGGTGCGGCTTGCGCGCTACCACACCAAGCGCACGCATCTGGTTCGTTTCGCCGGCGCCTATCATGGCTGGTGGGGCGACGTGCAGCCCGGCGTCGGCAACCCGATCCCCGCGCGCGAGACCTACACCCTCGCCGAGATGTCGGATAAGACGTTGCACGTGCTGCGCACGCGCAAGGACATCGCCTGCGTGCTGGTCAATCCGCTGCAGGGCCTGCATCCGAACGGCAATGCGCCCGGCGATTCCTCGCTGGTCGACTCGTCCCGCGGCGGCAATTTCGATCGCGCGGCCTACACCGAATGGCTGAAGAAGCTGCGCGAGGTCTGCACCGAGCGCGGCATCGTGCTGATCTTCGACGAGGTCTTCGTCGGCTTCCGCCTCGCCGCCGGCGGCGCCCAGGAGTATTTCGGCGTCAAGGCCGACATGGTGACCTACGGCAAGAGCCTCGCCGGCGGCCTTCCGGTCGGCGTGGTCTGCGGCAAACGCGAGCTGATGCGCCGCTTCCGCGACGACCGCCCCGCCGACGTCTGCTTCGCCCGCGGCACCTTCAACTCGCATCCCTACGTCATGACGGCGATGGACGAGTTCTTGAGCCGGCTCGCCAGCCCGAACTTCCGCGCCATCTATGACGGGCTGGATGCGACCTGGAACGGCCGTGCCGAGAGGCTCAACAAGATGATGGAGAGCGCAGGCCTGCCGGTGCGGTTCGCCAATCTCTCGTCGATCTGGACGGTGAAATACACCACGCCGTCCCGCTACAATTGGATGCTGCAGTATTACCTGCGCGCCGAAGGCCTGTCGCTGAGCTGGGTCGGCACCGGCCGGCTGATCTTCAGCCTCAACTACACCGACGCCGACTTCGCCGAGGTCGCCGAACGCTTCGTTCGCGCCGCCGAGAAGATGAAGGCCGACGGGTTTTGGTGGCACGATGGTGTACTCACCAACAAGAACATCAAGCGGCAGATCCTGAAAGAGATGCTGGCCAAGCGTCTTGGGCGCTGAGGCTTCTTCTCCCTCGCCCCGCCTGCGGGGAGAGGGTTGGGGTGAGGGGGACTCTCCGCGCGCGCGGTGCGGGTTGAGGAACGATCCGCTGGCAGCACCCCCGCGGAGACTCCCCCTCACCCGGCTTCGCGCTACGCGCAAATCCGACCTCTCCCCGCAAGCGGGGCGAGGTGAAGAGAGCACGCCGCCGCTTGCTTGAGTCACTTTGAAGGTATCCCCCAAGACGTGGATGCCCGGCACGAGGCCGGGCATGACGCAACCATCAGACATCGGAGTGTTGTGTGTGCGCAGCGCGCTCAGGCGTGCTGCTCTTCGAGCGTGGGCTCGTCGATGAAGCCCAGCGTGTGCTCGGGGTTGAGGTGCAGGCCGGGATCCATCAGCTCGCCGCGCATCAGCGCCAGCGGCGCATTGCGATAGAGCATCAAGTCGTGGAAGGGATCGGTTAGGATCTTGGTCATCCAGACGAGGCCGGTCTCGACGTCGCGGATGAAGAACAGGTGCACGGTGCGGAACATCAGCCCGCCGCCGCCGATCACGAGCCAGATCTTGGCAACCTGCCGCATGAAGTCGGCCGCGCTGGCCCAGGGCGTGAACAGGCCGAACAGGGTGGGATCGGCGAACAGCACCAGCGGCGACAGCGCCCAGATCGCCATCAGCACCACCTTGCGCTGAAGGTTGTAGCCGACCTTGATGTCTTCCTTGTACTCGTGGGTGGCCTGGTTGATGTGGTCGAAATCGTGCGGCTCGAAGAAGAAGTGACCGGCCTGGCGCGACGTCATCGAGACCAGCCAGCCGACCAGCGCCGAGAGCATGGGGTCGACGAACAGCCAGAGATAGGCGAAGAGAAAGCTCAGCGCGCTGACGAAGTGCAGGCTCTGATTGATGCGGCTGTGGTGATAGTAGCGATGGTCGTCCCAGCGCTGGATCCGCAGCTGCTCGAGATAATTCTTGATCATGCTATTCCCCAAAATGCTTTCGGGTGAGGGATTTACAGAGATTCGATGTCCGCCGTGTGACATCATCATTTTGTCATATGACGACGCGCGGCGACGCGATGACGCACACGACGCGGGGAGCCTCGGATCAGGCCGCTTTCGCGACGTCGATCTTGCGGAAGCGCACCAGAGAGAAATGGCCGAGCGGCGGAATCAGGCGGCGCTCGGCGAGCTCGATGCCGTTGGCGCCGGCGAGCCATTTGGCGTAGCGCGACCAGGCGAACTCGGCCGTGCGGAAGCCGAGCGGGCGCACCACCGGCTGGAGCTTCTGCTCGATGAAGCGACGCACGCCGGCGTCCGCACTGACGCGGGTGAGGATGATCAGCTCGCCGCCCGGGCGCAGCACGCGGGCGAATTCGTCGAGTGCGATTTCCGGATTCGGCACCGCAGTGACGACATATTGCGCCATCACGACGTCGAAGGAATTGTCCGGGAATTCGAGCTTCTCGGCATCCATCACCGCGAGGCCCTCGACGTTCTTCAGCCCGCCCTCGGTGACGCGCTGACGCGCCTTGTCCAGCATCGCTTCCGAAATGTCGGTGCCGAAGATCCGCAGATGCGGCGCGTACATCGGCAGCGAGATGCCGGTGCCGACGCCGACCTCGAGCACGCGGCCGCCGATCTTGTTGGTGGCGGCGATCGCCGCCGCCCGGCCCTTGGCGAACACGCCTCCGAACACGAGGTCGTAGACCGGCGCCCAGCGATCATAGGCCTGCTCGACCGTGCCGCGGGTGAGGTCGAGCTGCTGGGTGCCGTCAAGGTTCATGATCTTAGACATCGATGAGGTTCTCGCTGTGGGTCAAAGGTAGGATCAACCGCGCACCGGCCGCCGCGCCATGCGAGGCGAGGCGCGCAGGATGCGGCTGGGCTGAAGTGAGGTGAGGTTTCCGACGAACTGGCGCGCACTGTTTTCCCAGGAGCGCTCCAGCGCGAAATTGCGGCAGGTGTCGCGCGACATGGTGAGCGCGCGCAGGCAGGCGGCGCGCAGATCGTTGTCGATCGCGCCGATCGGATGATCGGCGATGACGTCTTTCGGACCCGTCACCGGAAACGCCGCAACCGGCGTGCCGCAGGCGAGCGCTTCCAGCTGCACCACGCCGAACGTGTCGGTGAGGCTCGGAAACACGAAGACATCCGCGGCGGCGAGATGCGCGGTCAGATCCGCGCCCTTCTTCTCGCCGAGGAAGACGGCGTCCGGATATTTCTTCTCCAACGCCGCCTTCTGCGGACCATCGCCGACGACGACTTTGGTGCCGGGCAGATCGAGCGACAGGAAGGCCTCGAGATTCTTCTCCACCGCCACGCGACCCATGGTCATGAAGATCGGGCCGGGCAGATCGAGCTTGGCCGGCGAATCAGGATGGAACAGCTCGGTGTTGACGCCGCGCCCCCAGAAGCCGAGTCGTTTGAAGCCCCGCCCGGAGAGCTCCTGCCGCAGCGACGGCGTCGCCACCATGGTCATGGCGGCGGCATCGTGGAAGTGGCGCAGCACGGCATAGCCGACCGCCGCCGGGATGCCGGTCCGCACCGAGACGTATTCCGGAAAACGCGTCGTATAGGAGGTGGTGAAGGCGAGGCCGTTGCGGCGACAATAGGCGCGCGCGGCCCAGCCGATCGGACCTTCGGTGGCGATGTGCAAGGCTTCGGGCGCCGCCTTTTCGATCCGCCGCGCGATCTCTTTTCCGCTCGGCAGCGCAACGCGCAGGCCCGGATAGGTCGGCAGCGGCCAGGAGCGGAAGCCGTCCGGCGTCAGGAAGTCGATCTCGACATCGAGGGCCTTGGCGGCGGCCGCCAGCGAGGTCAGCGTCCGGACCACACCATTGACCTGCGGATGCCAGGCGTCAGTCGCGATTAATACCCGCATGGGGAAATCCCGAGAGTTTGATGATTCTCGGCTTAGGACCATCAACCACGGATATTTCAGGCGTGTGACGTCATATAAATGTCGGCGCGCTGTTTTGTTTGTTAACGGGGCCCCCTGGCCACGAAACTGTCATGAAACAATCCTTGCCGCGACGAAACCGTTTTCGGTTTTCCGCGCAAACGTCGCGAAACTTTTTGCCGTTAGTGAATTAGGCAACGGAGCACCGAAACGGTGCCGGGGTGACCAAGAAACACCAAGCAAACAGGGGCGGCCAATGTTCAATCTGGACACGTTCAGGAATTATTCGCGCGCCGTTGCTGTCAGTGCAGTGGCTGTTGCCGCAATCGCGTTTGCCGGCCCGGCCAAGGCCGCGCCTGTGCAGCTGTTTCCGTTCTTCCAGCCGCTGCCGACGATGACCGCGCCACAGCCCTATCAGGCGACGCCTTACCAGGCTGCGCCGTCCGAGGATCAGGACGCCGTCGAAATGCCGGCCCGCTTCCGCCGTCAGGCCGTCGCTTACGCGACGCGCGAGCCGGCTGGCACCATCATCATCGATACGCCCAACACCTATCTCTATTACGTGCTCGGTAACGGTCAGGCCATCCGCTACGGCATCGGCGTCGGCCGTGACGGTTTCACCTGGTCCGGCACGCAATCGGTGACCAAGAAGGCCGAGTGGCCGGACTGGACGCCGCCGCCGGAAATGATCCAGCGCCAGCCCTATCTGCCGCGCCACATGGCCGGCGGGCCCGGCAATCCGCTCGGCGCCCGCGCCATGTATCTGGGCGGCACCGTTTACCGCATCCACGGCACCAACGCCCCCGACACGATCGGCAAGCACGTCTCCTCCGGCTGCATCCGCCTCACCAATGACGACGTCTCCGACCTCTACTCCCGCGTCAACGTCGGCACCAAGGTGATCGTGCTGCCGATGACGGAGCGGAGAGCGGAGCTCGGAGCTGCGACGCGGTAGGGCGCAGAACCAGATCGGGATGAACGGCACTGGTATTCCCGGCCGTTCCGGTCATTCAACTCGCCCGATGGCGAAAGTTTGCGTGATCGAGCGAATGCCACCCCGCCAAGAACAGCAGAAGAGGTCCCGCAACGGACTGGTTTCTGACGATCGGCACGGCGGCGGCGGCACCGATGTGGGCGGGCATGCCCATCGCGCGCCGGATCCTCGCTCGCTCCGCCCTCGGAAGGTCGTTGGTGTACAGGGACGACCTGTCTGCATCGCGATGCCGGCGAGGCTCGGCGCATCTGCGGAGATTGCGTCCATGGTGAGGCTACGCCGAGGTTCTAAGCGATCCTTAGCAAGCTATCTAAACACGAAGTTGACGACCCCGCAGCCACGGCAAGCTTGGTCCATTCGCGCGGAGGCGTGAGCGAGCAAGATCGTCGACTTGCGGGAAACCGGTGGTAATATTCACCGGTTGATAACCACCGGTTGAGATCGCATGCGGCATTTACCCCCGCGAAAACGGTGCGATGACAGTCTGCGAAGGTGGGAATCGCAAGTCGGTGCACTGCAATGCATGTGCAAGGAGGCATTGATCGCGATGGCCGGGCCGCATCGGACTGGCGAACATCTGATACAGTATCTGCAAAGGCTGACGCCGCAGGTACGCGGCCGCCTGTTGGTTGAGCTGGAGCGATTGCATCTTCTGGGCGAGGACATTCCGCACTCGGAGCCATTGATTGCAGCGTTGCGCGCCGAATTCCGCGGCACGGGCCAGAATCACTACCGCGCCGGAAATCCGTCCCGCTATTTCTTCGAGCCCCTCGAGCCCGTGCTGGTGGACGGCGCGCCCGAGCGCGCCAATAGCGGGCAGATCGCGCGAGGATCGCTCGGGCCGATCTGGAGCTTCGTAAGTGAAAAGCTGCTGCCGAGCATGGCCGCGGACTACGTCGCGAATGCGAAGGGCACGATCGCCGCCAACGATCTCGGCGAGACGAGGCGGATCGCGGCGACGTTCCAGAAAAAGGTCCTGACCTATCTGGACGGAACGCTCGGCCTCCCCGATGGAGCGGCCGAGGTGCGCGCAGGGCTCATGGCCTATACCAGTTCCCACGCGACCTTCGATGATCTGATGAAAATGCGGCACTTCCTGTGCGCCCGGCCGGAGCTTGCGGACTTCACCCGCGCCCTGGCGCCGAAGATTCCAAAACTGGATGGCCCGGTGCTTGCCAATGTTCTCAAACTGTTGGGAGCGCTGAAGTCAAAACGCAGCGATGCGGTGCCGTTCGCGTTGACGATCATCGCAGGGCGCCTGGAGAGACCGCGGGAATTGATGCTTCTGGCGACCATACCCGCCGGAAGCAGGACGCCGGCGGAGATCGCAGCCACCCCTTACGCGATCGCCGTTTCGATGGTGCTCGATCAGATCGACGAGAAGCGCTTGCTGTTGCTCTTTGCGTTACGAAACAATCGCATGGTTCAGGCGAAGGAGATCGTCGGCGACATCTACAAGATCGAACAGGCCGTGAGGGAACGGATCGACCTGACGGGATCGGGCTGGGGCAAACGCCTGCAGGACCTGATGACGGCCCTCCAGGCCGCGCTCGATGCGGAAATCAGCAGCATTCCAACTGATCACCTGCATCTGACACACATCCTCGAATCGTCGAAGCTGCGCCCGGATCTCTCCTTCGGCGATCGGATCACCCACTTTCTGGCGAAAAGCCGTAAGGCGTTGGGCTGGTCCGCCAGCAAGGAACGCTGACGCGGTCCATGACGGTGACCAGCCTCCCGACGTGGAATACCGCCGATCACCGGCGGAACGCCTTCACCCTCCGCTCCCGCCTCGCCGCTGCGAGATCAGCCTCAGCCACGCCGAAGCATGAAACGCGCTCATCAGCAGATACATCGGCACCATCCCGCCCAGCAGAGAGCCGTGGCCGGCGGCGCAGAGCATGTCCGCCGGGCCGCCGCCGAGCACGGCCGTCAGTGCGGCCATCACCGCGAATGTCGGGGTGGCCGCAAGACCGAGCCATCGGGCGAGGTACGACGCGACCACCGTCTCCCGGCCACCGCGACCGCCAACGGCGGCCGGGTTGACTGAGCAGGTCTCGCTCACTGCGCGCCCTTCGTGCGAAGCGCGATCTCTCCGGCATCCGACACCTCGACCCATTTCTTGTCGGGCGCGGCGCCTGCCTCGTAGCTGTCGTTCCAGTTCCACCATTTGTAGGTCGGGCTCTGCGGATAGCCGGCCGGCGAATCCTCCCAAGGCTCCTGGCGGCCGAGCGGGGTAATGTCGAGATAGTTCCAGGTGCCGCCCATCTGCTCGTCGCCACGGCTCTTGATCAGATAGGTGCGGAAGATGCGCGTCCCGTCGCGGTAGAACACGTTGGTGCCGTGCCACTCGCCGACGCCGAAATCGGCGTCGAAGCTATCCGTGATGGTGACCCACGGAATCTCCCAGCCCATCCGCTGCTTCAGCCGCGCGATGTCGGCTTGCGGCGCGCGCGAAGCGAACACCAGCGTGGTGTCGCGGGCATTCAAATGGGAGACATGGGCGACCTGGTCGGCCACCATGGAGCAACCGCGGCACGCGTGGTCGGGCCAGCCGAACACGCCGGGCTCGAAGAAGGCCCGGTACAGGATCAGCTGCCGCCGGCCCTGGAACAGATCGAGCAGACTGGCCTTGCCCGAGGGCACCTCGAATGCGTAGGTTTTGTCGACTTCCATCCACGGCATGCGCCGGCGTTCGGCGGCGAGTGCGTCGCGGGCGCGGGTGTGCGCCTTTTCCTTCACGAGCAGTTGCTGACGGGCTGCCTCCCAGTCCTGCGGCGACACCACTGGCGGTGTTTGCATGGCGGGCTGTCCGTTGTTCTGTCCGTCTTTGGCTGATTGAGTTTCTGTCGTCATGGCTCTCCAAACCTCTTGCTTGGGCGATCGTCCTGCGCCTCGCGTGCGCAGACCGAAGCGCGTCTCGCCGCATATCGTCGGCCGTGAGCGAGTTCTCGCACCGGACGAGGGCGCGGTGGGAGTAACAAGTGTGGCGGGATTTTCATGGAGTCGCTGATCATTGCGGCGGCGCGCGCCTTAGAGGCCGGCGATCCGCTCGGTGCCCTGAACCGCGTGGCGTTGCGCAACGATGCGCCCTCGCTGGCGCTGCGCGGCATCGCGATGGCGCAGCTCGGCGATCTCGCGAAGGCGAAGACGCTGCTGCGGAGCGCCACACGCGCGTTCGGGCAGAAAGAGGCGGTGGCGCGCGCCAGGTGCGTGGTGGCCGAGGCCGAGATCGCGCTGGTCTCGCGCGACCTGAGTTGGCCGGCCAAGACGCTCGCGGGCGCGCGGGCGACGCTCGAACAGCATGGCGATCTCGCCAATGCCGCCCATGCCGGCCATATCGAGGCCCGCCGTCTTCTCCTGCTCGGACGCATCGACGAGGCCGAGCGCACGCTGGCCGGGATCAATGTTTCTCCGCTGCCGCCCGCATCTCTGGTCGTTCGCGAGCTCGTGGTCGCTGGCATCGCCATCCGGCGGCTGAAAACCAAAGACGCGCGCGCGGCGCTCGACCTGGCGGCGAAGGCAGCGCGGCAGGCAAAAATCCCCGCACTCGTCGCCGAGGTCGACAGTGCGAATCTCGTCCTCGAGACGCCGGCCGCACGCCTGATCGCGCGCGGCAGCGAACACCCGCTATTGCTCGGAGAGGTCGAGAGACTGGCGACCTCGACGGCGCTCGTCGTCGACACCTTCCATCATGTCGTACGCAGGCAAGGCGCCGTCGTGCGGCTCGGGACGCGGCCCGTGCTGTTCGCGCTCGCCCGTCTTCTGGCGCAGGCGTGGCCCGCGGATGTCTCACGAGAGGCGTTGATATCAGGGGCGTTTCAGGCCAGGCACGTCGACGAGTCGCACCGCGCGCGATTACGCGTCGAGATCGGGCGGCTCCGCACCCAGCTCAGACCACTGGCCGACATCAGCGCGACGAAGCAGGGTTTTGTGCTGGCGCCGCGCAAGACACGCGACGTCCTCGTGCTGGCGCGGCCCGTCGAGGAAAAGCATGCTGCCGTGCTCGCCTGTCTTGCTGATGGCGAACCCTGGTCGAGCTCGGCGCTCGCACTCGCGCTCGGCATGAGCGCGCGCACGGTGCAGCGCGCCCTCGAAGAGCTGGCGCGGTCGAACAAGGTGCAGTCGTTCGGACGCGGCCGGGCGCGCCGCTGGTTGACCCCGCCGGTTCCGGGATTCCCGACACGCTTGTTACTCCCCGGACCGCTGCTGAAGGCGTAGGTTGGCCGCAATCACCGGGATCGAGCACATGAAGCGTTCCGCCGCGGAAATCGTCAGGGAGTACGGGCCTTTTCCGGGCGTCGATGCCGTGCATGGCGTCACCTATGACGGCACCCATGTCTGGTTCGCGTCCGGCGACAGATTGAACGCGGTCGACCCAGCCAACGGCAAGGTCGCGCGCTCGCTCGATGTCGCCGCGCATGCGGGCACGGCGTTCGACGGCCGCCACCTGTTCCAGATCGCGGAGGATCGCATCCAGAAGATCGACGCGGTGACCGGCGCGGTCGTCAGCACGATTCCGGCGCCGGGCGGTGGTGGCGATTCCGGATTGGCCTGGGCCGAGGGCTCGCTCTGGGTCGGGCAGTATCGCGAGCGCAAGATCCATCAGGTCGATCCGGACACGGGGACTGTCCTCCGCACCATCGAAAGCAAGCGCTTCGTGACCGGCGTCACCTGGGTCGACGGCGAGCTCTGGCACGGCACCTGGGAAGGCGACGACAGCGACATCAGGAGGATCGACCCTGACACGGGCAAGGTGCTGGAACAGCTCGACCTGCCCGCCGGGACGATGGTTTCAGGGCTCGAGTCCGACGGCGGCGATCGCTTGTTCTGCGGCGGCGGCGAGGCCGGCAAGGTAAGAGCAGTCCGCCGGCCCAGGCGCAGTGAGGTGCGCTGACGGCCCGAACGACGGGTACGGCGCGGCCGCAGCCGTTAACCCGTTTGCCGCAATTCCACCCCATCGGTGCGCTCTAGCGCCCTCCTCGCCTGCCCTGTAGACTTCGGCCCGGGCAGCCTGGGGGATTGATGCGACTGACGTTGAACTTGAAGACTGTCCTGATTGCGGTTGCGGTGCTCGCGGCGTCGTTTTTCGTCAGCCTGAAGGTGATGGACTGGCTGTCGCCGCGCGCGACCAATTCCGCGCCGCCGGTCGCGCAGCTGCCGCCGCTGCCGCCGGTGTCCAAGAGCTCGATCGTGGTGGCGCCGGTCGCCATCGCGCTGTCGGCGATCCGCGACCAGGCCGAGAAGGCCTCGCCGCACAATTTCGCCGGCAAGGCCGAGAACCCGATCTCGCAGATCCTGCAGGACGCCGATATCGGCTGGACGGCCGTCCGCGGACCGATGTCGGCCACCGGCGACAAGGACGTGCTGACACTGTCGACGCCGCTCACCGGCAAGCTGAACGTGACGGGATCGTTGTCGTCGAAGGCCACCGGCGCGCTCGGTGAGGCGCTGGGCAGCGTGCTCGGCGGCGACGCGGCGAAACGGATCGGCGCGGTCAACATCAAGAACTTGAATGCCAGCGCCGAGATCAAGGGCAACGTGGTCGTCACCTCGCGTCCGAAGATCGCAGCCGCCTGGCATCTCGAGCCCAATCTCGGCGCGCAGGTCAATCTCGGCGACACCAACCTCTCGCTCGCGGGCGCCAAGGTCAATGTGCCGGCGCAGGTCAAACCGCTGATCGACAAGAACGTCAGCGAGCAGCTCAACATCGTCTCCGAGCGTATTCGGAACGACCCCAGCCTGCGCGAGAACGCGAAGGTGCAATGGGCCAAGGCCTGCCGCTCGATCCCGCTGCAAGGCAGCGGTTCCTCGGCCGCACTTCCGCCGCTCTGGCTCGAGATGAAGCCGACCCGCGCCATCGCGGCGCAGCCGCGCGTCGATGCGCAGAACGTGACGCTGCTGCTCGGCCTGGAGGCCGAGACGCGCGTGACCTCGACGCCGACCAAGCCGGACTGCCCGTTCCCCGACAAGATCTCGATCGTGCCGCCGACCGGCACCGGCGTGAACATCGGCGTGCCCATCGATGTCCCCTTCACCGAGATCAACAAGCTAATCGCCGCCCAAATGGTCGGCCACACTTATCCCGAGGACGGCTCCGGTCCGGTCGAGGTCACGGTGAAGGGCGTCAACGTCGTCCCGTCCGGCGAGCGGCTGCTGATCTCGCTCTTGGTGCGCGCCAAGGAGAAGAAGAGCTGGCTCGGGCTCGGCGCCGAGGCCACCGTGCACATCTGGGGCCGGCCGATGCTCGACCAGGCGCAGCAGACATTGCGGCTTGCCGACATCCAGCTCGCGGTGGAGTCCGAGGCAGCCTTCGGCCTGCTCGGCGCCGCCGCACGCGCGGTGGTGCCGCAGATGCAGCAGGCGCTGGTGCAGAAGGCGACGCTCGACCTGAAGCCGATCGCCGCCAACGCGCGCGAGAAGATCGCGGCCGTCATCGCCGACTTCCAGAAGAGCGAGGACGGCGTCAAGGTCGAGGCCGATATCAGCAGCCTGACGCTGGCCGACATCGCCTTCGATTCCAAGACGCTCCGTGTGGTCGCCGAAGCCGGCGGTACACTCAACGTGTACGTGACCAAGCTGTCCGGGATGTAGCACATGTTCGCGGCACCTGCCGCCCCGCGCGCCACTGGCATTCCCGTCCGAGGGTGCTAAGCTGTTTCTCGCAGCCTCGAAGGAGGCTGCAGACGGCATTGCAGGGGACACGCGAGGACAAAGATGGAAGCCGGCATGGTCACGCCTGCGCCGGCGCTGGTGCGCTTTTCCGGCATTCAGAAGACCTATGACGGCGAGCATCTCGTGGTGAAGAACCTCGATCTCGACATCAGGAAGGGCGAGTTCATCACCCTGCTCGGCCCGTCGGGCTCGGGCAAGACCACCACGCTGATGATGCTGGCTGGCTTCGAGGTTCCGACCCAGGGCGAGATTTATCTCGCCGAACGGCCGATCAAGAACGTGCCGCCGCATAAGCGCGACATCGGCATGGTGTTCCAGAACTATGCCTTGTTTCCGCACCTGACGATCGCCGAGAATATCGCCTTCCCGCTCTCCGTTCGCAACACGAACAAGGCGGAAGCGCAGGACCGCGTCAAGGCGGCGTTGCGCATGATCAAGATGGAAACGCTGGCGCAGCGGCGGCCCGGGCAGCTGTCCGGTGGTCAGCAGCAACGCGTGGCGCTGGCCCGCGCGCTGGTTTTCAATCCGCAGCTCGTGTTGATGGACGAGCCGCTGGGCGCGCTGGACAAGCGCCTGCGGGAGCAGATGCAATTGGAGATCAAGCAGCTGCACGAGACGATGGGCGTCACAATCGTCTACGTCACCCACGATCAGAGTGAAGCGCTCACCATGTCGGACCGCATCGCCGTGTTCAACGACGGCATCGTGCAGCAGATCGACAGGCCCGACGCCCTGTATGAGCATCCGGTCAACAGCTTCGTCGCCAACTTCGTCGGCGAGAACAACGTGCTGGCCGGCACCGTCGAGACGGTCGACAAGGACTCTTGCCGCGTCGCGCTGGCGGCCGGCGGCTCCGTCGTGGCCCGTGCGGTCAACGTATCAGGCGCAGGCGCATCGACGTCGCTGTCGGTGCGGCCCGAGCGGATCGCGATTGTCCCGGACGGCAGCTCCAGCGACGGACCGAACCGGCTGCCGGCCAAGGTGCAGAACACCATCTATCTCGGCGACCACGCGCTGGCCGTGCTCGATGTCGCAGGGAATGCCGAGTTCATGGTCAAGCTTCAGCCGGGGGCGCATGATAGCTTCCGGCACGGCGAAAGCGTGTTCATCACCTTCCGCCCCGAGGACTGCCTCGCGCTCGACCCCGTCTGATCCCAACGCAAGCGAACCTGCATCAATCAACCTCAACGCAACGCACATGAAGAAGGAACGAAGACCATGCTGAAGCGCAAGACTGGCAAGATTGCTCTGGGTTTCGCCGCGGCGTTCAGCGCCAGCGCTGCGCTGGCCACGGTCGCGCAGGCGCGTGACCTCACAATCGTGTCGTGGGGCGGCGCGTATCAGGATGCCCAGAAGAAGGTCTATTTCGAGCCGTTCAAGAAGGCGACCGGCGTTGGCATGAACGACGAGTCCTGGGACGGCGGCGTCGGCGTGCTGCGCGCCAAGGTGCAGGGTGGTGCTGCCACCTGGGACGTGGTCCAGGTCGAGAGCGACGAACTGGCGGTCGGCTGCGAGGAAGGCCTGTTCGAGAAGCTGGACTATTCCAAGATCGGCGGCGAGGCCGCCTATATCCCGCCATCCGTCAACCCCTGCGGCGTCGGCGCCATCCTCTACGATTTCGTCCTCGGCTACGACAAGGACAAGCTGAAGGACGCCCCCAAGGGCTGGGCCGACTTCTTCGACACCAAGAAGATTCCGGGCAAGCGCGGCCTGCGGCAGGGCCCGAAGACCACGCTGGAGATCGCGCTCATGGCCGACGGCGTCGCACCGAAGGACGTCTACAAGGTGCTGGCGACCGACGAGGGCATCGAGCGCGCGTTTAGGAAGCTCGACACCATCAAGGGCGACATCGTCTGGTGGAAGGCCGGCGCCCAGCCGCCGCAATTGCTCGCCTCCGGCGAGGTGGTGATGACCTCGGTCTACAATGGCCGCATCGACATGGCGAACAAGAACGAGAAGAAAAACTTTGGCATGGTGTGGGACGGCGCGCTCTTCACGCTCGACAGCTGGGTCATCCTGAAGGGGAGCCCGAACAAGGACGCGGCCTACAAGTTCCTGGACTTCGCAGGCAAGGCGGAAAACCAGTCGAAACTGTCGGAGAACATTGCCTATGGCACCTCGAACAAGGACGCCGCCGCTCTGATCCAGCCGGCCGTCCTGAAGAACCTGCCGACGGCACCTGACAACATCAAGAACGCGGTCGAGATCAACGTTGCCTTCTGGCTCGAGAACATCGACCGCCTGACCGAGCGCTTCAACAAATGGGCCGCGAAATAGCGCAGCCCCAAGGCCCGAGCAATGACGGATGCGCTCCTGACCGGTGCCGATGCGTCGACCGAGGTGCCGCTCAAGCGCCGATTGAGGCGTGCCGAGCGGACGCGCCAGGTCAAGGCATTGGCGCTGGTAGCCCCGCTTCTCGTCTTCCTGCTCTTCACCTTCGCAGGCCCGATCGCCGGCATGCTGTGGCGCGCGGTCGACGACCGGGAGGTGCGTCAGGCGCTGCCGAAAACTGTCGCGGCGCTCGCCAATTGGGATGGCAAGGACCTGCCGGACGAAAAGGCCTACGCGGCACTGGCAAGCGACATCCTGTCCGCGCGCGGAGCCGGCACCATTGCGATTGCGGCCAAGCGGCTCAATTACGCCCTGAATGGATTTCGCACGATTCTGACCGGCACCGCGCGCCATCTGAAGACGGCGCCGGAGCCCGACACGGCAAAGGAGACGTTGGGCAAGATCAACCCAGCCTGGCGCGAACGCACCACCTGGACCACGATCAAGGACGCCGGTGGTCCCGTCACCGGCTTCTACCTTCTGGCGGCGCTCGACCTGACGCGGAACGTGGACGGCGCGATCGTCTCGGCCCCACCGGATCAGGCCATCTACCGCGAAATTTTCGCCCGCACCTTCCTCATCAGCCTCGGTGTCACCGTACTCTGCCTGATCCTTGGCTTCCCGGTCGCTTACCTGCTGGCGACGCTGCCGCCCCGGCGCTCGAACCTGTTGATGATATTCGTGCTGCTGCCGTTCTGGACGTCGCTTCTGGTCCGCACCTGCGCCTGGATCGTCTTGTTGCAGAGCAAGGGTGTCGTTAACGACAGCCTGCACTGGCTTGGCATCATCGACGAGCCGTTGCGCCTGATCTACAACCGCTTCGGTGTCTGCGTGGCCATGACCCACGTACTCCTGCCGTTCATGATCCTGCCGCTGTACAGCAGCATGAAGGCGATCTCGCCCGCCTACATGCGTGCCGCCGCCTCGCTCGGTGCGCCACCCCTCACCGCGTTCCTGCGGATCTATCTGCCGCAAACCCTGCCCGGCATCGGCGCGGGAGGCCTGCTCGTCTTCATCCTGGCGCTCGGCTACTACATCACGCCCGCCCTCGTCGGCGGCGCCGCCGATCAGATGATCAGCTACTTCATCGCGCTCTACACCACCGAGACCGCCAATTGGGGCCTTGCTTCGGCGCTGGGTGCGGTGCTGCTGCTGGCGACTATTCTGCTCGCGCTCGTCTACGGCAAGCTGGTGCAGGGCCAGCAGGTCACGGGAGGCATGAAGAATTGAGCGACACCCCTTCCCTGCGCACGCCCAGCCAGCGCATCGCATGGACCGCGACCATCGCCATCTCGACGCTGGTGTTCATCTTCCTGATCGCGCCCATCCTGGCGATCATGCCGCTGTCCTTCAGCTCGGGCTCGTACCTCACTTATCCGCTGCCGGGCCTCTCCTTGCGCTGGTACGACGATTTCATCAGTTCGCCGCGCTGGATGAATTCGCTGAAGAACAGCATGATCATCGGCGTAGCCTCGACCGTGGTGTCGATGGTGCTCGGCACGCTCGCCGCGTTGGGGCTGGCGCAATGGAAGAGCCGATTCAAGCCGCTGGTACTGGCTTTCGTGCTGTCGCCGGTCGTCGTGCCCGGTGTCATCACCGCGGTCGGCCTGTATTTCTTCTTCGCGCCGATCGGACTGACCGGCAGTTATCTCGGCTTGATCCTGGCCCACACCGCGCTGGCGACGCCCTTTGTGGTGATCACGGTCGGTGCGACGCTGCAAAGCTTCGACACCAACCTGGCACGCGCCGCCGCCTCGCTCGGCGCCTCGCCGCTTCAAGCGTTCCGCCGCGTGATCCTGCCGCTGATCCTGCCGGGGATCGCGTCAGGCGCGCTGTTCGCCTTCGCGACCAGTTTCGACGAGGTAGTGATCGTGCTGTTCATGGCCGGTCCCGAGCAGCGCACCCTGCCGCGCGAGATGTTCAGCGGCATCCGCGAGAACATCAGCCCGACCATCACGGCCGCGGCAGTGATTTTGACGACGGTCTCGGTCATCCTCCTCGCCACCCTGGAGGGCTTGCGCCGACGCAACGAACGGCTCAAAGGCAGCAGCGCCTGAGCGGTGAGCGGATGAATGGTTTCTCAGATGCACAATTGCGCATCATAATTCGTGCGCCGGAATAACGGAGCCACCCGTTTACTCCCGACGCCCTTGCACCCCCCTGGCTTTGCGGCAGCGTCGATTGCGGCTAGAACGTCCCCGCAACAATGCCCAAACAACAACACAAAGGGAGAAATAACATGCATAAACTCATTGCCGCGGTCGCGGCCAGCTTCGCCATCGCCGCCAGCTGCGGCACGGCGCAGGCGCAGATTTCCGACGAAATCGTCAAGATCGGCGTGCTCACCGACATGTCGAGCCTCTATGCGGATGCGACCGGCAAGGGCTCGCTCGCCGCCGTCGAGATGGCGGTCGCCGATTACGGCGGCAAGGTCGCCGGCAAGCAGGTCGCAGTGGTCGCCGCCGACCACCAGAACAAGCCCGACGTCGGCGTCAACATCGCCCGCAACTGGTACGACAACGAGAAGGTTGACGCGATCTTCGACGTGCCGACATCATCAGTGGCGCTGCCGATCTCGGCGCTGACGCGCGAGAAGAACAAGATCAACATCAATTCCGGCGGCGGCTCCTCCGACATCACCGGCACGGCGTGCTCGCCGAACACGGTGCACTGGACCTACGACACCTATGCGCTGTCGAACGTTGCCGGCAAGGCGATGGTGAAGCGCGGCGAGGACACCTGGTTCTTCATCACTGCCGACTACGCCTTCGGCATGGCGCTCGAGCGCGACGCCGCCAACGTGGTCAAGGAGAGCGGCGGCAAGGTGCTCGGCGACGTCCGGCATCCGCTCAACTCGTCGGACTTCTCCTCCTTCCTGCTCCAGGCCCAGGCTTCCAAGGCCAAGGTGGTCGCACTGGCGGATGCCGGCGGCGACACCACCAACGCGCTGAAGCAGGCCGCCGAATTCGGCCTGATGCAAGGCGGTCAGAAGATGATCGCGCTGCTGCTGGAAATCACCGACGTCCACTCCCTCGGCGTCAAGGCCACCCAGGGCCTGATCGTCACCGACGCATTCTACTGGGACATGAACGACGAGACGCGCGCCTTCTCGAAGCGCTTCAACGAGAAGGTCGGCCACATGCCGACCATGATCCAGGCCGGCCTCTATTCGGCGACCATGCACTATCTGAAGGCGATCGACGCCATCAAGACCGACGAGGCGCCGAAGGTGATGGCGCAGATGCGCGCCACGCCGGTGAACGACTTCTTCGCCAAAAACGGCAAGATCCGCATCGACGGCCGCATGGTCCACGACATGTATCTGTTCGAGGTGAAGAAGCCGGACGAGTCCAAGGGCGAGTGGGACCTCTACAAGCTGATCGCCACCGTGCCCGGCGACGAGGCCTTCCGCCCGCTCGACAAGGGCGGCTGCCCGCTGGTGAAGTAAAAAATCTTCCCCCTCGCCCCGCTCTTGCGGGGCGAGGTAACAAGAGACACGACAGCGCGCCCGGTGAAAACCGGGCGTGCTGCGTTTAGGCCATCACGTGCTCCGCATCACTCCGAGTACTTGAACTCGGGCATGTTCTTCAGCTGGTCCTTGGTCGCGTTGAACACGGCGTGGTCCGGATACCACTTTGAGCCCGACGACGTCGTCGTGGTCGTCTTCTCGGTGCCGGTCGCAGCGCCGGTGGTGGTGGACGCGGCGGGCTTGGCGCCCGGGTTCGCGCCGGTGCCGGTATAGGCCACGGCCTCATTGACGAATTTCAGCTTCTCGTACGGCACGGCGACCAGATGCTCGCCCATGCCGAGGAAGCCGCCGACGCCAATCACGGCGATCTTCACGGCGCCGCTCTTGTCCATCAGCAGGTCGTTGATCGAGCCAATGTTCTCGTTGGACTCGTTATAGACCTTCACGCCCGCCATCTTCGACACACGCCATTCGCCCGATGCGCTCGTGGTTGTGGTGGTTGCGGTGTTAGCCGCATTGGGCGTCTTGTCGGTGGTGGTGGTCGGGTTTTGCGCGAACGCAACGGTCGCAAGCAAAGCGGTGCCGGCAAGACCGGCGGCGATCGATTTCATCAACATGGTTGTCCTCTCCTTCAGCAGAAAACTTGTGCGGGGAGAACAGCCACGAGCACGTGCAGTTCCTGAGCTGCGGCAATTTCGTTGCGCAATGCGGTGCTGCGTTGCGACGAAGGTTCCTGCGTCACACAGGAACGTTGTGCGGTTCCCCGCCGACGATCTTGCGCCCTGGGATGTAGCACGATCGCGGCGAGGAACGCGCCGACCTGCGTCGCTCAGGTCAGCTCTGGTAGTCGATCAGAAGCGCGGAGAAATCCGAGCTGCTCGACGAACTCGTGGTGCTGCCATTGGCGCCATAGGACGAGCTCGAGGACTGCGACTGCTGCAGCGCCTGGAGGAACTGCTCGAGGATCTTGGCCGTGCTGGACTCGGTCGAGCTGCTGCTCGTCGAATCCGTCGACGACGCGGAATCCGAAGAGCCGTCGTCCGACGGCGGCGGACCGGGCGGCGGGCCACCTGCACCACCGGGCCCCTTGGCGAAGGCGGACTGAAACACACCTTTCAGTTCGTCGGCCTGGCTCGACGTCAGCGTCCCGTTCGAGACTTCGCCCGCGATGAGGTCGTCGATCTTCGACTTCAGGCCATCCTTGGACGGCTTGGTGCCGCTGGACTGGTCGCTGGAGCGGCTCTGCTGGAGCGAGGTATCGATGTCTTGCAGCGCGGTCGTGAGCGCGGACTGGTCCGACGAGGAGATCGTGCCGTCGGAAACTTCCGATTGCAATTCCTGCTGCAGCTTTTGCAGCGGCGACTGGTAGTTACCGGCGGAGGCCGCCGAAATCGAGGTCATGAGGGCACCGTGGCTTTTGCGGGGTTTCGTACATTCCTGCGCCACGGTATGGTTAACGGCCTTAACGAGACCTTGCCGTGCGACTACGCGGTCGTTGCGGGGTGTTGCGGAAACATATCCGGAAACAAACTGTAACAAAAATCTTCGCCTTTTGGCCCGAATCTTGGACAAACAAAGCTCATGGCCATTCCTTCTCCCAACATCCTGGTCGTCGAGGACGACCGCGAAACGCGGACGTTGATTGCGAAGTACCTGCGCAACAACGCCTGCAACGTCACCGCCGTGAGCGACGGCCGCGAGATGTCGCGCGCCATGTCCGACCACCGCGTTGATCTCATCATCCTCGACGTCATGTTGCCCGGCGAGGACGGTCTCAGCCTGTGCCGCAAGGTGCGCTCGGAGGCGCAGACGCCGATCATCATGCTGACCGCGCGCGGCGAGGACGTCGACCGCATCGTCGGCCTCGAGATGGGCGCGGACGACTATCTGCCGAAGCCGTTCAACCCGCGCGAGCTGCTCGCCCGCATCAACGCGGTGCTGCGGCGCCAGGCCTCCGCGCAGGCCGCAAGCTCGATCGAGGGCGCATCCACGCTCGCCTTCGAAGGCTGGCGTATCGACCTGCGGCTGCGCGAGTTGCGCAATCCGGAAGGCGCCCGCGTCGCGGTGACCAGCGCCGAGTTCGACCTGCTCAGGACGTTCTGCGAGCGGCCCGGCCGCGTGCTGTCGCGCGACAGCCTGCTCGACCTCACGCAGGGGCGCAACACCGGCTCGTTCGAGCGCTCCATCGACGTGCTGGTCAGCCGCATCCGCCGCAAGATCGAGCCCAATCCGGCCGATCCGACCCTCATCAAGACGGTGCGGTCCGGCGGCTACCTGTTTACGCCAAGAACTGAAGTAGCGAGCACGGAAGCGGTTACGACGCCCCCGAGCAGCTGACGGGGCGTTAAGGCGATGAGGCCGTTTGGGTTCTTCCACCTCAAGGGCATCGGCGGGCAGATTGCCGCGCTGGTGCTGGCCTCGACGGTCGCGCTGCATCTCGTCGTCACCACCGCCTTCCTGATCAACCGGCCCGACCGCCCGGACGCGCCGCCGGACGGCGCGCCCCAATTGATGGATGCAGCGCTGCTGCTCGGCTCGGCCGAGCCGGATGACCGGCCGCGCCTCACCGCAGATCTCGCGCGCGCCTTCCCGAAGCTCAACCTCGAGACATCAGCACCGGGCACGGCGACGGTGATTGAGGACAGCGAAAGCCAGCACCTGCACGGGCTCCGCCGCCATCTCGGCCGCGGCTACAAGGTGGTGCAGCTCGCGCCCGAGGGCGGCGTACATCGCATCGGCGTGCAATTGCCCGACGGCACCGTGATCGCGGGCCATGTCGAGAACGGCCCGCGGCCGTGGTTCTGGGGCGGGCCGTGGCTCATCACGCTGATGACGGCCTTCATCTGTATCAGCGTGCTCGGCGTGTGGGCGGCGCGCGCGCTGGCGACGCCATTGTCGGCCTTTGCCAAGGCCGCCGAGAATTTCAGCCTGGACGGCACCGCCGAGCCGCTGCCCGAGCGCGGACCGGAGGAGATCCGCCTGGTCGCGCGTGCGCTCAACCGCATGCATGAGCGGATCGCCGGCCTGATGTCGGATCGCACCCGCATGCTGGCGGCGATCAGCCACGATCTGCGCACCCCGATCACGCGACTGCGCCTGCGCGCCGAGTTCATCGAGGACGAGGGCAACCGCAAGCGCATGCTGATCGACCTCGACCAGATGCGCTCGATGCTGGAAAGCGTGCTGTCGCTGTTGCGCAACGACCGCAAGGTCGAGGCGGTGACGCTGGTCGACATCGCGAGCACGCTGCAGCTCATCGCCGACCAGTTCGGCGACATGGGCCATGTCGTGCATTACGAGGGACCGCTGTCGGCGACCGCCGCCGCCCGTCCCGACGATCTGCATCGCGGCGTCACCAATCTGGTCGAGAACGCGGTGCGCTTCGGCGCCGAGGTGACGATCCGCCTCGATGTCTCCGGCACCAAGCTCGTCATCGACGTCGAGGACGACGGCCCCGGCATTTCGGATGCGCGCAAGCAGGAGATGCTGGAGCCGTTCGTGCGCGGCGACGACGCGCGCACCATGGACGATTCCACCGGCTTCGGCCTCGGCCTGTCGATCGCGCGCGCGATCGCGCTCGCCCATGGCGGCGAGTTGTCGCTGCACGACCGCCAGCCGCACGGGCTGATCGTGCGGATGCAATTGCCGGTGTGGCAGCAGCCGCGGCTGGCGGCTTAAGCCGCCAGCGCGATAGCCGCCTCGTCGAAGATCGCCACCGCCTCGAAGCGATAGCCGCAGGCGCGGCAATTCCAGAGATAAGAGATGCGTCCCTCGCCCGGCTCGATCCAGTCCGGCCGTTGGATCGGCGTGCCGCATTGGGCACAGGGGTTCTGTCTGGGGATGTCGCCGGTGTGTGCTGCCGCCGTGTTGGCTTTTGTCATGGCACCTCTCCCGATTCGCAACGGCTTTCATACTCGCTTTCGCCGAGCAGCGCGAATAGACAGGCGTGCTGTCGCGAGCGGGTTCGTTCGCCCGAGGGATCCCTGCGCCAGCATTGAGTCATCACGACGGCTCGGGGCCCGCGAAATCGCCGACGGCGGCGTTTGGTCACATCATCGCCGCGTTCGGGAGGCCTAACGGCAGCTTGGCGCGAGCCATTCAGGCAATCCGGGGTATCTGATGAAAATTTTGCGCGTCGCCGCGCTGCTCGCGGCCGGACTGGTGTCGTCGCAGGCCGCCTTCGCGGGTGAGGCCGAATATGCCGAGATGGTCGCGGCCCACGCGCGCGCCAACGGCGTGCCGGAAGCGCTGGTGCATCGCGTCATCATGCGCGAAAGCCGCTATCAACCCGGCCTGGTCGGCCATGGCGGCACCATCGGGCTGATGCAGATCAAGCTCGCGACCGCCCGCGGCCTCGGCTACACCGGCGATGCCGCCGGCCTGCGCGATCCCGACACCAATCTCACTTATGCGGTGAAGTACCTCGCCGGCGCCTATCACGCGGCGAACGGCGACCACGCCCGAGCCATTCGTTATTTCGCGGGCGGCTATTACTACGTTGCAAAGCAGCAGCGCCAGCAAGCCGTGCGAGAGGCGAGCTTCGAGACCCAACTGGAGCCGAACGGCAATCCGCAGCCGATGTTCGGCCCTCTGCCGCATCGCAAGCTGGCGCAGCGCATCCGCAACGCGCGGGCGCAGGTTCCCGGGAACATGCGTTGACACAGGCCGCGACTGGCCTACATTAGAGCCGTTCCGAGGGGTGCTCCGAGGAGGAGCTGAGATACCGCTAAATGGGCAATCCCGAAGATGGGAACGCCCAGGACCGCGGTGACCCTTTGAACCTGATCCGGGTCATGCCGGCGAAGGGACAGGGATGTTGCAGACGACCAAGCGACCGGATTCCACGGTATCCATCATCGGTGCAGGCATAGCCGGAGCCTGGCAGGCGCTGTTGTTCGCGCAGGCCGGCCATGCCGTGACCTTACACGAGCGCAGTGACGCAGGCATGACCGACGCCACCAGCCACTGGGCCGGCGGCATGCTCGCGCCGTATTGCGAGGCGGAGGTCGCCGAACCCATCATCTCCAGGCTCGGCCTGCGCTCGCTCGACATCTGGCGGCGCGAATTGCCGGACACGCCCTTCAACGGCTCGCTGGTCGTGGCGCATCCGCGCGAGCGCAACGATTTCGAGCGCTTTGCGCGGATGACAGAAGGCCATCGCCGGCTCGATGCGAGCGGCCTCGCCGCGCTCGAGCCGTCGCTGGAAGGCCGCTTCCGCGATGCGCTGTTCTTCCCGACCGAGGGCCATGTCGAGCCGCGCCGCGTGCTGCCGAAGCTGCACGCGCGCATCGTTGCCGCCGGCGGCACCATCAAGTTCGGAAGCGACGTCAGCGCCGCCGATCTCGCAAACCTTAATCCTAAAGGCATCGTGATCGACTGCCGCGGCCTTGGCGCGCGCGACGAACAGCCGGAGCTGCGCGGCGTCAAGGGCGAGATGATCCTGATCGAGAGCGACGAGGTGCAGCTGGCGCGCCCGGTGCGGCTGATCCATCCGCGCTGGCCGCTCTACGTGATCCCGCGCGAGGACAATCTGTTCATGCTGGGCGCCACCTCGATCGAGGCCGAGGACACCGGCGTCAGCGTCCGCTCCGCACTGGAGCTGCTGGGCGCGGCCTATGCCGTGCATCCTGCCTTTGGCGAGGCCCGCATCGTCGAATTCGGCTCGGGTCTCCGTCCGGCCTTCCCCGACAATCTGCCCCGCATCGGCGTGCGTGGCGGCAAGATCAGCGTCAACGGACTCTACCGCCACGGTTTCCTGCTCGCGCCGGCGCTCGCCGAGCTGACGCTCAATTACGTCGAGCGCGGCCAGATCGACAATGAGGTGATGCAATGCGTGTGATCGTCAATGGCGAGCAGCGCGAAATCAGCTCAGCGAGTGTGGACGCACTGCTCAGCGAGCTCGACTACGAGGGCACCCATTTCGCGATCGCGCTGAATTACGACGTCGTTCCGAAAAGCCGCTGGTCCGAGACCGCGCTCAAGGCCGGCGACGAGATCGAGATCATCACGCCGCGGCAGGGAGGGTGAGGATGTTGCAGGCAAGCTCTCTCCACGAGTCGTCCCGGCGAAGGCCGGGACCCATACCGCGTGATCTCGCTTGGGGCGCGCGGAGAAAGACCGACCGTCACAACGCAAGCCTGTGGTTATGGGTCCCGGCCTTCGCCGGGACGACGGCATTGATTGAGGAGACACCTCCCACATGGTGACCTTCTACGGCAAAACCTTCGCCTCCCGCCTGCTGATCGGCAGCGCGCTCTATCCCTCGCCTGCGATCATGCAAGGCGCGATCCGCGCCTCCGGCGCGAACATCGTCACCGTCTCGCTCCGCCGTGAATCCGCCGGTGGCAAGACCGGTGACGCCTTCTGGAATCTGATCCGCGAGCTCGACGTCACCGTGCTGCCGAACACCGCCGGCTGCCGCAGCGTGCGCGAAGCCGTGACCACCGCAAAGCTCGCGCGCGAATTGTTCGGCACATCCTGGATCAAGCTCGAAGTCATCGCCGACAACGACACGCTGCAGCCCGACGTCGTCGGCCTGGTCGAGGCCGCCGCGATCCTGATCAAGGACGGTTTTGAGGTATTCCCCTATTGCACCGAGGACCTCTCGGTCGCCAACCGCCTGGTCGACGCCGGCTGCAAGGTGGTGATGCCGTGGGCCGCTCCGATCGGCAGCGCGAAGGGTATCACCAATCGCGATGCGCTGAAGCTGATGCGCGAACGCCTGCCCGACGTCACGCTGGTGGTCGATGCCGGCATCGGCGCACCCTCGCATGCGGCCGAGGCGCTCGAACTCGGCTACGATGCCGTGCTGCTCAACACGGCCATCGCCAAGGCCGCCGATCCCGTCGCCATGGCCAACGCCTTCCGCCTCGGCTGTGATGCCGGCCGCACCGCTTACGAAGCCGGGCTGATGAACGCCCGCGATTTCGCCTGCCCCTCCACCCCTGTCGTTGGGACCCCGTTCTGGCATGCCGTATCC
This sequence comes from Bradyrhizobium diazoefficiens, assembly GCF_016612535.1. NCBI lineage: Bacteria > Pseudomonadati > Pseudomonadota > Alphaproteobacteria > Hyphomicrobiales > Nitrobacteraceae > Bradyrhizobium > Bradyrhizobium diazoefficiens. The sequence continues at coordinate 323,052 of NZ_JAENXS010000001.1, forward strand.
TGATCGATTCTACCCCGTCGTCGACAGCCTCGCCTGGGTCGAGCGCCTGACCAAGCTCGGCGTTGGCACGATCCAGCTGCGCGCAAAAGATTTGAACGACGGCGACGCGCTCCAGATCGTCACCGACGCGCTGGCGATCACCAAGGGCACGCAGGCCAAGCTGGTCGTGAACGACTATTGGCGCGCGGCGATCGTCGCCGGGGCGAAGTACCTGCATCTCGGCCAGGAGGATCTGGCGGACGCGGATTTGACAGCCATCCGCGAGGCCGGCCTGTCGCTCGGCATCTCCACCCATGACGAAGAAGAGCTTGCGACTGCGCTCGCCGCAAAACCCGACTACGTCGCGCTCGGCCCGATCTTCTTCACCACGCTGAAGTCGATGCGCTTCGAACCGCAAGGCATTCCCAAAATCACGGAGTGGAAGAAGCGCGTCGGCGCGATCCCGCTGGTCGCGATCGGCGGCATCAAGTTCGAACACGCCGCGGAGATCTTTGCCGCCGGCGCGGATTCCATCGCCGTGGTGTCCGACGTTACTCAAAATGCCGACCCGGATGCGCGGGTCAAACAATGGCTCGGCCAGTCGAAGGAGGCGGCGTGACACACACTCTCTCCACTCGTCATTGCGAGCGACGCGAAGCAATCCAGAGTCTCTCCGCAGAGGCAGCCTGGATTGCTTCGTCGCAAGTGCTCCTCGCAATGACGGAGCAAGAACTCACCAGCGTCGCCCAGACGCACACGCATACCAATTAAACCGGAGGATTCCATGAACATCCGCTCCAACCCCGACAAGACCGTCCCCGCCGTCACCACCGGCCCGCTGCCGTCCTCGCGAAAAATCTTTGCCTCGCCCGACGCCGCGCCCGACATGCGCGTGCCCTTGCGCGAGATCATCCTCTCCGAAGGCGCCGGCGAGCCGAACCTGCCGGTCTACGACACCTCCGGCCCCTACACCGACCCGAGCGTCACCATCGACGTCAACGCCGGCCTCGCGCGCGGCCGCAAATCATGGGTGCTGGAGCGCGGCGGCGTCGAGGAATATGAGGGACGCCAGATCAAGCCGGAGGACAATGGCAGCGTCTCCGCGGACAAGGCCGCGCGCTCCTTCTCCGCCTATCACCAGCCGCTGCGCGGGCTGGACGGCCACAAGATCACCCAGCTCGAATTTGCGCGGGCCGGCATCATCACCAAGGAGATGATCTACGTCGCCGCCCGCGAAAATCTCGGCCGCAAGCAGCAGCTCGAACGCGCCGAACAGGCGCTCGCCGACGGCGAAAGCTTTGGCGCAGAAGTCCCCGCCTTCATCACCCCGGAGTTCGTGCGTTCCGAGATCGCGCGCGGTCGCGCCATCATCCCCTGCAACATCAATCACAGTGAGCTCGAGCCGATGATCATCGGCCGCAACTTCCTGACCAAGATCAACGCCAATATCGGCAACTCCGCGGTGACCTCGTCGGTCGAGGAGGAGGTCGAGAAGATGGTGTGGGCGATCCGCTGGGGCGCCGACACCGTGATGGACCTCTCGACGGGCCGCAACATCCACACCACCCGCGAATGGATCCTGCGCAACGCGCCGGTGCCGATCGGCACCGTTCCGATTTATCAGGCGCTGGAGAAGTGCGACGGCGATCCGGTCAAACTGACCTGGGAGCTCTACAAGGACACGCTGATCGAGCAGTGCGAGCAGGGCGTCGACTATTTCACCATTCACGCCGGCGTGCGCCTGCCCTACATCCACCTCACCGCCAACCGCGTCACCGGCATTGTTTCTCGCGGCGGCTCGATCATGGCGAAATGGTGCCTGGCGCATCACAAGGAAAGCTTCCTCTACACACATTTCGACGAGATCTGCGATCTCATGCGCAAGTATGACGTTTCGTTCTCGCTCGGCGACGGCCTGCGCCCGGGCTCGATCGCCGACGCCAACGACCGCGCACAGTTTGCTGAACTCGAGACGCTCGGCGAACTGACGAAAATCGCGTGGGCCAAGGGCTGCCAGGTCATGATCGAAGGCCCCGGCCATGTGCCGATGCACAAGATCAAGATCAACATGGACAAGCAGCTCAAGGAATGCGGCGAAGCGCCGTTCTACACGCTTGGACCGCTGACCACCGACATCGCGCCGGGCTACGACCACATCACCTCGGGCATCGGTGCAGCCATGATCGGCTGGTTCGGCTGCGCCATGCTCTGCTACGTCACGCCGAAGGAGCATCTCGGCCTGCCCGATCGCAACGACGTCAAGGTCGGCGTCATCACCTACAAGATCGCCGCGCATGCGAGCGACCTCGCCAAGGGCCACCCCGCAGCCCAGCTCCGCGACGACGCGCTCTCCCGCGCGCGTTTCGACTTCCGCTGGACCGACCAGTTCAACCTCGGCCTCGACCCCGAGACCGCAAAAAACTTCCACGACGAGACCCTGCCGAAGGAAGCCCACAAGGTCGCCCATTTCTGCTCGATGTGCGGACCAAAGTTCTGCTCGATGAAGATCACGCAGGACGTGCGGGACTATGCGGCGACGCTGAATGATCCGGCTGCGGTGGGGATGTCGATGAGCGGGACGGCCGAAGACGGCATGGCGAAGATGAGCGCGAAGTTCAAGGAGATGGGGAGCAGCGTGTATCTGGATGCGGAGAAGGTGAAGGAGAGCAATCGGGTGTTGTGAAGAGGGAGCTGTACTCATCCGACGATGAAAGAGGCCGGGCAATAGCCCGGCCTCTTTTTTACTTCTCATATTCTTGTGGGACTATTTCCAACAAGAAAGCGCCAACTTATCCAAATGACTCACATCCCAAGGCTGATGCAGCAGTACTAGGCACGCTGAGTTAGTCAATCGATCGCCACGTTTGCTATTCTAGCAGCCTGATTCGCAAAGCCATTCACACGAAACATCTTAAGCGTCCGACGGCGTCTAAGGAGCGCTCTCATGTTCAACATCAAGATTACGCTGGGAGAAGGACTAGCTGCCACTACACTCGGATATGTATTGGCCGTCGCATCTTTCAACGCAGGCTACTTTGATCTCGTACCAAGTCGCTTCGTGGAGCTATTCTCTTTCTCGGATTTGGTGAACGCTAACATTCCGATATTGCAATACGTTATCGGCGTCTACACAACCTATTGCGTCCTGTCCCTCATGTTTTCAATCCCAAAACATTTTCTCTCGAAGGGATTGGACAAGCTTGTTGCAGTAGCTCCTTTGCCCGCTTGGAGCGTCGACTTGCTCCCCTTGGTAGCACTCGCCCTTTTTGCCGCAACGGCGATACTGAACGATATCCATCTCAACGCGATAAATAACGAGATCTTCACTATCGAGTTCTTGCCGTGGGCTATCCTATTTTGGTTCATCTTCGATTTCACTTTGTCGAGTTATCGAAGACACCAAATGGACCAGAAGAGTTTTCTTATCGCCGTAATTATAAACGCTGTGATATTCTGCCATATCTCCGGAAAGATGTGGCTCAAGTACGAAATTCGAAACCACGAAGGCATTCAGGCCATGTATCTTCAGTCGGGTGAATGCCTCAGCCGTAAGCTTTTGCGCTCTACGGGAAATGGCATGCTACTCTATAGTTTCGATCTTAAGCAGTTCGAGTTTCGTGATCGAAGTTCAATACGAACTATCTACGGCGGCGCCGGATGTACTTAGCCCGTAGGTTGGGTTACGCCTTGCGCCGTCGAGTGTTGAACGACCACACTTGTGAGCGGCTAACCAACCTTACGCTGCCAGTTCAGCGAAGCCAGTTCACGCGCGAGATTGTCTCCCGCGTGCTGGTCATATTTCGCGGCGAAGCAGGCGTCGGAGTAGATGAGGTCGCAGCATCCGAGGTCTTTACCTACCCTCGCACCTCATGACAGCCACGAAAATAAGCGCGACGAAAATTCGGACAAACGTTCCAAGATAGATGGAGCAAACCGACCCGCCACCCTCCACTTTGTCCGCCAAAGGGGTAGATTGATCTCGCCCATCCCCAGGGCTTCAACCATGTCTTCAACAGTTCTCGACAAATCTTCCATAACCCCGTGAGCGGTTAGAATATGTATCATCGTGCCGCCGCTCCCCGGACCGGCCGGCTCACTGACAGATCGGTGCCACAAATAACGCGAAGCAACATAGTCGTTGAAGTATTTGCCGGCACCATCTGGTCCAAAATGATCCGGAGGATACCACGCGGATAGATGAAGCAGGACCCGTTCCAGGATATCGATGATTTCCAAGGCCGCACCACGCATTTGGCCAGTAACGCCAGAGTCCCAGTCATTACGCGCTCGGTCATGAGCAACCTTGCGCAAGCTTGGGAGGTGCTCGATATATGCGATTAACTGCGTGTCGGACGGACGATTCCATTCAGCGCTCAAATCGGGCTTCATCGTTCGCGACATCGAAGCAATGGCGATATTGTCAGCCCTCGCGCGGCGGTCCGCCACTCTCGCTATCCAATCGACGCGATACTTTTCTACTTCGGCCGCGAGCAACGTTCTTCCAAACCCACCTCGAACTTGAGTCCGATCGTGGTCGTCGAAACAAAGTACTGCAAGATTATTCACAAAATGGTTGGTTGGATTGCCATCAATATGATGAATTTGGATCCGCTTACCTGGCTCGCGGCAGATACAACAGGTATGATCTTGCAAAAATAATACTTCGGCGCTCACGTCCTCGGGCACAGATGTTCGTTCTTTTGGCATGTGTCCATGTCGCGCGGATTGCAGTGGTCGCTGCCTCGCAGGCTGATTCGCTTGATCAGTGGCGGATGGTAACCCACCGATCTCCGTCGGCAAGCGTAATCCGGATGAAGCAAAGCAACATCCGATTGACAGTTGACCCGCGCGCCGCTGACGCTAATGCGAGCCACAACACTAGAGTTAGTCGATTTGCCTGCACCCGCCCCTCACCGCCTTCCCGACCAACTCCGTCCCAACCTCCGCCTCGTCTTCGTCGGCACCGCCGCCAGCACGCGCTCGGCCGAACTCGGTCACTACTACGCCCATCCCGGCAACCGCTTTTGGCGTGCGATCCATGAGGCCGGCATCACGCCGCGGCGCTATCAGCCGGGCGAGTTCGCCGCGCTGATCGAGCTCGGGATCGGCTTCACCGATCTCTCCAAATCGGGCGCCGGGATGGATCACCAGATCGCGGCTGAGACGATCGACGTGCCCGGCTTCAGGGCCAAGATCGAAAAGTATCGACCGCGAACGATTGCGTTCACGAGCAAGAAGGCGGCGAGCTTGTTTTATGGCAGGCCATCGAACGGGATTTCGCTGGGGCGGCAGATGCGCGACGAAGGCCCAGCCGAGATATTCGTGCTACCGTCGCCGTCCGGTGCCGCTTCCGGTCACTGGACGCTGGAGCCGTGGCGCGAACTCGCGGCCTGGATCAAGAGCGATACTCATGCGGTTTGAGATTCTGCCCGGTCTGCCGCCATATGGTCCCATGGCTGTGAACTTCAGTGTTCACGGCCCGCGCGAGCACCGGGAAGGACTGGTCGTCCGCTTCTATCCAAAGAACTCCGAGCCGTGGGTCGGGAATTTCGTCGGCGGGATGTCTGCCTGCAATGCCGTCCTCGATTATCCTGGTGGGGATTATGTCATCGTCGTCGCGCAAGGTGATGCCTGCATTCTCGATCCCGAGCGCCGTATCGTGCTCGATCGTATCGCGGGCGATATCAAACAGGTTATTTCGGTTTCGTCGCTTGGGTCCGTCGTATTTCAGCGCTTGACCGACTTCATCGCGATACGGGATGACAACTCCGGATGGCACAGCCCACGCATTTCCTGGGACGGCTTTCGCAACATTGAAGTCCACGAAGCGACGCTTTTGGGCGAAGCATACACTCCGAACGGCAACTATTGGGCGCCGTTCCAACTCGACCTTTTGACAGGTCACTGCACTGATGGAATATACGAGAAGGAAATGAGCGAAGCAGGGCTAATTGCGCGCGACGCCGATCGACCCCTCAATTAGCTCGTAGCTCGTAGGGTGGATTAGCGAAGCGTAATCCACCAGGTTCGTCCGGCAATCGCGGAAGCATGGTGGGTTACGCATCGCTAACCCACCCTACGAGAGCGCTCTTATTCCTCGAACAACTCTTTGAACAATGCTTCCGCGCGTTCGAGTCCCTCGTCGGTGAACACGACAGACTTTACCTTGCCGACGGGGTCAAGGATCATCCCCTTGTCATGCAGGCGTCCGAGCACGCCCCAATCAAAGCCTTTCCATGCACGATAGCCATCGTGCAGGGTCAAATAAAGCAACGCCAACGCGGCGTCGTCGATCTTGTCCTTATTGATGGCCATCGTGACCTCGCGCAGAGCAATGTCGAGGGCATCCTATTCGACCATAGCCAATCCGCAATGGCCTCGAATGCGCCACGCGATCCATTGAGCTTCGGTGGGCAAAGGCGCCCTTGCGCCGTGCCCACCATCTCTCCACAAATCCGGTCAAACGGTGGGCACGGCGCGCGAAGGGCGCGCCTTTGCCCACCCTACAAAAGCACACGCCCTACAGATCGAAATTGGTCGGCATCATCACCACGTCGCGGATGGTCATGCCGCGCGGCCGCGTCAGCATGAACATCACCACGTCAGCCACCTCGCCGGCCCCCAGCAGGCTTCCCGAATCCCTTGCTTCCTTCAGCTTCTCGGCCGGCCAGTCCGCGAGCAGCGCGGTGACGACCGGGCCGGGCGAGATCGAGCCGACGCGAATGCCGTGCTTGAAGACCTGGCGCCGCACCGTCTGGACAAAGCAGTTGATCGCCCATTTGGACGACGCATAGACCGGCTCCCAGGGCGTCGGAAAATGCGCCGCCAGCGAGCTCGTGACGATGATGTCGCCGGTCCTGCGCTCGATCATGTGCGGCAGCACGTCGTGCACGTTCTTCATCACGACGTTGACATTCAAATTCAGCATCCGGTCGATCGCCGTGGTGTCGGCATCGACGAGGTCGCCGCCGACATAGGCGCCCGCATTGGCATGCAGGATGTCGAGCTGGCCCGCCTTCTCCAGAACGCGCGGCAGCAGCGTGGCGCAGTCTTTGGGATCGAGCAGGTCGACGACCAGCGGGATCGCGGCGTCGCCATGCTTGTTGCCAAGCGCGGTCAGCGCAGCCTCGTCGCGGTCGATCAGCACCACGCGCGCGCCCGCGGCCAGCATCGCTTCAGTGCTCGCGAGCCCGATGCCCGATGCGGCCCCGGTCACGGCAGCTACCTTGCCGTCCAATTCTCTTGCCATGAGATCACCATTCAGTTGAGCTCGGAAGTATAGCGATGCCAGGCGAATTGGCGAAGTGGAACACTTCGTAGGGTCGGTTAGCGTAGCGGATTGCGCGAAGCGCAAACTGCTAGGCGTAACCCACCAAGTCTGTCGCTGCGGATTCAGAACTGGTGGGTTACGCCAAGCAGATGCGCTTCGCACATCTGCTTGGCTAACCCCACCCTGTACCCTTCGCGCGTCGTCCCGAGGACGAAGCAGGGCGCGACGTTCTGACAGCAGCACGGGAATTTTCGGCCCCGGCAGTTCGCTAAATGGGTTTCACTCCGATCGAGCAATGCTACACGCTTGCCTTGCATCGGGGAGC